>CAZFPQ010000464.1:0-3697 GCA_964521065.1 uncultured Bacteroidia bacterium | reverse complement strand
CATCGCTAAACTAATTATTAGCTTTCAATTTGCTTCCCTACAAAAAAAGTAAGCAAAAAACTTCTGCATTTTAGGCCCTTGCGCGAAGCCGCCCCGGTCCACCAAATGCAGCCCAACGCCGCGATAAGAATGCTTTAGGCAAAGCCCTTAACTCTACTAAACAAGATAAAGCTGGTCGGGATTTCTTGCTTGAGGGGCTGGAACGCGAGTCATCCCGACCAGAATCACTACTCTTCGCTCCGATATTTATCAAATCGGCTGTCCTCGCTGACCACGGAAAAGACCGGGTTGTTGAGTAGCTCTTCTTTTAGATCTGGGTTTTTGGCCAAGGCCAAATCAAGGTTCTCTACCACCTTACGGGGTAAGCCGCGATAGGCGTAAACGGCCGCAAGGTTAAAATAGGGCTCGGCCAGGTCTGGGTTATCGGCAATGGCAGCTTGAAAGTCTGCTTCCGCTTCACTCAGTCGGTAAGCTTTTAGGCGAGCTACACCACGGTTGTTGAGCAATGATGCTGAACTATTGCCTTGCATCAACTCTTCATAGACGGCGTCTGTAGCACTTACTAGGCCTACTTTCTCCATCAATACGGCATAATTTCCCTTCAAGGTGGCGTCAGCAGGGTTAGCTTCCACGAGGCCTTGATAGTCGCTGAGCAGGCTTTTCTTTTCTGCGGCATCATAGTCCTCGGCCAGCAAGACTTTGAACTCCTGGATAGAGCGCTGGTAGGTCTCAGCGGCTGGGCCGCGGAATCGACTGGCTTGCTCTAGGTCTTCCAACCCACCAGCTATGTCACCTTGGTTCAGTTTATAGGTAGCGCGAATGGCGTATAGTTCTGGTGAAGCCGTGCGGGTCAGCACCTTTTCGAGGGTCGCATATGATTGACTAGGATTGCTGGACAGGTGATAGGGAGTCACCCGAAAGACCTGATTGGCCACGTCTTGCAGTTCTTTTGAGGCCAAAGGCAGGCGATCCCGATAGACTTCCAAGGTTGGAACCCCTCCCCCATAGTCGAAGCGCATGGTCGCCAAGGTATGACGAGCGGGACCTAAGATTTCTTCTCTTAACTGATCGAAGTAAGGCAGACGGCGCAGGGCTTTTTCCCTGTCATCCACACTCTGAGTGGTGTCCTCGGTAATGGCGCTGATGGCAGCTTTTTGCTCATCATCAAAGGAAGATCCCAGAATCATGAGGTTGACCCGCTCCCAGTCTTCTCCATATCCTTTTGCAAAAATATCTTCATCGTTTAGACTCAAGTTCAGGTCCATGAGGCCTTGCTTCATGGCGTCGGCCCGGCGCTGGGAGAGCTTTTGATTATAGGATTCTCGGCCTGGAGGAGATGCGTATCCGTAGAGGGCCAATTTGTCTACGCCGTATTCGCTCTTCTGATACAGGTCAATGTAGTTTTGAATCAGGCCTACTGAAAAGGTAGAATCATCACCTAAATCTGTCGAGTTGACGCGGAAGAGTACGTCGATGGTTCCAGTAAAGCCGCTGTAAACGAAGGTCTGGGGTTGTACATCCACGGTCGGGGTAGCTACTACGGTGGGGAGGGTCGATGTCTGCCAAGGTTCAGCGCCGCAGCAAGCAGCTTCAATGATGCCAAAAGGAGTTTGGTCACTCTCGCAAAAGTAGCCTTCCAGTTGGCCATCTTTGCCAAATTCCGCGATGGCAAAGCTCAAGGAAAGTTGTTTGCCAGCCAGGTTGGCACCCCCTAGGGGTATTTTATACAGTAGGTAGAGGTTGTTATAGTTAGACTGGAAATAAGCCTCATCGATAAAGAGAGGAGCAAGTTGCCCGGATTGGTCTTGCTCTAGGTCTTGAAGTCCTTCTACGCTTTGATAGGCAGCTAATACCGCAATGGCCACCGATTCATCTAGGTACTGCTGGTAGGTGAGGTCTTTGTTGAGCCTGAAATATAGGGTGTCCTCCTTTAGTTCATATTGCCCTCCCTCAAGATAGAAAAAGTCAAATTCGGTGTTGTTGTACTTGCTTACAGTCAACTCTTCCCCGGCTTGGTTTCGATCGATGATTTCCTGGACTTCGGTTTGAAAAGTGGTGCAGGTATTGACATACTTTTCGCCTTCGTACTTCACTTTATTGATGAAGCCATCAGGCTTACAAGCGACCAAACTAAGGGAGAGTAAGGCGAGGAGGGAGTAGGGGCTCAGAGACCAAAGGCGAGCTAGGGAAGAAGACCGCATGGGGATTGAGTTAAGGTTTGTTATTTTGAGGGCTGGAAGATACAAAAATGCGCCATGGGATCAATGAACCTAGATCGACTCCCTGTTTCAAAACTGCCCCGAGTAGGGACCACCATCTTTACCGTGATGTCAGCGCTGGCCCGTAAACACGGAGCCATCAATCTTTCCCAAGGCTTTCCGGACTTTGGCGGAGATCCTAGGCTGATTGAGTGGGTACACGAGGCCATGCTGGCCGGGCATAACCAATACGCTCCCATGCCAGGCTTGCCTGCTTTGAGGGAGGAGGTGGCTAGCTTGCAGCAGCGCCTTTACGGTGCTACCTATGACCCTGATACAGAAGTTACCATCACTTCGGGAGCTACGGAGGCCTTGTCGGTTGCCTTGGCGACCTTCGTTCACCCTGGAGATGAAGTGATCATTTTCGAGCCAGCTTATGACGCGTACCAACCCAATATCGAGCTTCATGGAGGCGTAGCCAAACCTATTCCTTTGTCTCTGCCTGACTATCGAATAGATTGGGGCCGGGTGAGAGACGCGCTTTCTCCTCGGACTAAGGCCATCATCATCAATAGCCCTC
Source organism: uncultured Bacteroidia bacterium (assembly GCA_964521065.1). GTDB lineage: Bacteria > Bacteroidota > Bacteroidia > J057 > J057 > CAYVAP01. Next base: position 919 of record CAZFPQ010000464.1, on the reverse strand, counting down.
ACAATCCTACCGGAGCAGTTTTGACCCAAGAGGATTTGGACACCTTGGCTCTCTTGATCGAAGAATTTCCAAATTTACTTCTCATCGGAGATGAAGTATATGAGCACATCATCTTTGACGGAAAGCCTCACCTCAGCTTAAGCGGTCACCCGACTCTTAAAACTCGTAGCCTAGTGATTTCTTCTTTTGGCAAAACCCTGCACACCACCGGTTGGAAAGTAGGCTACCTCTTGGCTCCGGCGCCTTTTACCTATGAATTTCGCAAGGTTCACCAGTTCGCCGTATTCTCTGTGCCGACTCCCTTTCAGCATGCTTTGGCTCGCTATCTGCGAGAGGGCCAAGCCGAAATCCTAGATCTCAAACAATTTTACCAGGCCAAACGAGACCTGTTTCTAGACTTGATGAAAGGGAGCAGTTTCCGCCCCATCCCATGTCGGGGAACCTACTTTCAATTGATGAGTTATGAGGGGATTGCTGACATGTCTGAGGACGACTTTGCCCGCTGGCTGACGACCGATGTTGGAGTGGCGGCCATCCCCGTCTCTGCCTTTTACCAAACTAGCGTGGATAACCAGACTGTTCGTTTCTGCTTTGCCAAAGAGGATGAAACCTTGGCCTTGGCGGCAGAAAAACTGGTGAAGCTTTGATGTCTTAAAACGCAGAACTGCCATAGAACTTTTTCTGAATCAGGTTCTAGGTAGCTATTTTCTTATCATACAATCACAACGCTAAATTTTTGCCTTCATGCCTCAGTACAAAGTTGAATCGATGATTTATTATTCAAAGGTTACCTTGGATTCAGAGCATATTCTCAAAAAATCCACCAAAGAAATCCAGGAAAAACTAGACAAAAACGCTGCAGAGGGGTGGCGGCTGGTTTCTACCAATGCCACCAGTTTTGGGGCAGCGGTATACGTAT
>CAZFPQ010000463.1:0-3720 GCA_964521065.1 uncultured Bacteroidia bacterium | reverse complement strand
AACTTCTTTATTCACGCTTAGAAGTTAGCATAAATGGGATATTGATCCATATTCTGCCTGCCCCCCTTGCGACTCCTAAGCGATTCTGCTAGTCTACTGACCCAAGGCATAGGTCTACACTCTATTACTCTACTGCTTCCTGATTTTTTATTGGAGAACCATATTATGAAGATCACAAACACCACCTTTAATACACAAATGCAGCATTTTCCTAGCAAACTCGTATCTTCAGTTAGAAACCATAGGTTATGCAGATCAACATTCCTGATGAAATCTTTGGCCAACCAGGCTACGGGGTAGAACCCTTTCTACTTGATGTAGCCCTAATGCTGTACCAACAAGAGCGAGTTTCCCTAGCTAAAGCCGCCCGCATTGCAGGAGTACATCGCATGCAATTTCAGCAAGCACTAGCGGATCGGAAAATACCCATTCAATATGATCTTGAGGGAGATTTAGCCGCCCTGAAGAAGTGGCGTAAGCTTCGTGGTCAATGATTATTATTAGCGATACCTCCATTATCATCAACCTTGCGCGAGTTGAACACCTACATTTACTACCACAACTCTTTCAGGAAGTTGTCATTCCCAAGGCAGTCTTTCAAGAAGTAGTCATTGAAGGTAATGGTCAGCCTGGTGCTACTGAGATCGCGGAGGCAGATTGGATAGAAGTGATCGCTTGCCAAAATCAATCGTTCATCCAAACCCTGCTTGATGAAATTGACCTGGGGGAAGCTGAAGCTATTGGGTTGGCTTTAGAGCAAACTGACGAAGCCCTGTTACTCCTTGATGAGCGCCGAGGACGTAGCGTCGCTGACAGGTTTCTACTCACTCACATTGGTATCTTAGGCATCCTATTGGAAGCAAAATCAGAAGGATATATTGCCACTGTGCAACCAATCATGGATCGACTCATCCAAGAAGCTCGGTTTTATATCAGCGACAGTTTGTATCAGCAAGTTTTAGTCCTCGCGGGAGAGGAGAAGAGTATTTGATTTACTACTGCTCAGCAAAGGAGCCTATAAGAATTTTGTAACCGAAGCCAAGAGAAGTGTCATTCACAAGGATCGTGCTCCAACCTGCTTTAGCATTTTCCTATCTCATCAGAACCCTCGTTCCACCTACGTCAATCAGCATTCCTCATGGGGTAGAATAGCAAGAAAGAATTAATATTTGCTCCCGTGGGGCCAATTGCTCGATAAACAAATCAGATGAAGAAAGTATAACGGCACCTCGTGTATACAAATCTATGGGAAAAACCCTGGCAAGATAAAATGAGTTGACCAAGAGAATTATGCAAAATGTATAGCAAATACCCTTCTAACTATACGAATTGCATAAGCCCTACTTACGCTTTTACATAGAACCTCTAGCTCTATTCAAACCTACCAGGCATTGGAGTAAATCCAGCGATGAGGTAGATACGCATCCCCTAACGACCATTCGTTAACTTTTTTCTTGCCCTCACGTTCTTGTCTATGTAATTTTGCCGAAAAGAGGCTGCGCGAAGAACTGTGGATGAGCCAAACATGGCTTTATCTCCATCCAACTTCCCTCCATATCGATCTCAGCCTCTCAACGTCTTAACATCATGGCTACTTCATATACTCCACAGCACAAAGTTCGTCTGGTCACCGCTGCTTCTCTTTTTGATGGACATGATGCTGCTATCAACATCATGCGTCGCATCCTCCAAGCTTCAGGAGCGGAGGTCATCCACCTAGGGCACAACCGCTCGGCAGAGGAAATCGTGAACACCGCGATCCAAGAGGATGCCCAAGGCATCGCCATCACCTCCTATCAAGGAGGTCATGTGGAGTTTTTCAAGTACATGTATGATTTGTTGCAGGAGCGCAACTGTGGCCACATCAAACTATTTGGTGGGGGCGGAGGTACCATCCTACCCGAGGAGGCCGAAGAACTCCATGCCTATGGCATTACCCGCATTTATTCTCCCGACGACGGCAGAGAGATGGGGCTACAAGGCATGATCAATGACCTGCTCCAGCAAGCCGACTTTCCTACTGGAAACCTGTCGGTTGACCGGTGGAAACAAGCCATGGATGAAGCTTACGGCAACCTCAGTCAAGTTGCTAGCAATGGCACGGCGGTCTTGCACCACGTCAAACAACGCATCAGCAGCCGAGCTACCGCTCGCCTGATCTCAGCAGTGGAAAATGTTCCCGAGTTGGTGGAACCCATCATGGAGGAGGTTCATCAGCGATTGGAAGGCCTGCCCCACCCACCCGTACTAGGAATTACCGGAACTGGTGGAGCGGGAAAAAGCTCGCTTGTGGACGAACTGGTACGTCGCTTCCTAATGGACTTTGAAGACAAGCACATCGCCATCGTATCGGTAGATCCCTCTAAGCGCAAAACGGGGGGTGCCCTCTTGGGTGACCGTATTCGCATGAATGCGGTGAACCACGAACGGGTCTACATGCGCTCCTTGGCTACCCGTCAATCTAACCTCGCCCTGAGTCGCCACATTCCAGAGGTCCTCAACATCCTCAAGGCTGCTCAATTTGACCTCATCATCCTGGAAACCTCCGGCATCGGGCAGTCTGATACGGAGATCATCGACTACAGCGATGCCTCCCTCTACGTGATGACCCCAGAATACGGAGCGGCTACCCAGCTCGAAAAAATCGACATGTTGGACTATGCCGACCTGATTGCCTTGAATAAATTTGACAAAAGGGGCTCTCTTGATGCCCTGCGTGACGTCAAAAAACAATACCAACGCAACCACGGCTTTTGGGACCAATCCCCCGATAACATGCCGGTTTTTGCCACTATTGCCTCCCAGTTCAATGACCCAGGCATGAACCGCCTCTATCGTGCGGTGATGAACGTGATTGCCGAAAAAACTGACTCAGACTTGCGGACCAGCTTTTTGGTCAACGATGAGCCCACTGAGAAAATTCACATCATTCCTCCTAAGCGCGTTCGCTACCTAGCCGAAATCAGCGAGGCCATTCGCGATTACAACGAATGGGCACAAAGCCAGGTAGAAATTGCGCAGCAGCTCTACGCCATCCAAAAATCGATCGATACCATTCGGGCCACTGGTGTAGATGACGCCGATCGCTTGATCAAAGAGCTGCAGGAAGTTTACCAAGGCGTCGAACTCAAACTTGACAAGCCCAATCAAAAGGCCTTGGAAGATTGGGATACCAAAGTCGCGGCTTATCGGGGAGATGAGTACGTGTACCAAGTACGGGGCAAGGAAATTCGGGTAAAAACCTTCACCGAAAGCCTGTCTCATCAACGCATCCCTAAAATCACCTTGCCCAAAGTCGAAGGTTGGGGGGATCGCCTACACTGGATCTTGCAGGAAAATGTTCCCGGCGAATTCCCCTACACCGCAGGTGTATTCCCCTTCAAGCGAGCCGGGGAGGATCCCACACGGATGTTTGCTGGCGAAGGTGGCCCCGAGCGGACCAACAAACGCTTTCACTACGTGTCGGAAGGCATGCCAGCTAAACGTTTGTCAACGGCCTTTGACTCCGTAACGTTGTACGGAGAAGATCCCGATCACCGCCCCGATATTTTTGGGAAAATTGGAAATTCTGGCGTGAGCATTTGCTGCTTAGATGACGCCAAGAAACTATACTCGGGTTTCAACCTCTGCGACCCCAAGACCTCGGTCTCCATGACCATCAATGGTCCAGCTGCAACGGTGTTGGCCTTTTTCCTCAATGCCGCCATAGATCAGCAGTGC
>CAZFPQ010000462.1:0-3731 GCA_964521065.1 uncultured Bacteroidia bacterium | reverse complement strand
AAACTCCACTGAAGAGTTTACCCCCAGAATTCGGTAACCTCCAGCAGCTCGAGTCCCTTAACCTTAGTTTAGCCCGACTAGAGAGTTTGCCTCCTGAGTTTGGACAGCTGCGACAGCTAAAATCTCTTGACCTCAGCAGAACCTCACTGACGAGCTTACCCGCTGAGTTGGTACAACTTCAACAGCTCGAATCCCTTAACCTTTACGCGACCTTCATATCGAGTTTGCCCCCTGAGTTTGGGCAGCTCCAACAGCTACGATCTCTTAACCTCTATGCGACGTTAATCCCCGCCTCTGAAATTGAAGCCCTCCGAAAAGTGATTCCTTGGTGCATGATCCCCCCCTTCTCTCCCTGAAACTTCAGCTTTCAGCATATTCTGGGCCACGCTGATCACAAGCAGGCAGCGGTCTTGACCGGACTGGAAGGCCTAATATTACTTTCAAGCATCTTTTCTCCTCCTCACTTTCTTCATTGTATTATCGAACTGTATCCCTCCTGTCCTTCAAGCCCGCTCTCATGAAAGCCTTCCTCTTCTACCTCCTATGCCTTCCCTTACTCCTCCCCGCGCAGTCCCTCACCTACGAACGCGCCCTCAGCGACGGCATCACACGCTACGAAGCCCTCGACTACGAAGATGCCATCAAGAAATTTGAGGCGGCGAAGCTATTGGCAAAAAGCACAGCTAAAAAAACGGAAATCAGCGACTGGCTGGACAAGGCCAAGGATGCACGGCTAAATGCGCTTAAGTATCAGCTAGCAGTGGCGGATAGCTTGCGGAGGGTGACCGACTCCGCCCTCGCCGTCGCCAACCTAGTACTGGACCAGATGTACTTTTATAAGGGGAAGTTTGGGTTGACGTTGAAAAGCATTCGACCCGAAGGTTATAACCCAATATACCGCTACGGCTTCATTGATCGGAATGGTAATGAGGTAATTCCGTTTGAGTTTGAGGAAGCGACGCCTTTTTCGACCAGAGATGGCTTTGCGAGAGTGAGGATAGATGGGCAAAAGTGTCTGTTAGATACGGCGGGTAAAACCTACATACTGGCGGAAGGGGTAGAAGATTTGAAGGCAGAAACTGAAGCCTTAGACCTACATGGAACATTGCCAGATAGGCTTCCAGATAATTTGGGCGACTTCCAAAACCTAAAGGTTATCCTAGCCTATTGGGATGATCCCCGTGTTGAAGAGCAGTTAATATTGTATGATCATAGACAGCTAATCAAATCGTTACCTCCCAGCATTGGTCAGTTACGTAAGCTTCATACGCTTGACCTTTCAAACAATCAACTGATTAGCTTGCCACCAGAATTTGTTGCATTAGAAAACTTGAAACTCCTTAACCTAGACGGCTCTCACCTAAGTGGACTACCTGAGGGTTTTGGACAACTACAACATTTATCTTATCTAAATTTAAGGGGGAGCACATTTCAAACTTTTCCTCTTGAAATTCTCCAACTTACCCAATTACGTAGCTTATTCATGGGCGGTTTAACTAGACCAAACGGGAACCTGTTTTTTGCGCAAGAAGGCAGCTTAGTCATTCCTCCTGCAATTGGCAATCTCAGAAATCTTCAAATTCTCGACTTGTATAATACGGGTATTTCTCAATTACCCGTAGAAATTAGACATTTGACTCAACTTCATACACTTAATCTTGGCGGAAATAATTTAAAGCAATTACCCTTTGAAATCGGAGAATTAAAGCGGCTAGCCTCTCTCAACCTAGAACAAAATAGACTGACCTCCCTTCCCACATCAGTTTCAGCACTTACCTCTCTTTCTAGATTAGACCTATCCTGGAACGACATTCAGGTGCTTCCTGCAGAACTCCACTTTTCTCCAGCTATTTCTAATTTGAACCTTAGAGGGAATACTCGACTGGACTACCCTAGTTTGTTTCAGACCTTGATTCATTGGCCTGGAAAGCTACGCCTGACTTCCTCTTCCTACGAATGGTTCTTTATTGAGGTCTACCGCGGCACAGGTTTATTGGTCAGCGCGGACGCACCAATGGTTAAGCTCCCCGATATGATTGCGGAAATGAAGAACGTAGAGATATTAGAAATCAAAGGGTACGAGATTGCTCACATCCCGCCATTGATCTCCGAACTTACCCAACTTCGCCACCTGATTTTACACTACAATCAACTAATCACCCTTCCGGAGGAAATCGGACAATTGACCCTATTACAACGCTTGGACCTCAGCGGAAATCACCTAGCCACCCTTCCTAAGGAAATCGGACAATTATCTCAGTTACAAGAGCTTTTCCTTGATAGCAACCCTATTTCCCCAGAAGAAATTCAGAAAATAAAAGCGCTCCTCCCCAACTGCACCATCTATCACGATTAACCCATGAAATCCCCTCTCAACTTCCAGCGCATCCTACGCTACCTCGAGCGCGAGCAGGCGGCCGTCTTGATCGGTCCGGAGGCTTGTCTGCTGGAGGGCAAGCCCCTGCATCAGGCCCTAGAGCAGCATTTATTGGCCCGACATGCCGGCAGCGTCGCCTATCACTACCAACGAGAAGGGCTATTTCTGTTTGAGGATAAGATCGCCAAGAATGATGCAGCCCAGGATGTGGGGTTTTTCTTTGAGGAGCAGCAGCCCGAAGGAGATCTCTTTCGGCAGTTGGCCGCAATGAAGTTTCCCCTCTATGTATCTCTGAATCCCGACACCTATTTATCAGACACCTTCTACACCCATGGCCTGCGCCACCGTTTCAACTACTTCCGGCGACAGGCGGTGGATGGTGCAGAGGACAAGGAAAGCTTCAAGGAGGTTGAGGCGCCCAGCCAGGAAGCGCCCCTGATCTACAACCTCTTTGGCAGCAAAAACGACGACGAATCTCTCATTTTAGATTATGAGGACGTCTTTCAGCTCATTGCCAGCTCTACCAATCCTGAGGGCTTGCCTGATAAACTGAGAGCAGCCCTGAGCAAGATTCGCTTATTCATCTTTGTGGGTTTCCAATTTGATCTTTGGTACACCCAGCTGATGCTCCGCTTGCTGTGCGGCAGCAGCTCCACCGCCAAGTACGCCACCAACCAGCAGGCCGTGTCGTCCGATACACAGGAATTTTTGGTACATCAGTTTAAGATCGAGTTTCTTGATCCGGATGAGAGCTTTTTGGATCAGCTCTACACCCAATGTCAGACAGCCAACCTGCTCCGGCCTCTAACCGATCCACTGGGTGATGCTGAGGTAGCCATTGTGCGCTTCGTGCAAAACGGCGAGATCGATCGGGCGCTGGAAAAGCTCCAGGCACTGGACAGTCATGCCGCCACCCTGCTGATGGCGCGCTTTAGCCATTGGCGGGAGAACAAGGAAAAAGGTATCCTCGACAGTCGCGACCTCCTTGTGGAGTACAACCGGATTGTGGATTCCATTCTGGAAACCCTTAAAGCCGTTCGCCTATGAGTTTGCGGCGGCGATATCCAGGCGTCAAGCCCTTCGAAACAGCGGAGCAACAGCTCTTTTTCGGGCGGGACCGCGACATTCAGGACTTACACGACCTGGTGCTACTAGAAAAGTTGGTGGTGCTCTTTGGCAAGTCAGGATACGGCAAAAGTTCTCTTATCAATGCGGGACTGATCCCTCTGTTAGTGGATGAAAACTTGCCACCCGAGGAACGCATGGTTCCGCTCACGGTACGAATGCGGAGTTTTACGGAGCAAGAAAATTCGCCAGTAGAGAAAGTCGTAGAGGCGCTGGAGGCGCAGTTGCC
>CAZFPQ010000461.1:0-3766 GCA_964521065.1 uncultured Bacteroidia bacterium | reverse complement strand
CCTACGCACGCAGGATGGGACCCATTATTTCAGAGAATCAAGGCTTTGTGAATCAATACCTAGGCGACGGCATCATGGCGCTGTTTCAGCAAAGTCCTACAGATGCTTTGCAGGCCGCCATTGAGATGCAGCGCTCGATCAGTGAGTACAATGTGCAACGATCCGCAGAAGACCGTCAATTGCTGCGTGTAGGCATGGGACTCCACACCGGGCCGCTGATCATGGGCATCATCGGAGACCAGAAGCGCTCCGATGCAACCGTGATCGCCGATACGGTGAACACCGCGGCTCGCTTGGAAGGCCTGACCAAGTACTACGGCGCACAGATCTTGCTGAGTGAGGACAGCTACGCCTTGTTGAGTGATGAGAACCAAGCCCAGACCCGATACCTGGGTCTGGTACAAGTCAAGGGCCGGCAACAGCCCATGGGGATTTATGAGTGCTATGCAGCGGATGGGCCTGCTTTAGCTGCCTTCAAGCAGGCTGAGCAAAGTGGTTTCCAGGAGGCATTGGAGACTTTTATTGATGGGAAAATGGAGCTGGCCCTGCAAGGTTTTGAGCCTTTGGCTCAGCAGGGTGATCTCGTCGCTCAGTATTTCCTCACCAAGGCATTGGATTATCGCAGCAAAGGCGTTCCTCAGGACTGGACTGGCGTGGATGTGATGGAGCGGAAGTAGGGAAGTCACGGGTTAAGCTTGGTGGCGTATTTCAGGACTCGGTTTGTTTCCATATCTTGAAGGGGTTGTCCTTAATCCCCTCCTGTCATGCGTTTGCCATCCGGTATCTCTTTTCAAACAACCATTATTGGGATGTTTGCGGTATTTTTTCTTCCCAATAACTCTCTATCCCAGCCCCGTGTCTTCTATGAAAACGGACATGAGATTACGAGTTACAAAGACATACATCAATTTCTGTATACATCTTTTGAACATTTATGGAAGGACCATGATGGACAACTTTGGCTCCAAAACGTAGGGAACTTATACCGCTTTGATGGCATAGAACATGAGTTGGTGCTCTTTGAACAGCAAGATAATGTGCTGAATGCAGGTAGACAGTTTAATGGTTTCTACCGTGATCGCAATGGGAACGTATGGATGACCACAAAAGGGGGCCCCATTAGCAGGTATAATCCTTCTAACGGAGATTTTCAAAAATTTCATATCGACAGCCTCAACGAAATGGGGCGTGTGGCTTCTACTATTGCAGAGGATCAACAGGGAGATATATGGATTGGCGCTCAGAATGGACTCATCCACATCCCAGCTGGAGATATTGCCTCAACTACCCTATTGCAATCGGTTTCAGCCCTAAATTTTATCAAACCAGAGCTGGATGTGCTTTCCCAAACCAACCCGCCTTTATCTTCTATTCGGTCTGTTCCCAATAACAGCCTAATTGAGAAAACATTCACCATAGCCCGAGACAGCCAACTGGTACTCATCACAGGAATGGGACAATTTTCCAGTGAGTCTGTCTTATTGGATTATGCATGGGTCACTGACGATTTGGAGGACACAGTATGGACCATCGATGCAAGTAGCTCATACCTCGAAACAGAAAAAGCCCTTTCATTTTCCTCCCTGCTCAACCTCCCACAAGGAGCATACACCCTCCATTTTTCTACCAATGATGCTTATGCCTTCGGGGACTGGCTTCCAGAATGGAATCCCCCCTACCTACTCGAGCCCATGCTTCCAGAATGGTATGGAGTTCAGGTATTTGAAGGCCCGACAGCAGAGCTCAAACGAATAGATTCTCTATGGACAAACTGGAAATATGGGGAAGGCTTTCGATTACACACCTGTAAATCCCATATGGATGAAAAAGGGCAAGTATGGATCTATGGTTCGGGAGGGGTACAGAAAGTTAACCCACAGGCAGGAGGGGGGGTACGTTTTGAAACGGTTTTTGAAGATAATTCTTCCCACATAGATATCCCCAACATTATCTCCCTCTGCAATCGGGATTCCAGCTCCTTTTGGGTTGGGTACCAATATCATGAAGGCCCCTATACTCTTGGCATCCTTGATATAGCAAGCGGTTCCATCACTCCTATACAAACAGGGCTCCCTCATACATTCCAGATAGACCATCTCATACAAGATGAGGATGGAAACCTATGGATAGCCGGATCTAGCCAGAGAGGTTTACACCGTCTTAGTTCTCCATTTCTAGTAGAAGGAGAGGCAGGCACACCCAACTTAAGTTCTTTTTATGGAGATCGTATTTCTTCTTATGGGGATCAGCGCCAACTCCGGGGCATCAAATCTCTGGAGATAGATGACCACCGGAATTTATGGATTGGGACTCATGGTTATTATTTACTCAAACTACACCTGGACCCAAGTCCCGTTATGGGCTTTGCATTAGCGGATATCGGCCTGGATTCAATCGTATCAATCTCAAGTTACAAAGATCGAGCTGGTCGCTTGTGGCTGTCATTTGCCAGTAACAAAAGGCGGACCCTTGGGACTTACTATCCAACGCAGGATTCGCTACATCTCTATCCTGAAGGCCCCATGGGTTTGGACGGAAGCAATTGGCAGGTACTGGATGAGCAATCCAATGGGAATCTGGTTTTTACAGATGGAGATCGAATTCTGATTACAGATCCAGAGCTGGAAAACGTTGAGCAATATCCCGCGTCTGAACTTGGATTCGTCCCGGTTACCAGTTATTTCACTTTTTTTCTACTCAACGATTCCATCTTAATTTCTCCCCGAGGGGGAAAGGTTTTCAATATATACCGGAATGAGGTGGTAACCAGTTTAAGGTATCATGTCGAGGATTTCTACAACCAAAATGGCCCAAGATCTACAATTGATGCTGTATCTCAAGGAGCCGATACCCTTTGGGCTAGAAGATCCATGGGGTATTTAGGCCAATTCCGATGGAACGGAATGGGGTTCGATACCCTACAGATTTACCCCTCGTTTCTTCTCTTCACGGACATGATCATCTCTTCGCAAGGAAAGCTGTGGGCAGCTCACCCCCACCTTTCAACTGATGTCACTCAGGAAGGATTTCAGACGATTATCTCCAATGAAATCATTGACCAGACAGTCCGGGTAGGGACTTTGTATGAAGCTACGGATGGGAAGATCTGGTATATGGGAAATCAGGGTGCATTTGCATACGATCCCATTTCAGGGGAAACCATTGAGCTACCAAAGCTAGGACCTCTTTTAAGTGAGGTCTACGGTGGCGTTACTAGACATGATGACTATACCTTGACCATTGTGCGAAGGGAAAGTGACATTCCCTATTTCATTACCCACCTCTACCACTTTCACCCCGACAGCCTTCTATCCGATAATATCCCCCCACAAATGGCCTTTGCAGGTCTAAGTGTTGAAAGCGAAGACAGTACCCTATTCCTTGACCTCAGCTGGTTCCCCGTCGAGGATCGCTACGAATTCGCCCACGACCAAAATAGCCTGACGATTCGCTACCGAGGCATCCACTTCAACTATCCCGAAGGCGTGCGCTACCAATACCGCATGCAGGGTTCCAGCAATGAATCCTGGATCGATGCTGGGGATCGACGCGAGGCCAGTTTCTTCGATCTTGCTCCAGGCCGCTATACCTTCTCTGTCAAAGCCATGAACGGCGATGGCTACTGGAGCGAGCCCATCAGCCTCAAGATCACCATCCTCCAACCTTGGTGGTGGACTACCTTCGCCAGAATTCTCTATCTACTCCTACTTGCCGGGGCGATCTACGGCTTCTACCGCTGGCGCACCCAGGAACAGCGCGAGAAGCT
>CAZFPQ010000460.1:0-3819 GCA_964521065.1 uncultured Bacteroidia bacterium | reverse complement strand
ATTGCCTTTTCAAGCTCTATAGCCAAATCCTCACTGAATAGCTCTCCTTGAGCTTGCTGGGTGACATCCACCAGCATAAGTTCAGAAGATATACGGTCAATGGCCGCTTCAAACTCCAAATCTAACTGGGCTTTTTCTGCATCGCGCAGGGCATCTTGGCTTTGATGGGTTTTCAGGTAATCCAAGATTTCTTGGTTCTTTTTCTTTTGCTCCAGATTGAACAATTGACTTTCATAGTGCTCCATGGCTTTGGCAAAGAAGTCTCTCATCAGCATTTGTTGAGTTCTTAGCTTATCCAAAGAGCTTTTCAGTTGTTCCAGCGTCGCGCGGTTTTCTGCTGAGAGCATGGGGTGCGCCAAATCAGCCTCCACGGAATACACGTATTCCCTAGTCTTTTTGGCCCTCTCGGCCGAGGCAGACCACTTTTCTTCCAATTGAGCCAATTTGGTTTCTATCTTAATTCGTCTGGCCTTGAGGATCTTTTCGGACTTTGGTCTAAAAAGGTAGGCTCGAAGAGATTGAATTGGTTTCACGAGTAGCATATTGATTATCCCGCTAAGGAATTCCCCATACTCCACCCAGATCACCCCGGAAAAGAAGCTAACCATCATCCCCCAAAACACCCAATAAACAGAGGTGGGCCAGATCATGGAAAAAAACAACACGGAGGGTATGTAAAAAGCTAAATGATAGGCTTCATCCTCACCCAAAAGCCAACGATATAAGAAAGGAACTGCTACGGGAATCAACGGCACGCTATAGGCAGCCCAGGAAAAACTCTCTGGGGCCATCTGGATGGCTAAGAAAAACAGACCTATCATCACGAGGGTCATGACCGCTCGAAAAGCTTGATAGAATGCTAAGGAGAAGGGAAACTTAGGAAATTGCTTAGACATGGTGGCTGTGCTGTAAAAAGGAAATGGAAATTAGGAAAATCTATCCAGGATTACATCTAGGTCAGCGTTCCTCTCTAATTCAGAAGGCTTAGCCAATGCAGAGCATGTTCCCCTAGGGATTGCAGCAATCAAAGGAAGGTTTAACACAGCAAGCCGGTTGCTACAAGATCTATAAGGGGCGTGATAAAAAGAGATTTATTTATGGAATCTCCGCCAGCGAGGAGTCCCCTATAAAAAACAACATGCGATTCATCTTCATTCGTTTCTCGCTGCTGCTAGCGGGTCTGGCCTGCTTATGGTTTCCTTTTAGAATGCTGTGGCCTGCGGCTCCCCTGGTAGGGGAATGTTCAATTCTGGAGCCTAAGGGATTTCCTGAGGTGGTGATGCCGGAGTGGTATTTGACCGATGGGCTCTATCCTTTTTTACGGAGGGAAAATCCTTGGTCATATAAAAAGCCCAATCGGGCGGAGGAGCTAAACCCCGATAGCCTGGACTCTTATCGAAAGAATTTCGATATCTTCTATTTAGGGCCAATAGTAGATAGGGGAATCATTCAACTTGTTCCTCCTAGTACTTTTGGCGCTCATTGGGCTAACAACCTAAGGGTGGAAGCCTTACTGGTAGAGGACGCGCCCTTGCCCGAAGGATTTTGGGAAGAGGTTCAGCAAGCCAAAAAAGACAGCCTACTCATCCGTATCGATACCCACCAAGTTGTGGAAGCTTGGGATAGCAAGCGCAACTTGATGGTTCCGGCACACCCAGTTTTTGTTCAAAACCACAGTGAGAGCCATTACTTCAACATAGGAGCAGGAGATATCTTGTGGCTATTTCTCCATTATCGAGATAAAGAGTTAGAATGGCCTTCGACTTCGGTGGTCATGAGACCTCATTTCCATGGGTGTGGACAGACGCCACGGGTATTTTTACCTCCTCAACACATGGCCATTAGCCTGGTTCCTATACTTCCTAAAGATGGCATTCATGAAAACTTCCTCACCAATCAATATCACTGGTGGGACTCTACTACAGTCATTTCCAACGCATGGTAAGCCCTACTCCTCCCCAAACTCCTGCGCCTCATCAGGCCCAGGGTGGCGATAGCGGGGGTCTTTGGCTCGGATGAAAGGCTCCCCATTTTCTAAGATCTTCACTTCTAAAGGCACGATGGTGGTGCCCTTTTGATTGATGGTCTGGGCAGTCTCGCTCAGGTCTCGGGTTTGAATGCCTTGGTCATCGAGGGGAGGGACATTGCCGTTGAAAAAGGCGGTGCACCACCAGCGGCCTTCCTTGTCTTGGAAGGGAGTTCCGTGCCCCAAAAAGCGCCCTGCAAACTGACGGGGCCCATAAGGACCCAGGGGATGATCCGCCACACAATAGTAGAGGTTGTAGGATCCCTTGCGCATCTGGTCGGTAGACCAGGCGGTCCCGAAGTGCACGTACTTGTCTCCGATTTTCCGTAAAGTGGCTCCTTCGTGACCGATGCGTCGGTCGGAAGGGTCAATACGACGAGGTTTCCCCGCAAATGCGCTGAAGTCTTCTTTCAGGGGAACGATCCAAGTATTGCCCCAAAGTAGGTACCAGGTACCATCTTCGTCTTCAAATAAGCTGGGATCGTGTCGCCCTCGCATGGCCTCTCCTAGGGGGAAGGTAAAAGGTCCATCCAGGTTGGAACCAGAAGCCACCGCCAAATTTGCCCCTCCTTTCACTGGGGCGGGTGTGGTATGGACGTAGGTCCAATGTCCCTTGATTTGATACATTTCTGGGGCCCAAAGGTGCCATCTTTCGCGGGGCAGCCCCTCGAAGGCAGCAGAATCTTGCTCGGCCCAATAGCCATCTTCCAACCCAAAGGGCTCTCCCAGGTATTCCCAATCCAGTAGATCCGGGCTGCGCCAGACGCGAATGTGGTGCCCTACCACGCTTTCCGTGCGTTGATTTTCACTGGACTGAGGTGGCAAACCGGTGTTATAGGGCTCACGCTGCTCACGTGGATCATTGGGCTCTACCGTAGTACCCGTCAGATAATAATATCCATCAGCAGATAGGTACACGTAGGGATCTCGAATCCAATCATCAAGTACATGAACCGCAGACTCATGACTGGCGATACGCTCGGCTAGGTCCTGATTAGACTCCTGGATTTGGGCCTGACAACCTAGACCTAGGCTAATGGTTAGGCAACAAAGAGTGAGTAGTGACTTCATGAACGAAATATGGGCAAGAGAGGTGTTTCGCCTTGGGTTGATCGTCCTGAATATTAGTGCATTTCGATTCCGATGAACCCTAGAGGCTCATTCTTCAATGACGTTGCCACTTTCCTGCCGCATGAATCTCCTGTCCCTCAAGGGCATGGCCTGTGAGCTGCCATACGTACATGGCTTGGCCCTGCTTTTGCTGCGATGCCCAAGCTTGAAGTTCCCTTCGGGAAGTCGTCTGTAACAACTGGCGGCCAGCCAAATCAAATATGCTCACTTGATAATCGGCCATGATTCGATCCAAATCATGTGCGAAGGGGTGATATGCTTCCGTCCCATCTAGGTTTTGGAGGCCCACCGTGGCAAGCTTCTTCTCGACCATTCCTGCTTGAGAAAAGTAGAAGCTTTTTCCCTTGGCATTTTGGGTTTTGAGGGCGTAATAATAGGTGCCTGCCGTCAATGGAGAATCATCCACGTACTGGTCGACAGTGAGATCGCTAGCAATTTCTTGCCAAGGCCCGTAGGGTTGTTCGGAGCGATAAAGTAGATGGGTCCCCCCAAATGCTGAGTCGGAAGGAGTCCAGGTAATGACCACCTCCCCGTTGGCGCTGTTCTCTTGAGCTCGAACCAAGACTGGGGCATAGGGGATGCTATCCTGGATGATTATACTCAGCTCATTGGAAAGGACACTTTCACCTTTACCATTGTAGGCCGCCACGGCAAAATAATAA
>CAZFPQ010000459.1:0-3842 GCA_964521065.1 uncultured Bacteroidia bacterium | reverse complement strand
AGTTGTTTTTTGCGACGAGGCCAGTTTGCAGCTTTTTGCGCAGTTTTCAGAAGAAAACGCCGTTTCTATGCGGGAATATGGGAAAGGTGGGTTTGCAGTTTTTATACATATATGCAGACAGGTTCCCCCAGTTTTCTAGGAAAAACTGGGAGAAACGTGGATTCTATGCAGGAATATGGCATTACAGCCTTTTGAGCCTACTGATTGTTAACATTCAGTCTCTACCGTCTTTTTGCCTCTTCATCCTCATGAATTAACTTTCCAAAAAACACCCCTCATGCCTCGTGTATTACCTGTTTTCCTGCTGTTAGCCGGCATATTTTCTTTAGGTGGCCAGTCAACTAAGAGAGTGCGGCAGGGTAAAGATTACGCCCTATTCTTCGCGGTTCAGGATTATGACCATTGGGCGATCCTGCGAAACCCGATTTCGGATGCCCAATCCATTGCCGAGGAGCTTGAAGGGTTCTTCGGGTTTGAGACAGAGGTAATCCAGAATCCATCTAAAAGGGAGATTCTTCAAACTATACAGCGATACTATCAGAAGGCATATACTTCCGGAAGCCAGCTATTAATCTTCTTTTCTGGTCACGGCACTTTTGTAGAAACCAGTCAAGAAGGGTTTATTGTCCCCCAAGACGCATTGATTGAAGATCCTATTCAGGAGACCTATATCCCTCATAGTCGGCTTGCACGAATGATCGACCAGATTCCCTGTCGGCATATTTTAGTCGCTCTAGATGCTTGTTATTCTGGAACCTTTGATCGAGAAATTGCTCTAAATCGGGGACGTGAATTCAGCCGCCCAGGAGAAGGAAGTGAAAACCTGGAAGACTTCATTCAGCAACGTCTTACTTTCAAAAGTCGGCTCTATCTTACCTCGGGTGGGAAGGAACGCACCCCAGATGGTCATTTACACTCTCCTTTTACGGAAAAGTTCCTGGAGGCATTGAGATCCCTGGAAGCAGGCGAAAGGTTACTTACTTACCAACAGCTCGTTGGATACATGGAAAACACCAGACCATTACCTAGATGGGGGCAGTTTGGTAGTCATGAACCAGGGGGGGGATTTCTCTTTGTGAGTCGTAGGGATATGACCAGGTCTGAAGCATTTTTAGCAGGAGAAACTCTTCTAGATTTAAGAGATAATCATTCTTATCCCACAGTAGTTCTCCGAGATGGCCGACGTTGGATGGCAAAAGACTTAGACTATGAGATAGAAGGAAGCTATTATTGTGGAGGACCAGGGTTTGCTGCCAACAGACCCGAAAGTAAAAGGTGGGCTGGTAGGCAATACACGTGGCAAGCCGCGCAAGGTGTTTGCCCACGAGGATGGAGTCTGCCCACTTTTCAGGATTGGCAGAATCTACTTACAATGTATGGTAAAGACCATCAAATAAAGGAAGGGTACCTAGAGCTTAACGCCAATATGTACGATCAAGATTATGACTTATGTGAGTTAGTCCACGCCTGGGAAATAGATTGTGGTGGTAAAAGCTTAGACCTCGACATGAATGAGTGTGATGGGAAGGCTGATGGTTACGATTTTGGCACCTATTGGGCAAGGTCAACGGAAAGGACTCCGTTTGCTTATCTTATCCTATCCTTTGATGGGGAAGGTGGACGTTATCACCGATTACGGTTGTCAACCAGTTTTAACATGCTTCCCCCAATACGGGATGTTATTTCAATAGAAGAAGATGATTATTGGTATACATACAGAACTATTTGTGTCCGGCGCATACAGGATCTTCTATAACCTCTGGTATAATACTGTCTCATGCGCTTTATACTCATTTTGTCCATATCGCTTTACCCAGTTCTATTTGGTAGTTTTTTACCTGAAATTATTCTCCGCCCCGACCAGGACTATGCCCTCTTCTTTGCGGTGGATGACTATCGGTACATGGATGACTTGAGTCGCCCCATTGAGAATGCCCACGCCATCGCGGCGGAGCTGGAAGGGAGCTATGGTTTCGAGACCGAGGTGATCGAGAATCCGACCATCGATGAGATTGATGAAGCTATTGAGCGCTATCAGCAGCGATTTACCGCTGGCACCTATGATCAGCAGGGGCAGCTGCTTATCTACTTCAGTGGGCATGGGGTGAAGACCCCTTCCAATGGCTATTTTATGGCCCACGACTCGAACCCAGCGCGGCCCAATCGCAGCGCCCTCGAATACGACTACTACCGGGATCAGATCGACGCCATTCCCTGTCAACACATCCTGGTGGCCATTGATGCCTGCCACAGTGCGACTTTTGACCCGGCTTTTGCGACACGGACTGATCGCCGATTTGGACGGCCTGGAGAGCAGGAGTTTGACCGGGTACTGGGCAACCACCGCAGCTACCGCACACGCATCTTCTGGACTTCGGACGCCGAGGGCAATGAGACGCCGGATCGCTCCAGTTTTGCCTATCGCTTGCTGGAGGGGCTGCGCAGCCCGGGTAGCGGAGATTACCTACGTTCATCCTTTCTTTTTTCTTCACATCTGGAGCTAGCGAGTCCGCAGCCCGGTGGGGGCCGCTTTGGGCGCGATGAGCCCAGTGCTTGTTTTTTGTTTTTTCGGGAAGCTCATGATTACGATGACCTGGAAGCCGATGCCAACGCATGGGCCATCGCCGAAGCCCAAAACACCCTCTCCGCCTATCGTGGATACTTAAGTCGCTACCCGGACGGAGACTTTGCAGGAGTGGCTCGAAGTCTGATACGCGACCTGGAGGAGATAGAGCAGCGGCAACGTGACCTGAGGGACTGGTCAGTAGCCCGTGACCTCAATACTGTTGCCGCCTTTGAGGAGTACCTCTCCGCTCATTCCGAGGGACGCTTCAAAGCAGCGGCAGCAGACCGCATCCTGCGTCTCAAGGCCGGGAGCCTGCTAGATGAACCTGTCCCCCCTTCCCCAAACACCGAACGTGAAACTCCAAACGCCTCTGACATCCCTGACGGCTTCGTCTTCATACCCGGTGGCACCTTCGAGATGGGGGATGTAATGGGGGACCATGAGCAAATAGATGAAACCGTACATACCGTTGAGCTCAGCGACTTTTACCTCGCAGCCAGGGAGGTAACCTTCGCGGAGTACCATGCCTTCTGCGAGGCCACGGGCAGAGAAAAGCCGTCTGACAGCGGCTGGGGCCGAGGAGATCGCCCAGTTATCAATGTAGACTGGTACGACTGTATCGAGTATTGCAACTGGAAGAGCGGAGAAATGGGCCTACAAGCAGTCTACACCCTCGACAAGAGCAAGCAGGACCCAGGTAGCTACGATGACAAGAAATGGCTGGTAAGGATCCATGAGCAGGCAAACGGCTACCGACTGCCCACCGAGGCAGAATGGGAGTATGCGGCCCGGCAGCAGGGACAGAAGGTCCGCTTTGGCAATGGGCAGAATACCGCTGATCCCAATCAGATAAATTTCAATGCTTCCGAAAGCTACAAGACGGCATATTCCCGGGTCGGTACCTATCCTTCGAAAACCACCCCAGTCGGCAGCTTTGAACCCAATAGCCTGGGCCTCTACGACATGAGTGGCAACGTCTGGGAGTGGTGTGAGGACTGGTACGGCTGGGACTACTATGCCAGCAGCCCCAGCCGCAATCCTACAGGCCCCAACAGTGGCGTGGCCCGTGTGATCCGGGGTGGTGATTGGAGCCTCGGCCCGTGGTTTTTGCGAGTAGCTAATCGCGCCGACTTCGACCCTGGCACCCGGAACGGCCTCATCGGTTTCCGTCCCGCCCGGTCCCTTTGATTTTTAGTTCTTTTGCCTTTTTACCTTCTGAGTGAAGCGAAGTCCCGCAAAGCGGGATTGCCGGTTTTCCCTTTTAGTCTTTTAGTGT
>CAZFPQ010000458.1:0-3861 GCA_964521065.1 uncultured Bacteroidia bacterium | reverse complement strand
TTTAACTTCCTCACCTCTTCCTCCGTACCCCGAATACGCGTTTTCTCTGGGCTACCTACTTAAAAACGCCCTTTCGAACTACATTCGAAAGGGCGTTTTCTGCTGTCAGCAGAGTATGTTATTCGCCTTCAGGCTGCGCGGGCGTACCAGCGTCCTGAAATTGAGTGGGATCAGGTAAGGCAACGGGGTTCTCAATAATTTGATTTTGAATCTGTTCACTCATCTTTGACTCAAATGTAGCTTCAGATCCTCCACCGGCCATGATGTTGGCTAGGAAGGCGATCACAGCTAGCCCGGCACCCAAGTACCAAGTGACCTTTTCAATGAATTCATTGCTTCGGCGGGCTCCCATAATTTGAGATGCTCCTCCACCAAAGGTAGACGAAAGGCCACCTCCTTTGCTGTTTTGGATTACCACAACAAAGATCAAGGCAATCGCCACTATTACCGCCAGAAAACCCAAGAAAAAAAACATCAGCTTTTGCTTATTTTTTCGATTTGAGCGTCAAAGTACGCGCTTTTGTGGGGGAATCGCAAGCGTAATTTCCCATAAATCCGGATGGCTTCGGCAGGATTTCCTTGCTTCAAGACCAATTTAGCCAAGGTTTCTGTTACCAGGTTGTCATCTACTTGAGTACTAGCCAAGGCTTGGGCGTGCTCTCCTCTTTCGCCTTCACCAGTTTGGGGAGTTGGACGGGTCATTTTGGGGGCATCTGCCAAGAATTGATCAATCAACTTTGCTCGACGCTGACGTCGCAGTTTTTGGTTTTCTTCATAATAAGAATGGGGTAACAGCTTAGGCTCTATCGTAGGAGCTTGATAGCTCTTTTTAAAATCTGCCAACTGGGTCCGAACCTGCTCAGATAAGTGTTGGGTTAACAACAGCTTCTCAGCGATTACTTGCTGCAAATATGCTTGCCCTCTAGGGGCTGTTTGGGCAAGCTGAAAGGCGCTCAAGTGCTCAATCGGCTGCACCTTCAAACCAGACCAATCCAAGGCCTTGAATAAGGGGGTTGAAAAATCAAACTCAGGGGTCTCAGCAACTTGGGGGGGCTTAGGTGAACGCTTTTCTTCCATATCGGGCTCGGGAACGGATCGAGGCCAGAATAGACGGCCCCGAAGATATTGTTGTAATTTTCGTCTGTCAGGCGCATAGATGGCAGCCTTGAAGCAGGCCTGTTGACGATCCGCCTCCAGATCTTCGCCTTCTACCCCTTTGGCAGGTATGACCTGAGATAGAACAAAGAAGGGAAACTTTTCCCGCCACTGTTCCAGTTGCTCATGTTCTGACCGACTTAGTGGCCGATCCATTGAGAGACGATAAAGTGCATACAAGTCCAACGAGGCAGGCATGAGTAAAATTACAGACTGCGAAAATGCAAAGATTTTTCTTTCAGCGAAAAGGATTGGGATCAACGGTCAAAAAATAGCTTTAGGTTGTGGCGCATCTTGTCCCAACGTACCCGGTTCATGGCCGTCTTTTTAGTCAATTTCTTAAAGGCCTTTTCATCAATCTCTTCCCACTCTTCCGCTGAGAAGTTCACGTGATTCAGCGGTTTGAATGCTTCTTTCCCTACTGACTCTGGAGTAGAAAAACGGTTCCATGGGCAGACTTCTTGACATATATCACAGCCATAAGCCCAGCCCTCTAAGCTAGAGGAGTATTCCTCTCCAATTTCCTCTCTGAGCTCTATGGTCAAATAGGAAATACAGCGAGACGCATCAATTTGATAGGGTGTCAAGGCATCAGTGGGACAGGCATCGAGGCATTTGGTGCAAGTGCCACAATAGTCCTTGATGGGGCCATCATCATATTGGAGTTCTAGGTCTAAGATGATTTCTCCAATGAAAAAATAACTCCCCCGCTGGGGGATGATGAGATTGGTGTGTTTTCCTATCCAGCCTAGTCCCGCTCGCTTAGCCCAAGCCTTGTCCATTACCGGTGCGGAGTCTACAAATACTCGTCCTGGCACCTCGCCTCCTACCCAGCCCTGAAGGTCCCTAAACAATTCATATAACTTTCTCTTCAGCACCTTGTGATAATCTTCGCCATACACATAGCGTGAAATTTTCGGAGCTCCCGCCGGCTGGACTTCTTTGGGGTAGTAGTTGTGGACCACCGATATGATTGACTTGGCTCCTTCCACCAACTTCCGGGGATCAATCCGTTTGTCAAAGTAGTTTTCCATCCACTGCATCTGACCATGCTGATTTTTATTCAGCCAAGTTTCGAGATCCCGGGCCTCCTGATCAAGAGATTGGGCCTTAACTACTCCTACCAGATCAAAGCCCAGTGCTTGTCCTCGAGTTTTGATTTGTTGAGTGAGAGATTGGGCGTCCAAGAGAGAAGTCTGTTATGCTAAGAAAGGTTTGTAAAAAAGTCAGGCAGCGCTCTTAGGCTTTTCTGAATGGCGGGCAGGACCTAGCTTTTGCTGGAGGAGCTCCAAGAAGCTTTGTTCTTCAGAACCATAATTAAAGGCCCGTTTAGGTACCACCAAAGCCACGTTGGCCTTGACAAAAATAAGGTAATGCTCTTCTATCTCTACCCAACCCTGGCTATCAGCCCATTGGAAAGTGCTGGCTCTGTCTCCAATTTGCATCTGCAGAGACTCCTCTCCATAAGTCACACTTCTAGGTCCTACCAGGAGTTCGGGCTTGGGATGACGCTTGATCATGTTGTCAATGCGTCGAATCTGCATCCACCGCACCAAGCGGGGCATCAGAAATATACTGGCCACCGCGAGCAAGATCAACGTAGTTCCCATGATGGGATCTAAACTATCACTGCCGTACATCCAAGCCGCAATCCCAATCAACACCAAGATAGGTAAGGTATTGCTAAAGATCCGAAAGCGGCTGCGGTCTGGAGAGTCCCAGCCCACGTATAGGCTCAGAACGTAGAGATCTACAGGTTCTTGGTTGAAGGTGATGGTCATGGTGAAAAGTCGTTTTCCTCCCGTACCTGGGCTAAACTCGCTGATTGCTTTCCAATTTGTCTTCCTCCGCTGCCCCTCGGATTGGCTGAGCTTGGTCCCTTGAATATAGTGCTTATTCTGTCGGGGGGCAATCTTCGGATGAGAAACTATCACTCAAAAAATGTGGCAAGATGGGTTTAGGCACAAAGCATATGGATTAGGAAGTACACTTGGTCATCCCGCTAGGTAATGACATGGTGCAGGCTAAACTGCGGTGGCGGCATCGCCAGTTCAGTCATGAAGATAATAGCTATGGTTTTGCCTAATAGTTTACCCAGTACTTTTTACACGTCCAATTCAAACCCAAGACGATGATATACTTGATTTTCTATAACATCGAAGACGAAAAGCTGCGTAAGAAAATTTCTGATCCCTGTTAGCAGATGGGTTAGAGAGGCTAAAATATTCTGTGTAGGCCCTATGCGCCAGGGCATGGTGCCTACGAGGTAAAGGCCGCATTCGCCTCTATGGCTACGAAGTAGGGCTCGTGGCCATTGCCGCTCGGCACCACCCCACCTCAGACCTCAAGGCCATTGAAGCCAAAAAGATCTTGACCAAAGTAGAACCCAAGTTGATGACGATCTGAAGCCATAAGTGACCCGCTGAGCATTTCAACCAATCCAACCAATTCTATTCGATGAGCAATTACAGACCGCTGATGCAACAGGCCGGACCTGTCATCCGCGCCTTGAAGCATACCAGCACCGCCGCCCAGATCGGTGGGGGTGCCACCTCCATCATGATCGTAGGCATCGTGGCCTATAACCGATTCCTGGAAGTCCTGCCCCCCTTGGGGGCCAAGTTGGCCACCGCTGCCACCGTGCTGCTCTTCCTGGCCGTGGTCGAAGGAGGACTACGGACCTTTGCCCCCTTTGCCCTCGATGAG
>CAZFPQ010000457.1:0-3864 GCA_964521065.1 uncultured Bacteroidia bacterium | reverse complement strand
CATCTTGCTGTATTTGCTTGCGGGCGTTCTCGTTTATGTGAAGTTTTACATCCCCGATCTTCATTTCGCTGGGGACCCGCTGGGCACTGCAGAATAAAGAGAAGAAGATGCAGAATGAGAACATGAACAGCATCCCCGGTTTCCGACTTCTGATTGCTAGCTTCTGACTTCTGACTTCTGACCTCATAATTTCCTTAGTATCATCAACCCATCCCTGATTGGAAATAAAACGTTTTGAACTCTGGAATCTGCATGTACTTTTTCGTTAAACCTTCGAATTGACGCTGTGGCCTTATCATTTACTTTATTTTCTGAAACTTTCCCGCTCCACAAGACATTATCGGCTATGATATACCCACCGGTGTTGACTTGATCAATTACTAAATCAAAGTAGTTTGAGTAGTTTTCCTTATCTGCATCAATGAATACCAAGTCCCAACTTTCCTTTAAAGCCGGGATGATTTTAACGGCATTGCCAACAACCATCTCAATTTGCTCCTTGTATCGGGATTGTTCAAAGTAGGATTTAGTCCGAATGGAGAGTTCTTCGTTATTGTCTATCGTAATGATCTTTCCACTGCCGGCCAATCCCTCAGCAAGGCATAGCGTTGCATATCCGGTATAAGTGCCAATTTCAAGAACGCGAGCGGGACCTATCATGTGCGAAAGCATGGATAAAACCCGACCTTGTAAGTGGCCCGAAAGCATCCTGGGCTTAAGTACATGAAGGTGAGTTTCTCTATTGATTTGATGAAGCAAATCAGATTCTACTTCGGAATGATCTTCCACGTACTTTTGAAGATCTTCAGGGAGGAAATCCATGATGGTAAAGATAAGATGACTTACCAGAGTTACGCTTGTTACGGGTAATTTTTTCTACACCTCCTGGTCCATAAGATCGGTCACCACATGATATCTGGGATCATCTATCGAGGTTTCGATGATTTCCTCAAAAATTGGGCTTGCCTTATAAAGCAATGTTTTGCATTCAGGGCTTAGGTGCGTGAGCTTGACATTCTTTCCTGCTTCACGATATTTCTCCGCCAATGCAAAAATCGCCTCAATGCCAGAATGATCACTGACCCTGGATTCAATGAAGTCTATTTCTATTCGATCAGGATCGCCCTGGATGTCGAACTTGGAATTAAAACTTTGAACCGAGCCAAAGAAAAGCGGCCCCCAAATTTCATATACTTTAACCCCATTTTCGCCGGTTCTTTTTCTTGCTCGGATCATAGTAGCATTTTGCCAGGCAAAAACTAACGCAGACATAATTACACCTACGATTACTGCGATGGCAAGGTCTTGCCAAACAGTAATAGCGGAAACAGTGACAAGCACGATTGCGTCAGCGAGAGGAATTTTGTTTATGATCCTAAAGCTACTCCATGCGAATGTTCCAATGACCACCATGAACATCACACCTACTAAAGCGGCGATCGGAATTTGCTCGATAAGTGGCGCCCCGAATAAGATAAAGCTGAGCAACGCCAGAGCAGCGACCAGACCAGACAACCTGCCTCGGCCTCCAGAGTTTACATTGATAATAGATTGGCCAATCATGGCGCAACCTCCCATCCCACCGAAGAGCCCATTTACTATATTGGCTCCACCTTGTGCCACACATTCTCGGTTACCGCTTCCTCGAGTGTTTGTGATCTCATCGACCAGATTGAGTGTCATAAGTGACTCGATGAGTCCCACAGCAGCAAGTAAGAAAGCTGTGGAAATAATCAGCCCCCAGTTACCTTCCAGCGTATGGAACAACTCAAAAACTTGAAATTGAAAAGCTGGTAAGCTCCCCTTCAGTCCGGATCCACCCCCTTCTTTGATGAAAGATCCTACGGTGCTTACCTCCAGGTTGCCAAAGATGGCTATCGCGGCGACTACCACGATTCCTGTGAGCGCAGCAGGGACTTTTTTGGTCAGTTTGGGAAGCAAAAACATGATGGCCATCGTAAGACCCACCAACGCTAGCATCGTGAACAACTCCTGGCCCTGGATCCAGGATACCTCACCATTTATTCTCTCTTTGAACATACCCAGTTGTGATAAGAAAATGACGATGGCCAAACCGTTGACGAATCCCATCATGACCGGATGAGGTATAAGCCTTACAAATTTCCCAAGCCTAAGCACCCCAGCTGAGATTTGAATGACACCGACCATTAGAAGTGTGATAAAAAGCCATTGCAATCCAAGGTTCTCGATAGGTTGCGATAACCCAAGGCCAACTTGATTTCCTTTTTGGATCATATGAACCATGACTACCGCCATCGCACCAGTAGCTCCTGATATCATTCCTGGCCTGCCACCAAAGAGCGAGGTGATGATCCCCATCATGAAGGCTCCATAAAGTCCGACCATGGGGTCGATACCCGCTACAAAAGCAAAAGCAACAGCCTCCGGAACTAACGCCAGGGCCACAGTAAGGCCGGATAAAATGTCGTTTTTTGGGTTGAAAGTGAAGTTTCGAAAGATTCTTTGCATAGGGCTGTCTTAAATAGCGCGCAAAGATAGATTATTTGGATAGCGTTCCTATGGTTGGTGCCACTATTCTGGTAAATAGATAAGCGAGCTCATTTGATCCGTGGGTAGGTATTGCTTGGCTAGCTCCTGTATTTGCGTAGAGGTTAGGGCGTCGATTCTTTCGAAAACTTGATTAATGTTTGGAACTTTATTTAAGTCAAGCTGACTCTTCGCCATCATCAGCATGATCGCATTCTTATTTTCTTCTGAAAGAGCCATCTGGCCTTTGATCTGGTTCTTCGCTTTGTGTAGTTGCAGATTGCCAAGCGGCTTGGATTTCAAGGCTTCAATTTCTTTTAGGACGATTCGCTGGCTCTTCTTTAGGTTTTTTGGGTCAGTAGCAAAATAGATGGCAAACTGACCGATCTCCAGATAGGGTGCATAATTGGCATCAACTCCATAAACCAGGCCATGCTTTTCTCGAAGGCTTAAGTTGAGTCTCGAACTCATACTTGGGCCGCCGAGGAGGTTGGCAAGAAAGAAAAAGGGTATCCGGTTGGTGTCTTTAATAGAAAGGCTTGGGAGCCCTATTGCAAAGTGTGATTGAGATATCGGCTTTCGAATCTCTTTTCTGCTAGGGCTATAACCATCAAACCATGATCGAGATGGAGTATGATTTTTGTGGGGAATAGGTCTGATGTATTTGTTGACTAATCGTATCAACTTTTTGGCCGGGTAATTTCCTACACTAGAAAGGATGATTTTCTCGGTGTTCAAGTTTCGTTTTAGGAACGACTGAAAATGTGGTTGAGTGAATGAGTGAACCGTACTTTCAGTTCCAAGTATATTTCTGCCAAGGGCATGATTGGGAAATAGCTGCTCATCGAATTCGTCTTGAATGGCATCTTCCGGAGTGTCTCGGTACATACTCATTTCTTCCAGTATCACCGACCGCTCTTTCTCAATCTGTTTTTCAGGGAATGTGGAATTGAAGGTAATATCGGCTAGGAGCTCTACTGCTTTATCTATGTGAGTATCAAGAAGGGTTGCGTAAAAACAGATTTTTTCCTTGGTGGTGTAGGCATTAAGTTCGCCGCCCAGAGACTCAAGCCGATTGATGATGTGATAGGAGTTTCGCTTTTTAGTGCCCTTAAAAGCCATGTGCTCAAGAAAGTGCGCCAAGCCTTGCTCTTCCAATGTTTCATCCCTGCTGCCAATATCCAGCATGATGCCTATATGGGCAATTTTTGTATCAGAAACTTGCTTATGAATGACTCTGATGCCATTGGGTAATTCAACCAACTCGTATTCCTTCTCGCTCATGGGAGCGCAAATCTACGCGAACACATACACTATGACATTATAGCACCTTATTAAAGAGGAAAACCTAACTTT
>CAZFPQ010000456.1:0-3866 GCA_964521065.1 uncultured Bacteroidia bacterium | reverse complement strand
CGAAGATTCCGGTTTATCGGAAAGGCGACACTGCTAATGGTTAAGGGCAACTTTTGGGTCAAAGTCCAGCTTAGGGCACTTCCACCACATCCAGTACTTGGGTGATGATCTCTTCAGCAGTAATATTTTCTGCTTCCGCCTCAAAGGTCAGTCCTACCCGGTGGCGTAGCACATCATTGCAGATGGCTCGCACATCCTCTGGGATCACATATCCTCTGTGCTTGATAAAAGCATAAGCTTTGGCCGCCAGAGCCAATGAAATTGAGGCCCGAGGAGATCCTCCATAGGAGATCAGGTTCTTGAGTTTCGGCAACTTAAAGTCTTCAGGGTGACGGGTAGCAAATACAATGTCGAGGATGTATTTTTCAATTTTCTCATCCATGTACACCTCTTTGACAGCTTCCCTAGCCTCTAAAATATCTTTTAGGCTCACTACAGGGCGAATGGGCTCAGGTGCCTTGCCAACGTTCTGGCGCATGATCAACCGTTCTTCTTCCTGACTTGGGTAGCTGATTACGCTTTTTAGCATGAAACGGTCCACCTGCGCTTCAGGAAGGGGATACGTTCCTTCCTGCTCCAAGGGGTTTTGAGTAGCCAATACCAAGAAAGGTTCTTCTAGCTTGAAGGTATTCTCCCCAATGGTTACCTGACGCTCCTGCATGGCTTCCAGCAATGCAGCTTGAACCTTGGCCGGAGAACGGTTGATCTCATCAGCGAGGACGAAATTGGCAAAAATGGGGCCTTTCTTGACCGTAAATTCCAGCGTTTTTTGGTTGTAGATCATGGTTCCCACCACATCCGCTGGCAAGAGGTCAGGAGTAAATTGAATCCGGCTAAAGTCAGCATTAACGGCCTTGCTGAGTGACTTGATGGCCAAGGTTTTGGCTAGTCCAGGAACCCCTTCTAGCAACACATGTCCCCCAGAAAGAAGCCCCAACAGCAAACGCTCGATCATGTAGGATTGACCAATGATGGCTTTGCTAACTTCTAGGTTTAACAGATCAATAAAAGCACTGCGTTCTTTTATTTTTTCATTCAGCGCCTGAATATCACTGGTATTAGATAAGCTCATGAGGCAGATTTATTCTACTTAATACAAACGGCATAACAACGATAGGATCCAAATTTACGGGGTGCCGTTGATTATTGCTGGTCCAGAAATGTTAATGTTCCGTTAAAGGCTGTTTCCCTGAAACGGATGCCCCCATCTCACTCTGTGACGGAGTTTCGGGATATTCATCAACGAAACCCCTATGTTGTTAAATCTCAGCCACTTTCTGTATAAACGACTGGCGAATTCCTAGGTATTTACTGTCTTTTTGGCTAATAATATGATACTTTTGCTATGCATGAGCAATATTTCTGACGAAATCTGGATAGAGTTATATCAAGCAGCTGGGAGGCTTAGAGAACTGGCCCCTTGGCAGTGGATGTATGACACAGACTTGTTTGGGGTAGAAGATCCCCAAACAGGCTTACAGGGATATTGCTGCATTCTTGGCATGGCTGGCGAAATGTTTGGGATGGCCCTTTATCGAGGGAAGCGGGGACTGGCTAGTTACGAGCAGTTGCAAGAGACCAATGTAGACGAGCCGATTGGTTGGGCCTCTTCCGCCTTTGGCCAGGATTGCTTGATGATCTCATTTGGACCTAGGGGCGACCTTGAGCCAGAGGACCTTCAACGCATCAAACGGCTTGGACTCAAATTTAGAGGCAAAACCCACTGGCCCGATTTCAAAGATTATTCACCTGGTCTGATGCCTTGGAACATCGAAGATGAGTCCCAAGCTCAATTTTTGGCCCTCGCTATTGAACAGGCCATTGGAGTTGCGGAGCGCTGCAAAGTCGACCAGGACTTGCTGGATCATGTAGAAGACTCTGCCTCCTGCATATTGATGCGCCAGCAGCATTCAGATGGCCATTGGAGAGATAACTGGCTACCTCTAGAAGGGCAAAACTTAGAGAATATTCAGCCACTTGAAGCCAATCAGTTATACCTACGTAGCAATTTGAGCATCATTCCAAGAAGGGATATGGTATGGCTGGCCGATATCTTCTATTTCCCTAGCCCTATTCAAGAAAATCCGGATACGCGCCCCTACTTTCCACAAGTTTTCTTGCTGGTAGACCTCGATACCCAAAGGGTCATCGGCCATGAGTTGTTTAGCCCTAATTCTATACACGAGCAGCTTCAAGAAACCTTTGTAAAATCCATTAAGGAGCTCAATATGCTACCCAGCATCTTGGTCGTTCCTTCCATAGAAATCATGGAGCTGCTTGTTCCTCTGGCCAAAGAGGCCAATATTCAGCTTGAATTAGACGAAGGGAATGTCCTATTGAGTGAGGTGAAGCTTTCACTATTTGGATCGATGTCGCTTTGATTGTTTTTTTGGACATGCGAAGGTCCACACGCCATCTCTGGCAACATATAGGTTTAAGTCTGCTGGGCTGGATAGCTGCCGCCATGCTCTTCAGCTTGGTACGCCTCTATGGTGTAGAAGAAGAAGGACTTTACCTCTTAGCTAAAACCGAGCACAGCATTGCTTCTCTTATTTTGGCCCAGGGGCTTACCGCGGGCGTCCTTTTCGGATTGCTTTTTGGAGCATTTAATTTGCTCTTAGATAGAATCAACAATCGCCATACTTCCTATTGGATGCTCATCTTGCTTCGCACCCTGGGGCATGTGCTGCTAGCTTCTTTGGTGGTCGTCTGCAGCCTTTGGGTGACCCAATGGATGGAATCTCCAGAAACCGAATTCAACTGGGCTTGGTGGCAATCCCACCCCTTCTTTAAAACAGCCTTGGTTGTGCTGATTTACACGGGGGTCATCAGTGTACTCTTTAACTTGCTGAGACAAATCAACGATCTCATTGGACCAGGCATCTTATTTAACCTCATTGCAGGAAAATATCATCAACCTCAAGAGGAAGAACGGATTTTCATGTTCTTGGATCTGAAGTCTTCCACGACCTATGCAGAGCGACTGGGGCATGTCCTCTACAGCGAACTGATTCAGGATTGCTTCATGGATTTGACCGAAGCCATCCGAAAACACGATGTAGAAATCTATCAGTACGTAGGCGATGAGGCCGTATTGACCTGGCGTCCCGCCGATGGATTAAGGAAAAACAACTGCTTAGAAGCTTATTTCACGTTTGAAGCCACCATTCAACGACGCGCAAAGTACTATTTCAACAAATACGATTTGGTTCCAGCTTTTAAAGCAGGGGTGAATATTGGACTTGTCATGGTGGCTGAAGTAGGCATTGTCAAGAAGGAAATTGCTTACCATAGCGACGTACTGAGCACCGCAGCGCGGATTCAAGGGCAGTGTAACCGACTCGGACAAAGGCTGCTGATTTCAGGCACCCTCCATGACACCCTCACAGACCTAACTTCTTATCATGTGGCAGAGGAGGGACGATTCAGATTGAGGGGGAAGGAACAGGAGATCATTTTGTACAGCATCAACCCTAAGGAAAAAATCGAGCATCAATACGAATTCTCTGAATAGATCAACATCTAGCGGAGCATCTTCTACAGAGGGTATATACAGCTCCATCAAGAAGCTTCGAACACCAGGATCTTGATCTCTCACCTTAGCTGGACTTTGGCCATTTTGAAACGGACAAAAACCTCTCTTGAGGACCTGGAAACGCTTATTTTAATTATTCAACTTCTAAGTTTAGGCTCATATTGATTAATTCAAGGCTGTGGTATGTTTAGCCTAAGGTAAGCTTGTGGGGGCGTTGGGATGCATTTGGCGGATAGGGGCGGTTAAGCGGGTGGGCCTAAAATGCAGAAGTTTTTGGCCTACCTTTTTTAAAAAAGGTAGGTCCCGCGGATCGAAGATTCCGGGAATCGGA
>CAZFPQ010000455.1:0-3872 GCA_964521065.1 uncultured Bacteroidia bacterium | reverse complement strand
AGTTAAGAGAGTTAAGAGAGTTAAGAGAGTTAAGAGAGTTAAGAGAGTTAAGAGAAAATAGGTTGTAAGTTTTTGATTATCAAATTTTTACATCAAAAAACTAAACACACCAAATCTCCTGACTCCTACTTATGAATCCCAAACCTGTGCCCCCTCCACCACCCCAATAACCTCCTCGTCATGAACTATGCCCTATTAGTTGGCGTCAATGAGTACGATTCTCCAAAGGTGAGTAACCTCAAAGGTCCCGTTAATGACGTGGCCCTGATCAAAGAATATTTAGAGCAAACAGATCAAGACTGGAGCATCCAAAGCTTGGTAAGTGAAGGAACGCCCCCTACCCGTCAACACATCATCAAATACTTTCGAGAATTTTTGGGGCAGGCCAAAGTTGGCGAGATTGCCTTATTCTACTTTTCGGGCCATGGCGCCCTGGAACGTTCTCCTGAGAGCTTCATCTCCCACCAGCAAGATGAATTTCACGAAACCATTGTGCCTTCCGATTACCAGCAGGGAGATTATCTGCTGGCCGACAAGGAAATCCAAGTGCTCATTCGCGAGGTAAAAGCCAAAGGCCCAGACATGGTAGTCATTTTTGACTGCTGCCATTCGGGGTCGGGCATTCGCTTTGAACCGGAAGAGGTATTTACGCCGCGCCAGTTACCCAAGGAAAAGCAGTCTCGCCCATTGGAGAGCTTTCTAGAAGGGGTGCAAGCTGAGCCGCAAGAACCCGTCGAAGCCTATTTTTTAGCCGGATCTTCTCCCAGGCAGTTGTCCATCGAAAAGCCTATTGGCTTGTTTGAGCCCCGGCCTACCTATGGAGTCTTTACCCGCTCCCTGATTGATGTGCTGAAACAAGCGAAGGTGCGGGGCGGCATTTCCTACCACGAGTTGATGTCGGCGGTCCGCCTCAAGGTGGCCTATTACCTACCGAACGGACATCCCCAAACGCCCCAGCTAGAAATCACCGGGGATCTCTCAAGTCAAGCCCTGTTTTTAAACCATGCGGTAGAGGCCAGTCCCATGACTCACCTAGTGAGTTGGCATGACCGCAGCCAACAATGGATGATACAGCTTGGAGCAGTGCATGGGATTTCAGGCGAAGGGCGCTATCGATTGCTGACTAAAACCAGTGAAGGTGAAATTGAAGAATTAGGCACAGTCCAAATACAGGCCCTTGGCATCTACCAAAGCCCCTTGACGCTTCCTCAGAAGGTGCAAGATTTGCTCTACAAATCTCAATATTATCAAGCGATTGAAATCAGTGCCCCTAGGAAGAAATTGCCCATTTACGACCCCCAAGGCCTCCTTTCGCCTGCAAATTTCCCCCAGGCAAATAGCCTTAGCCCCAAAGTCCTGATAGAGGAACAGGTATTCACCCAAGAGTGGATTTCCCATCATTTGCAAGCAAGTCCAGACAAGCAAGGGACCCGCTACCAAATCAACTTAGATAGCGAGGGAATTCACCTCCGCTATACTGAAAACGAGGAGCCTCTGGCGGGTTCTCCATGGAGTCTTCCTCCTCGTAACAATCCACACGATCCGGTGGACAAAGCAGGTATTCAAGCCTTGAGCGCCATCCTGAGGCGGGTAAACAAGTGGGAGACTTTGCGGCATTTGGAAGGGGAGTGGTTTTTTCGCCTGGACATGCCTCAGCTTGTTTTTGAAAGCCAAGGCCGGTCCACAGAGAGCACATTGGTCACCCTTGACTGGGAGCCCAATCAAAACATCAACTTCGCTTTGAAGGCTCAAAGTAGCTCTTCCCTGCCCTACTATGTGCATACCCTCTACCTTTCGAGGCATTACCAGATTTTCACCCTCCCCCATGATGTGTTAAAAGTAGAGTCAGGTGAAGCCGCAAAGGAGATTTACTCAAGCAAATTGGGCATCATCCCCTCAAGTTCAGGGCAATATCCCGCCCAAGTCTTCAACGTCTTCCAGGTCCTTTTCAGCCAAGATCCCCTCCCGAACTTAGGACTAGATGAAAAGCAGCCTCTGCAAAAGGCCTTGGAAACCACCCGGTATGATTTTGACCCTCGTTCAGGCTTCACCTTTCGGGCAGAAGCCGACAAATACCCCCAATGGTTCACCGCGACTTTGGTCACCAAGATCTTGTACACCCAGGCCTATGTCGGCTCAAGTCCTATCTCTCTCGCTACATATGGGCTTCAAATTTCCTCCCACCCCCAATTCAGAGCAGGGGTGAGTTTTGCGAGTAGCGCCGAGCACCTACAAGCCTCAACCGAGGATCGATACCTGCGTTTACTAGCCGAGTCAAAAGGGGTCTCGGTACTTGAATGGGGAAACTCAGGCTTGTTGACTCAATTGGAAATGCATCACATCGAGCAAGCGAAAAGCCTTACGCAGAAGCCCCTAAAATTGATCCTGAAGCGAAATGTGCCGCCTGATTTCCGTCTTTGGGCAGTTACCTTGCCCGCGAAGATCCCTACAACCCCTGGTCCCATACCCGTGCTGGGTGAGTGGGAGCCTATAGGAGACGGTCAATATCAGCTCCAACTCGGATCCATCCCGCCCAACCCCGATGACGGGCGCTTGGAGCCTGGGCATTCTTTGAAGATTGTCACCTTGATGCTGCCTCCCGAGGCAGATGAAGCGGAGAAGGTATCTAGGTGGTTCGTTTAACCACGGGAGAGGACAGCAGCGATAACCCAGGCACCGGATTCCTCACAAAAAGGGTCACAAATAGGACACGCTGAATTCTTCCCTACGTTTTTTGCGTGTCCTACAAGACACGCTGGCGCGGATTTGCAATCCGTGCCAGCCAACGGCCTTCTTGCCAGCAGTAGGACGTCCGGATTACAAATCCGAACGAGAGAGGGTCAACCTATTTTAGGCATACTCACAAATTCAACCCCCTACCCCCTATCCCATACCCCGACCCCTCCCCCCCTCCTCCCACTCCCTGAGCCAGGGCTCCTACTCCTTATTTCATACCTCCCACTCCTTGCCTATTTTTTGGTAGAGGTCGACCTACGATCTTGCAGACGTAATCTTTTACAAACCAGACCGAATGATCTAGGTATGTGAGTAGATGCTGAGATAGGGAGAGACGAGATATTGAGATGTATTTTCTGCCAGGCAGGCAATCGCACCCATATCCTCCCACAGTTTCCTCAGGCCAGCCACTCAGTCCCCTACGATCAGAATCGAATCAGCTAGGCTAGCTCCCTTTACCCAAAAAAGGAAGCAGATCTATCGATGCCTTCTCTGAAGGCTGGACCTCCTATTTCCAAACGGTTCATCCGAGCATGTATTGAGCACTTTTTAATTCCCTGCAAGAAAATGGCAACTCCACTAGGTTCTAACTGGCAACGATCTGATCAGCACTTGATCCAGCAGTTCTTACAAAACGAAGACCAAAACGCCCTTTATACCTTGGTCAAGAGACACCATGGGTTGATTCAGACCCTGCAATCCTCCTTCAAAAGAAATGGCAACGCCGAAGATTTTTTGCACGACGTTTACCTGATCGTCTTCGAGCGACTCCCTAAAGTAGGCATGGTCAAGAATTTCCCGGCTTGGCTGAGAATGGTAGTAGTCAACCACCTGCGAGACCAATTCCGCCGTCAGGCGGTGGTCAATAAGTACGAGAATTGGCAGAAGCTTCAGCCTAGTAGCTATCGCCAAGACATCGATAAGACTTTGGACGAAGAGAAGCTAAGCGACTATGCTTTTGCCCAGGTCAAAGATGCCGAGGCCGACTGTCTCTACCGTCAATACATGGAAGGCCTGAGCTACCAGGAAATCGCCGAGGAACTGGATCTATCCTACAAGCAAGTCTGTGGCCGCATCGACCGGGGCATGGAGCGGATGAGAAAGGGCTTTGGCCAAGTCAAGCCTCGGAAGAAGTC
>CAZFPQ010000454.1:0-3888 GCA_964521065.1 uncultured Bacteroidia bacterium | reverse complement strand
CTTTGGTGAAGTAGTGTTCCAAAAATCGGGGGAGAAAAGACCAGTCGGCTGCTTCGAAAATGGGTTCAATCACAAACAGGCCTAGTCCGAACACCAAAAATAAAATCGGCAAAGGAAATTTCGTCTTCTCACTGAATGCATAGAATCCAATCAAGGTCAGTAGCGCAAGCCCGATGCAGTGAAGGACGTCGATTTCGGCAAAGCTTGGATACCAGCGGAAGATAAGGAGAGCTGGAAAACTCAATTGAATCAGATATCCAATCAAGATCAATTGTAAGCCCCGGCGAATGCCCTTTTTGACCCGAGGGTTTTCTTTGAGGGGGAGTCCCTTTTTCAGCAACAGGTAAACAAAAACAATCCCAGTAATGGTGAAAAATATCGGCGCGGTCATGCCTCGCATGAAGGACCAGAGGGCAAAAGCTGGTTGCTCCAAGTCGCGAAACTCCTTGGCCAGCATCATATCCACAAAGTGCCCTTGTAGCATCATCAAGATGGCATAGGCACGTAGGGCATCGATGAATTGAAGACGGCCAGACTGAGCTGCGTTTTGGTTCATGTTTGGAACTATCTGGGTGCAAGTAGCACAATGTCAGGGGTCAAAGTCAATTTTCCCCTTTGTTTATCAGCCAAATAACGACAATCCACGTTCCATGTTTCAGGGCTTTTGGACTTTGTTCCTAAATTTGGTCCTATGCGTAGCCTATTTCGTCAATTCCTTGCCTCTCGGGTCCGCAGTTTTCGCTATGCCTTTCAGGGCATCGCTACCTTTTTCCGTACCCAGGTCAATGCACGCATCCACCTGTTGGCGGTGATCGTCATTACAGGTTTAGGATTTTGGCTAAAATTGAGCCCAGGTGAGTGGACCGATATCTTTCTGTGTATGGGCCTAGTCATGGTTACGGAAGCCATCAATACCGCCCTTGAATACCTTACAGACTTGGCCTCACCCGATTATCATCCTTTAGCTGGAAAAGCCAAGGATGTAGCTGCAGGTGCTGTTCTGCTCAGTGTAATGTTTTGTGGGGTGGTTTGGAGCATTATTTTCATTCCTAAGTTATACCTGTTACTCGATTCTTGAAGCGAGGAGGTCCTTAGGCCTTTATTTGACTGCCGCTTCAGTTTTACCTTTTTCTACCAAAACTTATTACCTCATACCTTCAACCCGCATTTCTTATGTTCCACGTTACCATCCGTGACCACGTCATGATCGCCCATTCTCTACCCGCCCCAGCCTTTGGGCCGGCCCAACAGCTACATGGCGCGACCTACGTGATTGATGCAAGTTTTCGGCGCGAAAACTTGGACCAAAATCAAATCGTGATCGATATCGCTCTGGCTCACGAGGTCTTGAAAAAAGTTTTGGCCCCTCTCAATTACCAAAATCTAGATGAATTGCCCCAGTTTCAAGGTAAGCTTACGACCACCGAATATTTAGCTTTTTACGTCCACCAAGAATTGGGAAAATCGCTGGCGGGTCAGTTTCAGGGAGAACTAGAAGTGAGGTTGGGAGAATCTCACGTGGCTTGGGCAGGCTATAGTGGTCCTGTTGAGTAGACCACGGTGAAGATGAATACCGAACAAGCTCAGATTTTTGTGTTGCCCGAGGGAAAGGACATTCCCTCGGGGGGGCACCGTTATAACCGCCTGTTGCTCGCTGCCTTAGCGGAGTTAGGGATATCCTATCAACGACAGACTTTGAGCGAATGGGATCAAACCGAATGGAAAGAGGGGGGCATTTACTGGTTTGATAGTTTAGACCTACCCTCCTTGCCCAAGACAAGACATTGGCCGTTCTGCCAAAGTACATCCATCCTCATTGTTCACCATCTTATCAGCTTATTTCCCCCAGAGGGAGCCCCAAACACATGGTTTAAGCAACATGAGCTCCCCTTGCTCCAAGAATTTGATGGCTTTCTGGTCACCAGTAAGTTCACGGAGAACTATCTGCTTCAGCAGGGCATTCCTAAAAAGAAAATCCTGACGGCTCCTCCTGGTTTGGAGATGAAGATCCCTAAGCAGCGAACCTATTCCCCTGGCATCCAGGCGGTCTTGGTGGGCAATATATTGCCGCGCAAAGGAATCTTGCCTTTGCTGGACGCCTTGGATGGAGGTTTAGCCAAAGAGTCCACTTTTCAATTAAAAATTATTGGTTCCACTACCGCAGATCCTGATTACGCACAACGATGTATGCGGCGGATTGAAGGCGCTACTTTCTTGAAGGAGAGGGTGACGGTGCTAGGTAGTTTAAGCTTTGAGGAGGTATGTGTGGCTTACCAAGAGGCAAACCTATTCCTCTCTGCTTCAGGTATGGAGACCTATGGGATGGCGATTCAGGAAGCAGCCGCGAGCGGGCTTCCTTTGCTGTTACAGGCCGGTGGCTACAGTGGACAGCATCTGGCTTCGACAGGCAAGGGCAGCTTAGTGGACGGTTTGACCGCTTTGGTAACGCAAATCAATGAGTGGGAAAAGCAGGCTCAGGCATGGCTTACGCTACAAGCAGAAGCCTGGCAGGAGCGACCACACTATCCGACTTGGCGGGAAAGTGCCCAGGATCTGTTACAGCAATTGAGGAGTTTCATCAATCAAGCCTAGCTTCATGTAATACGCTTACTCGTGGGTCGGAACCTAGTGAAAATCCTTCTTGGGTCTTGTTCAGCCCCTCCAAGCAAAGCACTCCTGGCCGTTTTCCTACAAGGAACTGCCCGAGTTGACCTTGGTAGCCCAAGGCTTCTGCCCCTTGCGTGGTCGCCCAGCGTAGAACTTCGTGAAGATTCAGGGTTGAAAACCGGTTGAGCAAGAACAGCACCTCTTCCCAGAGGTCTAGGCTGTAATTGCTTGCCGCAGAGTCTGTTCCCAGGCAAATTTTTTGCCTTACCTGGGAGTCTAACTCAGTGATCGGGGGAAGCTGGCGGTGCAGGTACCAGTTGGAGCGCGGGCAGAGGCAAAACCAAGCTTGGGGAAATTCTGCTCGCAGCAGGGAAAACCTCTCAGGTGGGACCTGTGTGAGGTGTACCAGTAAGGCTTTGGTCTCCTTGGGCAAATGTTCGAGAGCATGATCCAGGGGGTCTTGCGAATCAAAGGGCCTAAAATAAATGCCCAATTCGCGATAGAAGTCACGAAAGGGGCCGTCGGCATGTTTGAACAACTGTTGCTCTTCGATGGATTCCGCTACGTGGATGGATACATGGCCCTGGCCTGTTTGGTATATGGCTTGAAAGAGTTGTGAGGAGGTGGAATAAGGGGCGTGGGGAGTAAGGGAAGTTTTTTGACCGCTAAATTCGGCCTGAACCTTTTTCCCGGCTTCAAGCCTTGAACCTGCTTCGGTCGGATCTAGGCCAAGAATTTCTATAAAAGTATGGGCCGTGAGGGATTCCATTTGTTTGGCGGGTAAACTGATTAGGCCATTGCTGATATCTCCAACTGCAGCCGTTCCTAGTCGACGCATATGTTGCATCGCCCTACTTACAGCCTGGCGTTGAGTCGCCTCGTCGATGCTTCTTCTGAGTTGAAAGAGGGCTCCTATAAATCCTGTCATGCCTACTTGCTCAGGGATCCTTCCCCCGAAAGCCGAAAGTTCTAGGTGGCAGTGAGCATTTATCCAGCCTGGTACCAATATTCCTTGGATACGCTTGACGTCCGAGCCTGTGGGGTTGACTTCCCAACCTAGTACTTTTCCCTCTTCGGAGAGGGCCAATCCTTGATCATAGACCCAGCCTGCTGGGTGGTATATCGCATCGGCAAATAGGGTGGGCATGAGGTGGGGATTGGGGCTTCATGATACATAAGGGAAGCATCCTGCTCGGTCCCTTGAATTGACCAATAATACTTATTTTGTAACTACTTACGTCCCCTGCTGTGGTACGAGGAACGAATTTCCTTTCAGAGCAG
>CAZFPQ010000453.1:0-3896 GCA_964521065.1 uncultured Bacteroidia bacterium | reverse complement strand
TGCCTCAAGCTTGCCTTAGGCTTAATCGATTCAGCGTACTCAAACTGAACCACCGTGAGATTGAGCTCAATTATATTTTAGACCATGCTCGGGCGGTGAAGTGAGAGGCGAGACAAGAGATGCGGGATTTGATGCCGTCATATTTTGTTTTTTTCTCCTGAGTAGGTGCTATTACCTTCTAAGGTATCCCGCTTCCCGCTTCCCGCTTCCCGCTTCCCGCTTCCCGCTTCCCGCTTCCCGCTTCCCGCTTCCCGCTTCCCGCTTCCCGCTTCCCGCTTCCCGCTTCCCAACCTCACTCCACCTCTCGGTTGCTGATCGGAATGCTATAGGTAAAGCGGCTGGGTTTGATGAACTTAAAGTTGCCTACCCGGGCGGTTCCTCTCCTTTTGCCTAGGCCTTCTTCATCTGACCAATCCCAAAATCTCCATTCAGTGGGGATCTTAATGCCATCAAACTCAGCGAAATTGTGGTAGCTAATGGCGTGGGGATTTGCCTCAGACTTGACTTGATCCTGACTGAAATAGGTCACGATGTAGACCATGCCCACAAGCAGTCCGGAGGAATCACTGCGGTAGACCTTGTACCAATCCTCTGGAGAATCTCCTACCCCCTCTTCGAAACTCAGCTTGATCACTTCGGCTGCTTCGCCCATTTGGTCAGACTTGCCTAAGGAATCTAAGCGGGTACCGGGATCATTGAGCTTGAAGGGCACGGCGAAAAAGTAGGGCCAAGTAAATATGTCGAAGCGGGGATTGCTCCATTCGGCATCGGCGGGACTCAGGAAAAGTTTTTCCCCATCCCAAACAATGGATTCCTGCTTGTCCGTCACAAATTTGATCCTCCCGAAATCGCGATCCATGGTTACTTCTGCCAGCAGGGTATTATCCCCAAAACGCATGGCAAACTCAAACTGCATGGCCTCGTGCTTGAACCAATTCTGTGCTTGGTGGGCTTCTTCGATGGCAACCGTAAATGGGTGAACATCTCGAGGTGGGAGTTCTTTTGGCTTGGATGGCTTAGAAGATGAACTTCCCTGGTATCCACATCCGATGGAAAGCAGGGCAATTATGAGGAGGGGAAAAGGAAATTTGAAGTGCATGGAGCTAGGTCTATGAGCTTACTAAGTGATACAAGGCAAAGGTCACACTACTGGACATGGCGGGTATAAGATATAGAGGAAATAAGGTATAAGGCAGAGTGGCAATGGTTTCTATTCTAATACCCCTCCCTATGTCCAGTAGTATGGGCAAAGGTAGTTCAAAATAGGTTTTGTTGGGGTCATGCCTGTGACATTGGGGGAGGGATTGCTCATCGCGGGTGGGGGGTAGCGGCTAGAAGCTAGGTGTAAGCCGAGCTCCTGGGCTATTGAGTTTGGCTAGCTCCTCGTCTGAGGACGACTCGGATGAGGGGTAAGCTCCGGAGCCCGGAGATTCTGCTTTGTTGAAAAAGTGACACCTTGCTTGGTAAAGAAACATGCTTAAAGCAGCGCTGGCGGCACAAGGAATGACCAGCAAGGCGCACCAATGTCTACCACATATCTTCTCTTATCTAGCAGGATTGAATTGGCGTGGGGGCGATGTGATCCCTTTAGCATAAATTACACCCTAAAGTAAACTAACTATGAATAAACATTTTATATGGGGGCTGGCCTCTTTGCTTGGCTTGCTCTCTGCTGCCTTTGCGCAAGGGACGGTGAGCATCGACCACAAGACCCAACGCTTTATCGGGGAGGTATCGACCTTTGACCGCGAAAAATACCTTACTGGCCATTTTGTCTTCAATAACTCAGACGCTGATTTCAACGCCTTCAAATCTGCCTATGACATCGGAGTGAGCTATGAAGGTTCTCGGCAATTTTGGAGCCCGCTGGGCAAGGTCAACAACGGGCAAATTCCCAATATCCAGAATAAATACGACGGCGTGCGCCAAGTAAATCGAGGTCTGGTAGGCACCAGTCGGGCCAGCAAGCTGATGTATGACTCCTCCGTAGATTATTCCACGGCGGATATTTCTGCTTGGTCTCTGCAGTTGGCCGCCTACGTAGCGGGTAGTTACAAAGACGACTGGGACCGCATGCCCGAGTTCATCGAGCCCTTCAACGAACCTATGGTCCACGCCAGCGATTATTACCCTGGAAATTGGAACAAGCAAAAGAATGACTTGGTGATCACCAAGATGTGCGAGTTTCACCGCGACCTAGGTCAGGCCATTCACGCCATTCCCGAGCTGGAAAACTTGAAGATGACTGGCTATGCTTCCGCTTTTCCAGAATTTGAGCAAAACGACTTTGACTTTTGGAACGCCCGTTACAAGAAGTTCATCGACATCGCTGGAGCAGATGTGGATGTGTTTTCTGTACATCTCTATGACGGCAGCGGACTAAACAATACCGGCGGCCGCCGTTCCGGCTCCAATGCCGAGGCCATCCTTGATTTGATTGAAGCTTACAGCTACATCGCCTTGGATACAGTCAAGCCTTTGGCCGTGACGGAGTACGGGCGCTTGGTCTTGAGCCAGCCCGGTTGGACCTCCGGCGGTACAGTCTCCAACTATGAGCCGGTAGAAAATTCCCAGGCGGTGCGTTCCCAGATCCACTTGGCCATGAACTTCATGGAAAGAGGAGCGCAGATGGCCAACACCATTCCTTTTTCTACGGGGAAATCAGATCCCTTTACCGATAAGTTTTCTCGTGCCGCCCTTTTCATCGAGCAAAATGATGGGTCTTATGCCCTCACCGAGAGGAAGTTCTTCTACGAAGTCTGGAAAGACGTAAAAGGCGAGCGGGTGCTGGTGCGCTCCACCAACCTGGATGTACAGACCCAGGCTTTTGTGGATGGAAACCAGTTGTACGTGGTGTTGAGCAATTTGAATGACGCCCCACAGACCGTGAATTTGAGCCTGCAGGATCGCCAAGGCCTGCAAGACGTAGCCGTCAAAAAGCTGAAGATCTTTGTGGACAAAGCGCCCGAGTTGACCAATGAGACCCTGAGCCAAGCTCCTTCCAATATGACCTTGATTTTTGGGGAAACAGTGGTGCTGACCTACAATTTCGATGCCCCCATCACCTTTGACAACGAGATTCGCAGCGAAAAATATTACGCAGAAAGCTACCTCGCTCCCATCCAAGCCAATACCGACGCGAGCTTCATGTTCGAAGAAGTGGTGACGGGAGATCATGGCTTGGCCACCTTGAGGTTAGGCGTAGGCCGCGAGCATGGTCGCTCTCTCATGCCATCGGTGACGGTCAATGGGCAGGCGCTGTCAGTCAGCGGGGACTTGATCCGAGGCTATGACCAAGCCAACCGCAGCCGCTTCTTTGGCGTGCTGGAGATCCCGGTAGACATGGATCTACTGGTAGATGGCAGCAATGAAGTAAAGGTTCAATTTCCCGACAACGGAGGCCATGTCGCTTCGGCGATCTTGCAAGTAGAAAAAGCCGTACAGGCCGTGACCGTATCTCTCAACGAGATGGAGAAAGAGCCCGTGAAACTCTTTCCTGGTCCCGTCCGTGATTACCTGAACGTAGAAGGCATTGGCCCAGGAGAAGCGTACGCCATTTACGACCTCAAAGGCAGCCTGGTCCAGGCCGGGCAATTGCGTGAGGGGCGTATCGATGTAGGGACGCTACCGAAGGGGATCTATACCCTGAGTTTCTCGACGGGGAGCCACAAGTTCATGAAAGAGTAGGGGAGAGGAACATAGCGAATAGCTCAAGGTCAGGGATTTCCCTGGCCTTTTTGCGTCGTGGCTGGAATTGTTGGGGCAGAGGCAATCCTGGTTTGGGAAAACGGGTCCCGAGTGGGTGCTATGAAAGAGGAGGCAAGGTTAAGGCACCGTTCACTAGTTGCGTATAGCTGCCGCTACCCGTCAACGGCGGGAGGGGGATATCCGGTAAG
>CAZFPQ010000452.1:0-3904 GCA_964521065.1 uncultured Bacteroidia bacterium | reverse complement strand
TTTCCAGGTCGTCAAGAGAGGTTTTTATCCGTTTCAAAATGGCTAAAGTCCAGCTTAGACGCCCTCTCCCAATTCTCGAAGGCGAGCTTTGAGCTTCTCAACTTCAGAGAGAGCAGCGTCTTTCTCCATCAGAGTCGGGATAGCTTATCTCCTCGGAATACCGGTTATTTTTCATTTTCCTTACCGCTTTCATAGTCATCTCAAATCACCAAACAGCCCTCTTTAGAACTAGGCAAGCAAGCCTTACTTCCTCTGAAAGGAGAAATCCTAAGCTCAGGCTAAAATGCTCTCCCTGTCTTGTTGTTCAATAATGAAACGGTGACCTGTTCCAGCCTGAAACGCACCCCGCTCATCAAAACATACAAGCCCCTGACTATCAACCCCTTGCACACTGGAACAAAGTTGGCTTGATCATCTCTTGTATCGCCCTTCTTTACACGATGAATCCCCACGCGAAATGACTCATCTCCGCATCGCCATCCGTAGCTTTTTACGCAGACCCACCTTCACAGGCATCAACGTTTTGGGCCTGACCATTTCTTTTGCCTCAGCCATCCTGATGCTTACCTACATCAGCTATGAGTGGTCTTTTGATCGGTTTCACCAAGAGGTAGACAGGATTTATCGAGTAACCAATGATCGCTATCAACAAGGAGATTTGATCCAGCATGGCACCATCACCTACGCTCCGGTTGGGCCTCAGATGGATGCGGATTTCCCTGAGATAGATGCCCATACCCGCTTGGTGCCGTACTGGGATATACCAGTAGAAGTGGACAAGCAGATTTTCACGGAAACAGCCGTTTTTTTTGTCGATACCCTTTTTCCAGAAATATTTGATTTTCCCTGGCTCATCGGTGATCCCAAGGAAGCCTTAAAGGAGCCCTTTTCTGCTATTCTCCCCGTAAATCTGGTTGAGAAATACTTCCAACTTGGTCCGGACGCCTATTCGGAAGCTATTGGAAAAACCATCGTCATTGGGGATGGACAACTGTTTGCCGTGCGAGGAATCATGGAGCAGATACCCGCCAATAGTCACCTTCAGTTTGATCTACTAATTTCCTATGAAACCTTGGCTCGGGTCCAGGGAGAATACGCCACTACCCGCTGGGGTTCTTCGGACTATTGGCATTATGTCCGCTTAGCGCCAGGGGTCCGTCAAGAAGAAGTGGAAGCCAAGCTACCCGCATTTAGTGAGCGGCACTTGCGCGGAACTGAGGTGACTGGTAGCGATGAAGTCTTTGCTTTACAGCCACTTAGCAAAGCACATCTATTTTCGGACTATGAGTACGAAATCGGGGAGACCAATGATGGCCAAATGATCCAAATCTTGCTCCTGGTAGCCATTTTTGTGCTGATCATTGCCTGGATCAACTACATCAACCTCAGCACCGCTCGTGCGATGGAACGTGGGCGCGAAGTGGGAGTTCGCAAAGTCTTAGGCGCTCAACGGCCGGAATTAATCGGC
Source organism: uncultured Bacteroidia bacterium (assembly GCA_964521065.1). Classification (GTDB taxonomy): domain Bacteria; phylum Bacteroidota; class Bacteroidia; order J057; family J057; genus CAYVAP01. The sequence goes on along the minus strand of CAZFPQ010000452.1, from coordinate 2,436 downwards.
CAGTTTCTACTCGAAGCCGTTTTGTTTAATGGACTCGCTTTGGGCATGGCTTTTTTGCTGGTAGAGCTAATTCATCCTTATTTTAACCAGTGGCTTGGTGTACAGGTCAGTCTGGCTTACTTACTCAAAGCCTCTTATGGGCCGATCCCCGCCGTGGGTTGGTTGAGCCTGATCTTCGCAGCAGGGATCATTCTTTCAGGCTTCTATCCTGCCTGGATTATGTCTGGCTATCAGCCCATGGCAGTCCTCAAAGGGCGTTTACAGCATAGCCAGCAGGGTGTTTGGCTGCGTCGCAGCTTGGTGGTGTTCCAATTTGCTTGTTCGGTGGCCTTGGTAGCAGCTACCCTAACGGTTTACCGGCAGGTACAACACATGCAAGACCAAGATTTAGGCTTAAACATACAACAAACGGTGGCCCTGGATGGCCCTTCACGAGATGGCTTTGATTCGACTTACATCGGTCGGGCTAACCAGATGATCGCAGCGTTCCAAAACATTCCTGGCGTGGAAGCGGCGAGTACCTCTAGAGCCATTCCCGGGCAAAACTTGGGGCGCTCCTTTGATTTCCGACGCCGCGGCCAGTCTCGCGACGAAGCCATCATGGTGCGCCACATGGATATTGATCCCCATTATCTGAACACCTATGGCATCCGTTTAGAGGCAGGTCGTAATTTCAGAGCGAGTGACTACAGTCCACGCTGGGAAGACTTGAGCAAGATCCTCATCAATCGCACCCTAATGGAACAGTTGGGGTTTGAACGACCTCAAGAAGCGATTGGTCAAGCCGTAACCTTTTCAGATAAAGAATGGCAAGTCATCGGGGTGACCGACAACTTCCACCAAGTCGGCCTACAAAATCGAATCGAGCCCATCATGCTCCGGCCCCTATATTCGACGGGAGGCTATTTCTCCATCCGAATGCGTAGCCAACAGCCTCAACAGGTATTAGCTCGCATCGAGCAAACCTTTAAGGATTTCTTTCCAGGCAATGCCTTCAATTATCAGTATGTGGCAGATAGCTACCGGGCGCAGTATTTGAGCGAACAGCGTACAGGCCAGTTATTCGGCGGCTTTGCTGGACTCGCACTCCTGATTGCTTGTTTGGGCTTGCTAGGCCTAGCTGCTTACAGCGCCGTGCAGCGCAGCAAAGAAATTGGCATTCGCAAAGTGCTCGGAGCCACCCTGGGGAACCTACTCACCCTACTTGGGAAAGAATTGGTGGCACTGGTTCTGCTGGCTAGCGTGATCAGTTTGCCTTTGACGGCCTGGGTCATGGACCGCTGGCTTCAAGACTTTGCGTATCGAGTGGAGCAATCAATCTGGGTATTGGCCCTGCCAGCCTTGATGGTTTTGTTGCTTGCTTTGACTTCTGTGGCTTACCAAACCTGGCAAACGGCAAGCATCAATCCGGTAAAGGCTTTGCGAGATGAGTAAAGCAGGGTAAAAGAGATAGGGGATAAGTAGCTTCATTTCAAGTTCATTCTTTTCCTATAGCCTAATACCCGAAATCCTTAATTTCACCTTGCTAAATCTTTCGAACCACATGAAGCTCCTCCTACAATCTGTATTGCTCACGGCCCTGTGGCTAGCTCCAGGATGCAGTCTAAGGGAACAACTCCAAAATCCTGACTGGCTGCTAGGAACCTGGATTCAGCAGACTGCCCGAGGAGCCGTCTATGAAACTTGGCAAAGAAATGAAGACCTAACATTCAGCGCCCGAAGCTATCGCCTAAATGGCCAAGACACCTTGCTTCTTGAAACCGTAACCCTCCAGCGAGAAAATAATCTATGGATCTACATCCCTACGGTAAGTAAGCAAAACGAAGGGAGAGCCATCCGCTTTCAGATGGAAAGTCAGGATGACAGCAGCCTAGTTTTCACCAATCCTGCACATGACTTCCCGCAAAAAATCACCTATTATGCCATAGGATCTGATTCATTGGTGGCGGTGATTTCAGGTTTACGCGAGGGTAAAATCCAAGCAAGAACCTTCAAAATGGAACGATTGGCAGACTAGGAATTCCTATGTTGTAAGGCTAACCCCTTTGCTTGCTCCTTTATTTGTACATAAAAAACTCTCCCCCAGTCAAAAGACTGACGGAGAGCCTGCAAATAGGATCAGTTTTGGCCTACTTTTTCGTAATCAGGCTGCGAATAACCCCCACAATGGCCATGACTACACCACCACCTACGGCACCGCTACCCAAACTGCTTAAGATTCCAGCGAAGTCCATTCCTCCACTGGTAGCAACTCCCAGCATGCCTAAGATCTGGCCGCCTAGTCCTCCCCCGATAATCCCTGCCAAGGAATTACCTAGGGTGCCCAGAGAATATTTTTTCATGAGAGATCCAGCTGCATTGCCACCTATGGCACCAGCTATCAATTGGATGATTAGAGGCAGTAGTCCTTCCATAACTTTTGGTTCAATTACTTAG
>CAZFPQ010000451.1:0-3907 GCA_964521065.1 uncultured Bacteroidia bacterium | reverse complement strand
TCCCCCAGCTGGTCTAATAGAAATTGAATATTTTGATAATAATCATCAGAATACACACTGAAGATTTGGCTTGTCTCTTCTTGTGTAAGCTCCCCTAATGCGAGGGCTATAGGCTGGATTTCTACGCCTCCAAAACCAATACTATCTAAGCGTGTCAGCTCTTGGGCGAGTACACTTTTCTGCACTAAATTACCTGGCCACCACCATCTTGTCCAAGGCCTGTATTGAGTCTTTGGATTCTGAAAATCTTCGAAACTAAGGTTTTGTGAATAGGTGAGGGGAGGGGCCGCCGAAGGCAAAAGACTGTCAGGAATAGCTTGATTATGCTTAAGCTTGAGGACAGAGGGAGGATCAGAAATAGTTTGCCCCCAGGCCTTCCGTTGGATATCATATAAGCTAAATGCACTGATGCTGAGGACGATGCCTAAGCATAAGAGAATTAAGCCAATGGATATCCGTCTAATTTTGGACGACATAGGGGCTTAAACTACAAAATGTCGAAATATTTTGCCAGCCGTTAGGCTGAGGCAGCTTCATCTAAAAACCAAAAAAGTTCTCCTCTTGGGGCAATGTGGGCTGCAGGGTAGATTTTGCTTTCTTCTAAGCCAGAAAAAATTGCCTCCACCTTCTCCGTTTTACTTGTTCCTGTAACTAGAAATGCTACTGCATCAGCATTATTTATGACAGGCCCAGATAAAGACACTCTGATTTGACCACTTTCAGGATGGGTGGCTACTACGCAAGTTTCCTTGCTCTCGAGCAATTCCATTTGATGTGGGAAAATTGAGGCAGTATGCCCGTCACTCCCCATACCTAGCATAATGAGATCGAAAGCGGGAAGTCCTTCTTTTTGAGGAATGGTGTTATCAATTTCTGCTCCATAACGCTTGGCTTCCTCTGTGGGATCGGCCTCACCGATCACGCGATGAACGTTCTCCGAAGGAATACCCACATGATCGATCAAAAGCTCTTTGGTCATAAGGTAATTACTGTCTGCATGATCAGGAGGAACACAACGCTCATCTCCCCACCATAAATGCAGATCAGCCCAAGAAATTTTGTCTTGATAGTGCTCAGCTAAGTGAGCAAATAATATTTTGGGAGTACTGCCCCCAGAAAGCGCTAAGTGAAAGGCCTTTCCAGGGACAATACGTTCCGCTAACCAAGCTGCAAAGCCTTCCGCTACTGCATTTGGGTTTTTTGAAATGATCTTCTCCATTTATAATTCACAATAGATACCGTCATCCGCTAGGTTTTTGCAAGGGTAGCGCCAGGTGAGATTCTCCCCTTCGATGAGGTTGTCTGCACTTTCTGGCCCCCAGGTACCTGCTGGATAACCATGTACTTTAATGTCAGGATTATTGGCCCAAGCATTGAGAATGGGATCTACAAACTTCCAAGCCGCTTCGACTGCATCACCACGGGCATATAAAGTAGCATCACCCAGCATCGCATCAAGCAATAAGCGTTCGTAGGCAGAAGGAAGATATTGATCGACCATATCGCTATAATGTACATCCATATTCATGGTTTTTACTTCGAAGCCAGCGCCAGGTACCTTCATGCCGATCTTGAGTAAGATGCCTTCGTCAGGCTGAATACGGAGCACCAAACAATTAAAATTATCTGGGCTACCACTTTGGGTGCTAAACAGGCGGTGAGGCGTTTCCTTGAAGTGAATTACGACCTCAGTTACGCGGGTTGGCAAAGCCTTGCCAGTTCTGATGTAAAAAGGTACACCGCCCCAACGCCAGTTATCGATGAAAAACTTCATGGCAACAAAAGTCTCAGTACGAGAGTCCTCCGGTACGCCTTTTTCTTGACGGTAACCTTTTACCTGCTCGCCCTTGACCACAGACTCTACGTACTGGCCCCGGATGACATAGTCTTCCACTTCCTCTTCCGTAATCGGTCTGATGGATTGAAATACCTTTAGCACTTCATTACGGATAGAAGTAGCTTCAATGACACTAGGTGGTTCCATTGCCACCATTCCTACTACTTGAAGCAAGTGGTTTTGTACCATATCGCGCATTGCGCCCGAACCATCATAGTAGCCTCCACGATCACCTACACCGATACTTTCGGCCCCAGTAACCTCGATATGATCAATAAAATTCCGGTTCCAAAGGGGTTCAAAAATTCCATTGGAAAAGCGCGTTACCAGCATGTTTTGCACGGTCTCTTTACCGAGGTAATGATCAATGCGGTATAACTGATGCTCTTCATAATTGGCCATGAGCTTTTCGTTAAGCTCTTGGGCCGTCTTGAGGTTGTAACCAAAAGGTTTCTCGATGATGAGTCTTTTCCAGCCTTGGTTTTCTCCTTCCTGGTTGAGGCCATGAGCCGCAAGGTTGGCGGGAATGACTTCATAGAGACTAGGAGGCGTAGAGAGATAGAAAATGTAGTTACCTTGGGTACCACATTCACCATCCAGTTCACTCAGTTTTTGCTTGACCTTGGCGTAGTCATCTACTTCCTTGGTTTGGACCGAGATGTAATAAAGCATTTTGGAAAATTCCTCAATGCGGCTATCATCGCTGGTGTCGGTCTTGGAAAAGTTTTTGATGCCTTCAATCATCTTCTCGCGGAAGGCATCATCTGAAAAATCGGTGCGACTGATCCCTAGAACCGCAAAACAGCTCGGCAAAAAGTCCTGTTGGTACAGGTCAAAGATTGCCGGAACTAGTTTGCGATAAGTAAGGTCTCCTGACGCACCAAATATCGTTAAGATTTGGGGCTCAGTTACTGTCATCTTATTGAAATTGGGTTAGGCTTAGTCGTCTGATTTGGTTACTGCATGTCCACCAAATTGGTTTCTCAGGGCAGCTAGCATTTTCATCGCAAAAGATTCATCTTGGCGAGATTCAAAGCGAGTGAAAAGGGAGGCAGCGATCACATGTACAGGTACATCAAAGTCGATAGCGGTTTGGATGGTCCAACGACCCTCACCCGAGTCATTTACATAGCCTTTGATTTCGTCTAGTTTCGGGTCTTCGCCCAACGCTAGGCCAGCTAGTTCTAGTAGCCAAGAACGAACCACACTACCGTGCATCCACATTTTGGCGATAGCTTCTAGGTCCAGACCGTAATCAGCCTTTTCCATGATTTCGAAACCTTCGGCATAAGCTTGCATCATACCGTATTCGATGCCATTATGAACCATTTTGACCATATGGCCAGATCCACTAGCGCCACAGTAATGATGCCCACCCTCAGGTGCCAAGGCTTCAATAAAAGGCTTGATGTGAGCAGCTGGCTCGTCAGCACCGCCATACATGAGGCAATAGCCGTTTTCAAGGCCCCATACACCACCACTTACGCCACAGTCAATGTAGTGGATCCCTTTTTCAGCGAGGGCTTGACCGCGTTTGACGGAGTCTCTCCAAAAAGAGTTACCACCATCGATGACGATATCATTTGCCTTGAGATGGGGGAGGAGTTGTTCAATGTTTAGATCTACAGGTTTGCCGGAAGGTACCATCAACCAAACGACTTTACGTTCGGGTAGTTTTGCGACGAGTTCTGCGTGATCTTTGGCCGCTTCAGCACCATGGGATACTGCTTGGTCAATTTCGTCTTGTGTTAGATTCCATACGACGGCTTCATGGCCTTTTCGTAGGAGGCGGTGGACCATATTGCCACCCATTTTTCCGAGTCCGATAAATCCAATTTTCATAAGGAGGGGTCTAATTTTGATTGGCCTATTTGTGAATATAGGGCGAAGGTATAGAAAATAACAACAAAAGGAGTGTCCTATTGCGGACACTCCTACTTACAGGATTAGATTAACCTACCTATCCTCTCTTAGATTCTATTGCAAGAATTTAAAATTAACCGCCAAACTTGAGTAAACAGGAACACTTTTCCCTTCCTTTTTTCCTGGAATCCAGCGGGGCATATTATT
>CAZFPQ010000450.1:0-3918 GCA_964521065.1 uncultured Bacteroidia bacterium | reverse complement strand
AGCACTTTGAGGGGAATGTTGGGCGACTCGCAGAATTCTACATAGAGTCTGAATCTGGGGTCGGTATTTGGCTTGGGCTTACTTTTGTTGTGAAGGATTAGGGTTTTTGGGGAAAGGGTTGACAACCAAGCTGACTCGGACTCCCCCCCCTGAGTTAGACTCACGCCTAGTCCAAGTCCACCCCTCACATCTCCCCTGAAACCCCCAGCCCAAAAAGGCTGAAATCATAGCGAACCGGATCCTCTGGACAAAAATCCCGTAGCCGCTCGGTGAGCGCCAGGGCGGCCTTCCAATCATTCTGCTTGCGGCTGAGCAGGCCCAGCTGTCGGGCGACATTGCCGGTGTGCACGTCCAGCGGGCAAATAAGCTGGGCAGCTGAGATCCCCGGCCAAAGGCCGAAATCGACCCCGGCAGGGTCCTTGCGGACCATCCAACGGAGAAACATGTTGATGCGCTTGGCCGAAGAACCTGTGCTGGGATTGGCTAGGTGCTTGTAGGTGCGCTGAGGGAAGTGCTCCTGTTCCGCCAACTTCTGCCGGGCGTATACGATGGCCTCGCCTACGTCGCTTGAGTCAGAGCGAAGCCCGTGGGTGAAAATGCCTTCCAAGCCTTCCTGCTCGGCGTAAACCCTTCGCAGGCTCAAGGTCATGGCGCGGGCATCTAAGCTGTTGAAAGTACGGTGCACAAAACCTCCCAGTCGGTCCAGGTCGGCTTCCTGCGCCCCAGTGACAAACTCATAGGGCGCTCGGTCCATGCGGTCCATCAAGGACTCGGCGTTGCGAATGATGGTTTTGCGCTGCCCCCAAGCAATGATGGCCGAGAGAAAGGCGCTGATTTCGATGTCCTCTTTCCGAGAAAACTGGTGCGGGATGGACACCGGATCATCCGGGATGAAGTCGGGTCGGTTGTACTGGTGGTATTTTTGGTCGAGTAAAGCCTTGAGCGCGGAATCCTGCATGAGAGCAAAGATAGCAGCTATGGGGATTTCGCCTAGTGCCGGCGTAACCAGTTGCCTACTCGGCGGAAAGGAGCAGAAATCCGATGGCGGAACTTAATCCAAGATGGCCCTTTACCATAAGGTACCAAAATGATCTCTCCCATCAAGTTTGCTTCAGGCTCGACCGTTGCCGGTTGGGTAAGTTGGATGAGTAAGAACACATTAGGCGATATTGGCCGCCGAATATTCTTTAGGCCAGGACTTCGTATTTCGATAGATAGATTATCTGGGTCAACTACTTTACCTTGTGGTAATTCAATTTCAAAATGCCCCTCATGATCGGTGAGCCCTTTTATTTGGGTATTTACAACAATTACTTCGGCAGATTCAATTGGATCCCAATTCTGGTCTAGGACCTTTCCAAAAAGTACTCTAGACTTTTTAGAGGACTGATCAGAAATCAAATGGGAGTAAGCCCTTTGGTTTGTCTGGACCGTATCCGGTTTGGCATTAGATTGCGCCTGAGCTATTCCTGTCCCTAGGGTTAAAATTCCAAATAAGCCTGCGATCCTCCATCGAGAGCGAACGGGTCGCTCTCTTATTGGTCGGTCCAACTGACTAGGATGAAACTTCCCGCAGACCCGGCCCGAGGCTTGCTGCAAATGGCGGAGGACCGCCTCGTCGCTCATGCTGCGAAAGTCGATGACTTCCTTTTGACATTGCTGGCAAAAGGAGCCCTGCTCTGTAGGTTGCATTTGTTCGGTGGAGGCAGGGCAAGGGTGGGGGATGGTGATTTTGGGCATGGCTGGTGAAGATACGATGTAGCTTAACTTCAGATACACAAAGAATTAGTCCGCTGATGTGCTTGATTCAGTTGAGTCGAAACCGCAACCAATTGGCTAAGCGGTAGAAGGGGGCAGTAACGCGATGGCGGAATCTTTGCCATGGCGTACTAGAAGACTCGTATAAAACTATTCCCATCCAGATTTCTTCCGACTTTGTCAACTCAATCAAAACGAATACGTTAGGGGTAACTTGCTGTTGGCCATAGGACATGCCTGGGTAGCGGACTTCGATAGAAAGGCTATCGAGATCAATTGGATCGGCTTGCAGTAAAGCTATATCAAAACGGCCATCATGATCGGTAAAAGCAACTAATTGTGTGCCCGAAACCCACACCGTTGCAAATTCTAGCGGATCCCCATACGAATCTAACACTTGACCAAAAATTTTCGGTGACGGTTTATCATTGATGAGGTAAGAATAAGCCCTTGGGTCTGTCTGGACCGTATCCTGTTTGTCCTTAGATTGGGCCTGGGCTAGTCCTGTCCCTAGCGTTAAAATTCCCAATAAGCTCGCGATCCTCCATCGAGAGCGAACGGGTCGCTTTCTCATCGGTCGGTCCAACTGACTAGGATGAAACTTCCCACAGACTCGACCAGAGGCTTGTTTCATGTAGCGCAGCACCGCCTCGTCGCTCATGCTGCGAAAGTCGATAACTTCCTTTTGACATTGCTGGCAAAAGGAGCCTCGTTCGGTAGATTGCATTTGCTCAGTTGAGACCGGACAGGGATTAGGAATAGAAAGTTTGGGCATGCTGTATGGGCTGAAAGAATAGGTGGAACCTTACTCATTCAACGTCAAAACCTGTCCCAACGTGGGCCTGGAAAAGCTCAAGTAAACAAAAAAGAGTGCGATGACTAGCAATCCGTACACTCATTGACGCAAAGAAGTAATTTCTCTACCGTCATGTTTTGTACGCTGTAGCAGATGTTTTTGCCTTCCCGCTCAGAGGTCAGGATGCCGATGTCTTCCAATGCCTTTAAGTGCTGGGAAGCATTGGACTGGCTGATGTTGACGGTTTCGTAAATCTCTTTGACTGGAAGGCGTCCTTTGTCGAGCAAGAGCTCAATGATGAGCAGCCTTGAAGGGTGCCCTATGGTCTTCATGGTCCTGGCAATGCGTTTAACTTTGTCGGGGTCTTCTCTGAGTTTAAGGGGGGGATTGAGTAAAGAATTGGACATGGGTGGCGGCGTCGAATTTTTTAAGAAAATCTTATATGATGATACTTTAAAATAACGAAAGTTTCGGAGGAAAGGTTCCTATTCTGCTCGAGGCAATTTCCTGGCCATACTTGTATTGAGTGTGGCTAGGACTCCCATCCAAGCAAAGGGATTAACAGCAAATCAGCTGTTCCATGGTAGCTCTGTATAGAAAAACGGGTTTAATTAGGAAACATTTTAATCTTTCGAATAGTTTCAGAAACCATATTACAACAACTTGTCAATCATGAAAATCAAACTGCTCCTAACCTTTTTGTTGAGCCTGTGTACCGTCAGCCTATTTGGCAGCGCCGATGCCGATAGAGCGTCTATTGAACCTGGTGATCTCTATGCAAGTCCTAAGCTAAGTATGCAGGCTTGGACGACTCCAGCCCCGATAGATTCTTCTGAACTGGATGTCCTTACGCAAGAGGTGAATACCTTCGCCCAGAAGTCTCTTCGTCAATACATCATTTCCGCTATTGTAGGTCTGGGAGCAGCCTTGATCATCGTAATTGGGGCTTTAACCGTTTCCTTTCCCTTGCTATTTTTGGGCATCCTTGTTGCCTTGGTGTCCTCAGGTATTGGCATCGCCTCTTTTGTAAATCTATTAAAAGGCAGAGGGCGACTGAGTCGGCTAGATGCGATATTGGCTCGCATGAACAAGCCCAAATTGACAGCCCTTTATGAAGAAAAAGTAGCCAGCTCTCGAACTGTCCTCAAGATTCTATTGATCTTGACCATCGTTAGCCTAGCATTAAGCTTTCTTTCTTCTGTCTTCAGCAGTGCTGCATAAGCCGGACGAAGGCCGCTATAGGGGAAGATGCAGACTCTTAGCAAGCATTCCCTGACCGGATTTGAGTGATTTTTCCATCTTGTAAAACTTTTTTTTTGATAGAAACATCTAAGGATACGCATGGGGTAAATTTTATATATATT
>CAZFPQ010000449.1:0-3937 GCA_964521065.1 uncultured Bacteroidia bacterium | reverse complement strand
CATAAATATAGGCCTTCGTCGCTAGGGCTAGATCTGGCACCTCCGGAGATTGTGCTAACCGTTGCGCTAAGGCCAACAGTTCGTTGGTGTCCTTGCTGGTCTCAATGAACATGCGATGGCCCAATCTTACGTGATAGCCACACCAGGTGCCGAAGGAGTCGATCGTTACCTCCAATTGTTTATGAGCCTTCAATAGGTCTCCTCCATAGTAATAGGCCCAACTAAGGTTGCAATGAGCGTAATGATTACTCGAGTCCAATTCTACTGCCTTTTCTCCCGCTTTGATGCTGAGGTCAAACTTCCCCATAGCCCAGAAGAATTGCATGTAGGTATCATACAAAGAAGAGGATCTCGGTGTGGCGGCTAGGGCTTTCGCCAATTCCTTTTCAGCTCCCTGCCAGTCCAAGTCGCTAAAAATCTTGATCATGGCCAGGAGGTGATGATTGGTGGCCAAGGAGGGATTTAGCTCCAGGGCTTTTTGGGCGTAAATCCGAAATTGGGTGTGTGCCTTGAAAGGATCAATCGAACCAAAGCCTAGCAGCAAATAGGTTTCTACGAGGGCCACATAGGCTTGGCCCATTTCGGGCTCTATCGCTACTGCCTCTTCCAGTAATTCCGCTGCTTGCAAGAGGTCATCTCCTATGTTGAGGTGATATTTTCCCTGGAGGTAATAATCATAAGCCTGAGGATCAACCGTTTTGGCTTCCGTTAATTTAGATTGTGCTTCTGGACTCAGTCCAATTTCTAAGTCCTCGGCCAAAGTCCGGGTAACCTCTTGATACAGCGCGTAAGCATCCTGTAGATCCTTTTCAAAAGTTTTTACCCAGCGGTAAGTCTCCGTAGCTGGGTCGATGACTTTGATTCGTAAGCTCAGGGTTTGGTCTTTCCTCATTAAAGAACCTTCAACTAGGTATCCAATACCTAGTTCCTGGCAGATCTGTTGGGCAGCTTTGTGGCTGTCCTGGTAAGCCAGCATGGTGGTACGGGGTCTGACCTTGATGCCGGCTTCTTGTAATTCGTCAATGATGGCTTCGTGAACCCCATCTACGAGGTAGGCTTGATCGGGGTCATTGGTGCGGTTGGTAAAGGGGAGAATGCCGAGGTGCTCAGGATCTAGCTTGGCAAAGCTAAGGGGTGGATCCAGCTCTTTCCCTTCTGAACGAGCATGGTTTTGCCAGTATACGATCCCTAGTGCTGAAGCCACGATAAAGGTGAATATTGCCAATAGGGTTGTCCTAAGAGGGAGCGTTCCTGGTTTTTTTGCCAGTTTTGCCTGAGTTTTCTTGGGATTCGGTATGGTTAAGCCTGGTAAATCTAAGGCGAAAACCTCTCTCTTGCGGCGATCATTCTTGAATAGGAAGCTTCCCAAACGCTTAAGAGGCAAGTCGTCTTGGTTCGCAATTTCGTCGGCTACTTTACCAGACAAGGTCACGCTTCCCGGAATACCCATGGACTCAATCCTGGAGGCCAAGTTGACACAGTCTCCAATAATATCGTTCTCGGAGTAAATGATATCGCCCGTATGGATGCCTATTCGCACGGGGATCACTGGTTCTTCTTGAAAGGCTATTTGAAGAGCATGGGCACACTTGACAGCTTGGACGGTGCTTTCGAAGATGCTTAGGGTTCCGTCTCCATAATATTGGATAATTTCACCGCCAAACCTAAGGGTAGTGGGTTCAAAGATGGACCGATGGCGCCTGCGGATCAATACAGCCTGGGCTTCACTCTGCTGCATCAACCGAGTGTAGCCTTGGATATCGGTAAACATGATGGCCACTAAGCGGCGCTTGTGATCCATGACTTGAAGGGTTTACGGTCCTTTTCCTACTCTACTTACCCGAGCTCTTGTGGTTGAAAGAAACCAAGGCTTTTGTGTGAAATCACGTTGATCTAACTAAACCATCCATTCTACAACGAGTGCTCCAATCCTAAATCTTAAGGTAATCAATATCAGACAGAAAAGAATGGCCTGGATTTCGATTCAGAGCAGTTTCAAGAATGAGACTCAACTTCATTGCTGGGCAGCGGCAGGGCTAGATGGAGGTCTCCAGCCTCTACCCGACGATATATCTCATGCTGTGCACGGACAGCTGGCCCCACTTGAGGCTGCTTGATGTTTTCCAATTGGTCATTTAGGGTAACGGCTTTTTGATTGTCGCTCCATTGGATTTCCATGATGTTGAGAACCTCTTGGCGCAAATCCGGGTCTCTTAGAGGAAAGATGACTTCTATTCGGCGGCTGAGGTTTCGGGTCATCCAGTCGGCTGAGCCGAGGTATAGCTCTGGTTGGCCTTGGTTGTAAAAGTAAAAGAAACGGGAGTGCTCTAAGAACTGGTCAACCAAGCGAATTACCTTAATCCCTTCACTTAAGCCCGGTACGCCTGGCCGTAGCCGGCATATGCCTCGAACAATGAGTCTGATTTTAACCCCAGCTTGATTGGCTTCATATAGTTTTTCAATCATCCGGCTATCCTCTAGGTTGTTCATCTTGAGGAAGATTTCTGCGGCCTGTCCCGCTTTGGCCTGCTGGATTTCACGGTCTACCATTTCTACAAAGCGTTCACGCATTCCCCAGTACCCTACTAATAGGTGTTCAAAGGGAGCGGGACGATAGCTGCCATCTTCTAAATGTCTAAAGAGCTCTCGAAGTTCTTGGACAATGCCTAGGTCTGCGGTGAAAAAGCCTTCGTCCGTATAAATTCTGGCAGTTTTTTCGTTGAAGTTGCCGGTACTCAGAAACGCATAACCCTTGGTACCCGTTTCTTCCTCACGGATGATCATGGCGACTTTGGCGTGGACCTTTAGTTTGGTGACACTGTAAACGATTTTTACCCCTGCGGCTTCCATCTCCTCCGCAGATTGAATATTGGATGCCTCATCAAATCGAGCCTTGATCTCAACGAAAACAGTAACTTTTTTGCCGTTCTGAGCCGCCCGGATCAGGCCTTGTACAATGGCCGAGTTAGACGCTACCCGATATTGGGTGGCATATATCTCGGTTACCTTTGGATCCGCCGCAGCCTGGTTGAGAAAGCGAATAACGTGGTCGTAGGTGTGATAAGGAAAGTGGAGCAACCAGTTCTTGGCACGAATGGCATCAAACAGGTTGTCGTATTCTGCCAAGGCCTTGTTGGGAATAGGGGGCATGGCTTTGCGCTCTAGGGCAGATCCCACTGGATTTGGGAAGCCAAAGAAATGAGAATAACTATGGTAGGTTCCGCCTGGGAGTAATTCTCGTTTGCGCAGGTCAAAGGTCTCACGGAGATACTTGAGCATGCTGCTGGGCATGGCTTGGTCGTAGAGGAAGCGAGCGGGTAGGCCAATGCGGCGTTTTTTTAAGCTACGCTTCATCCGTTCCACAATGTTTTCACCAAACTCATCCTCTATGCTGATCTGGGCGTTTCGGTTGAGCTTTAGGCTATGGCATGACATGACATCATAACCAGGAAAAATCCGTTCCAAGTTACAACGAATGACATCATCCAAGAACATGAAATAATGCTGGCCATCTACCTTTGGCAATTCAACAAAACGTGGGAAATAATGGGTAGGAATGGGCAGCAGAGCGTATCGAATCCGTTTTTTCTTGGCTGAATCCTGCTTCTCAGAAGGCAATAGCTTTGCGTAGTCTCTGGGACGATTCCGTAGCTTAACTGCGTGGTACAGGGCATTGTCTCGTAGGAAATGAACGATCTTTCCTTTGCGTAATAGCTCGGGATGAAGGTAGGCCTTTACCTCCTCATCAAAATATTTGCGGACGTACTCCAAATGGTCCAAATGTTCTGGTTTTCCCAGAACCAAATGGACGCCATGACGACTCAATTCTGGAAGAATCTGCTGATGAAAAATCTGACCAAATACCTCCTGCTGGCGATGAACTTCGGAAAATATCTTATCTAATAAGGTTTCTGGATCCGAGCTGAACTCATCAGGT
>CAZFPQ010000448.1:0-3945 GCA_964521065.1 uncultured Bacteroidia bacterium | reverse complement strand
CAACATGCGAAATACCCTGCTGCTTCTGTTAGCTCTAGTCATGGCTTCTCTGACTTTTGCCCAGCCAAGCCCGACCACCTTCAGCAACCCCATCTTACCTGGATTTAACGCTGACCCATCCATTTGTCGAGTAGGAGACACCTATTACATGACCCATTCGACCTTCGAGTATTTTCCAGCCTTGCCCATCCTGAAGAGCAAGGATTTGGTGAATTGGGAGAAAATAGGGCATGCCATTCATCGACCAGAACAGGTTAACTTCCCAGATGGGTTGGACAATTCAAATGGCATGTTTGCCCCCTCTATTCGATACCATGATGGGACCTTTTACCTGATCTGCACCTGTGTAGGATGTGGGGGGAACTTTATCGTGACCGCCACTGACCCAGCAGGTCCTTGGTCGGATCCCAGGTGGATCAAAGGAGCCGTCGGCATAGACCCTACCCTATTTTGGGAGGACGATGGCCGCTGTTATTACTTGGGCGCGGGTCACGTCACGGGAGGAAGAAAGGAGTGGCCAGGCCAGAATGGGGTGTATATGCAAGAGATCGATTTGACTCAGGGAAAATTGCTGGGCGAGCCCATCCAACTCACCCATGGCCATGCCGCCAATGCCAGGTGGACCGAAGGCCCACGCCTATTCAAGATCGACGGTGAATATCTACTCGTGGCTGCCGAGGGAGGAACCAGCGAGTACCATGCGGTCACGGTTTTCAACAGCAAAAATTTACTGGGCCCCTATATCCCCAATCACGCCAACCCAGTGATGACTCACCGCCACCTAGGTTATTCCTATCCATTTATCCAGACCGGACACGCAGACTTGGTGCAAACCCCTGAAGGGGAATGGTGGAGTGTCTTGCACGCCAAACGGCCCGTTGAAGGCTATTCACTCTTGTGCCGGGAGACCTTTTTAGCGAAAGTCGAAATGATCCAGCAGGAAAGTGGCATTACCCCCAGGTACAATCCTGGAATTGGGCTGCTGCAAGCAGAACAAGCCAGGCCAAACTTACCCTGGACCCCGAGTCCTAATCGTCCTATCCGAGACGAATTTGATGCTGAAGACTTAAACCTAGAGTGGCTTTGTCTGCGTTCCCCCCAATCAGATTGGCACCGAGTCGCAAAGGGTAACTTAGCCTTACAGCTGCGGCCAGAAGTGATTGACAGTTTGGTCAATCCATCCTTTTGGGCCCAGAGGCTCCCCTATCTCAACTTTAGCGCCACCACAAAACTCAGTTTCAATCCCCAGAAAGAAAACGAACAGGCAGGACTGGTTCTCTATCGCAAGTCAAGTGCCCATTTTCAATTGTTAAAAGAAAAAGGGAAGGTCACCTTGATTAAAACCGCCAGTTTGAAACAAACAGGCATCGAGAGCAAAAAGGAAATAGTGGCTAGCCTGCCCTACATTGGCAAGGAACTTTATCTGCGAGTAGTAGGCAAAGGGCTTGATTTACAGTTTTTTGTAGGAGAAAATTTGGATGAGCTCCAGCCCATCGGGGGAGTACAGGACTTTGCCATCCTCAGCGATGAAGTAGCCGGCCGCTTCAATGGCACCTTGCTTGGTTTGTACGCGACCAGTAATGGAGCTGACAGCCAGGAAAACGCTTATTTTGATTGGTTTGAGCTTGAAGAGATTCAACCTTGAAATAGTCGAACCCAATTAGCTGCACACTCAATTTAATTTTATTAGCCATAACGATGAAAAAAGTACTACTCCTCCTCTGCCTCAACCTATTTCTTGTCATTCCCTTGCTACAAGCCACCGATTACTATGTCGCGAAGAATGGCGATGACAACAATCCTGGGACCCAAGCAGAGCCATTCCTGACCATCAGTAAAGCGGCTTCGGTGGCGCAAGCAGGCGACGTGGTTAACATCATGAGCGGGACTTACCGTGAAACCGTTACTCCTCCACGTTCGGGGATGGCAGGCAGCCCGATTGTTTTCCAAGGAGCTCCGGGAGAAAAAGTAATCATTTCTGCTATGGAGGTGGTCAATGGCTTTACCCAAGATGCAGGGAGCATTTACAAGACTACCTTAAATTGGGACCTGGGACAGCGCATGTTTGTGATACATGACAATACGCTACTAGACCTGGCCAGGTGGCCCAATAACATCGATGGAGACAGGTTTACCATTGATGCGAAATGGAATACTGGGGGAAGTGACAGAACCAACACCAGTTCTGGATACTTGCTGAGCAATGAAATCCCGAATTTGCCTTGGGAAAATGGGGGTTCTCTATTCTTTTTTGGCGATAGCCGCTGGTTTGCCTGGAAGCTGCCCGTTAGTTCGACCTCCCCTGGCAGGATTGATTGGGAAAACAACCAAGCCCCAGGCAACCATTGGGTAATCGGGGCCCATGCCCCAGGCCGATTGGGGGAATTTTTCCTGGAAGGCATCAAGGAGGCATTGGACTATGAAAATGAGTGGTATTTCGATCCCACAACCCGAGAATTATTCGTTCAGTTGCCCGGTGGTCAACAACCTAGCGATGGCACGATACAGGTTGCCAGAAGGGAAAATGTCATCAACATTAGCAACAAGAACTATATCGAGTTCCGTGATTTAGCGGTAATGGGAGGCTCCATTCAAATGAATGGTGACAACAACAAGCTCTACCAGGTCTCTAGTTTTTACGGGGGCATGACCAGAGGAAGTCAATCCCATGGATTGTTTACCCGAGTAGCCGCCATCACCATTGGATGGAAAGGGAGCAATGTCTACCACCAAAACAATGTGATTGAAAAATGTGAGATTGCCTACAACGATGCTACGGGGATTAGGGTGATTGGGGGGAACACACTCATCAAAAACAATTATATCCATGACTGCAATTACCTGGCAAGCTACGACGCTCCCATTTTGCCTAGGGATGGCGTCACCACTTCCGTGATCGGCAACACCATCACCCGCGCCGGTAGAGACTGTATTCAGATCATCAACAAAGGTTCTGAAGTGGCTTACAACGACATCTCTCACAGCAACTTGATTGCGGATGATTGTGGCCTGCTGTACACCATCAATACCAATCTGGACATAGATATCCATCACAATTGGTTCCACGACGCAGAGGGACGGGGATCCTTGTACAAAGCGACTGGCATTTACCTAGACAACGATGCTTCGAAGGTCAGGGTCTATCGTAATGTGGTCTGGAATGTGGAGTGGACCAATATTCAAATCAACTGGAATGGGATAGACATCGATATTTTTAACAACACTTTTATTGACGGCTCTGCGACCATGGGGGCTTGGCATAAGCCCGGGACTGCCTTCTCCAACGTAAATGTTTGGAACAACCTCTCAGACAAGAGTGATTGGGAACCCCAATCAGACAAACAAAACAACGTCACTTATACCAGCGATCCATTTGTTGACAAGCAAGCGTATAATTTCATTCCCAAATCTGGTTCTGAGGCAATTGATGCGGGCCGGGTAATTGCAGGAATAACCGATGGATTTGCAGGGACCGCTCCGGATGTAGGGGCCTATGAGGCCAATGACAACTGGGTTCCAGGGGTAGATTGGGACATCAACGCCGGTCCCAATGACCTTTGCTATGGCTTACCCGGAGAGCCTTGTAACCAAGCAGTCCTTTCCAGTCAACCCATCCAAACAGATCCCATATCAATCTATCCCAATCCCCAGTCCATCAATGGTGGTTCTGTTTACCTTGATCTAGGCAAGGCCGAAACAGAGGCTCAAGTTGCTGTTTTTGACCAGACCGGACGGTTGATCGAACAATTGGAGGGTCGAGGGAAGCTCAAACTAAGTACTGACCTCTTCCCTGTTTCGGGGCTGTACGTGGTCAACATCAAGCTGTCAAATGGACTCTCTGTTTCTCGCAAGTTGGTGATCTGGTAAGGGGTAATCGGAGGAGTCACGTTAAAAATCTTGAACCAATCGTATCAGTATCCTTGCTAGGGTTTTGAGTACTTGGTT
>CAZFPQ010000447.1:0-3990 GCA_964521065.1 uncultured Bacteroidia bacterium | reverse complement strand
AACATCTTAGCCGCATAATCCCGTGAACTCCGGGTGCTTACGTAATCAGCCTCTAGCAAACTTTTGAACTGATTGAAGCGCTCTAGCCAATCGGTTTTGAGGCCGCTGATCGACTGGGATTCTTTGGCTCTCTCGGCCTTGAGCAACAAGACGTGGAGCAGGGTATGCAGCATCTCAGACTTCGCAAAGCCATTGGGAAAGTGGTACTCATCGTGCAGCTTCCAGGCGATGCCCTGCAAACTGTCCGGCTGCATTTCCCAGGCTTGGAGTAAAGGGGTTTCAATGTGGTAATTGAATAAGCGGTTCAGTTTCTGACTCTGGGGCAAGATGTACCTCCGGTCCAGGAAGGAGTGATCAAAGACTAGGCAGTATCCTTGAGCCGCTTCCAATCCTTGGGTGAAGTGATGCACTTGGTTTTTTGCTACGAAAAGGGCACTGCCCTCTGTCATTTCGTAAGCCTCAAAATCCACAAAATGGGTGTAGGAGTTTTGGGTCACGATCAAGATCATGAAGAACTTGATCCGATGCATGGAGAAGGGGTCATGCCCTTTGATGGGGGCAAGTTTCTGAGAGAGTTGGGCAAAATCCATCACTTCAATTCCCAGGGCCTCACTTCGGTCAAAAAATATTTTGGGAATTTCCTGTTCCATTTCGTTCGTTTAGGGATCTTTACTCCTCCATGTCCACGATGCAAGCCATTTCTGATCTTAGGGGGGGTTGAATAGCAGTTTTCCCACTAGAAATGCTCTGTTTTATCTTCCGCAAGATCAATAAAACACAAAAGCCTTGGCATATCGAAAGAAAATCAATCAGCTACTTCGAGATGGATTTGGGCTTGTTTGAGGAATTTAACCGAGTTCGGATTGCCAAAAGCGCTCCAGGAATCAGGCCACAACACTAAATTATAGCTGGCTTATACTTTCTGCCTGAGTGCTGGACTGCGGATGGTCTCAGTCGGATAAAATCAAGATGATGCGTTACCTCCTGTAAACAAGCCGTTAGGAAAATTATCTCTCAGCCATGAAAAAAAACCTATTCACCATTTTAGCTCTCCTACTCTGCACCTTGGTATTTTCTCAAACAGAAAATGCCACCAAGTATGTTGACAAGGCAAACCTAAAGCTTGAGAAAAATGACTACCAAGGGGCGATGGCCACCCTGAATTATGGCATTCTTCTTTTTCCAGACTCGGTCAAACTATACGACATGAGAGGAGCCCTTTATGAGACCTTTGGCATGTTTCCAGAAGCCATTGAAGATTTCAGCAGTGGAATTGAGAAAGCGGATGATGTAGAAGTGAAGGCTCACCTCCTCTCAAATAGAGGAGGTTCTAAAGCCCGAATTAGAAATTTTGAGGGCGCTTATGAGGACCTCATCCATGCTATTCAATTAGACTCCACCAATATTGGCGCACTTAACAATTTGGCGACGATTTGTGGAGAGGTCGATAAGCCTGAGCAGACCTTGATCTACTTGCATAAGATCATAAGCCTTGATCCTGATTACGTTCCTGCCTACATCAATTTGGGCTTCAAGCACCAAGAAATGGGAGAACACCCAAAAGCACTGGAATACTTTGACATGGCCTTAAAGCTGGATCCAGAAGAGGCTTTTGGTTACAGTAACCGAAGCTTTAGCAGGCTCAAAACCAATGACCTAGTTGGCGCAATGGAAGACATCAATCGCTCCCTTGAACTCTTTTCAACCAATTCTTTTGCTTATAAAACGAGAGCCCTGATCTACATTGAACAGGATCAGCTAGGCCAGGCCTGCGAGGACCTCACCAAGGCGGAAGAGCTAGGCTTCACCCAACAGTATGGAGACGAAGTTAGCGTGTTGAAAGACAAGTATTGTCAATAGAAGCCCCAGATATTTACAATTATCCAGTAGCTGAATGGAACTCTTTTGTAGTGCGCTGTCCCACTCGGCTTCTCAGTCAAGCATCCCTGCCCAATCCCCCTCCCATGAATCCAATCCCCATCGATGTCCGCCCCTTATTCCAGCCCTTACAAACCAAGCTTATCGAACTGTTAAAGTCTTTAAGTGAGGAAGATTGGCAAAAGCAGACGGTGGCTAAAAAATGGAAGGTAAAAGACGTAGCCAGCCACATGTTAGATACCCAACTACGAGTTCTATCCATGCAGCGTGACGGCTATTTTGGTGAGCAAGCTCCAGAAATCAATGGCTATCAAGACATGGTTGCTTGGCTCAATCAGCTCAACCACGACTGGGTCCACGTAACAAAACGCCTAAGCCCTCAAGTCCTCGTACTGTTACTCGAATCCATCGGGGATTTGGTCACCTCCTATTATCTCTCCCTTAAACCTTGGGAAGAAGCCATGTTTTCGGTGGCCTGGGCGGGTGAAGCGAGCAGCCATAACTGGATGCACCTAGCCAGGGAGTACACGGAATATTGGCATCACCAGCAGCAGATTAGGGATGCAGTAGGCAAACAGGCCATCATGACCCGAGAGTTTTTCTATCCAGTCATGGACACTTTCTTTCAAGCCCTGCCATATACATTTAGAGACATAGAAGCCGAAGCAGGGAGTCTCATCAAGGTCCACATCAGTTCAGAGGCTGGTGGAACCTGGCATGTGCTGAGGGCAAGTGATCGGTGGCAACTTACCGCCCAAGCAAGGTCTGTTCCTGCGGCTTCGGTGACCATTCCCTTCGACCTGGCTTGGATTCTTTTCTCCAAGAGCATCCGCCCTCACGAGATCATGGATAAAATCGAGATCCAAGGTGATGCTGCCCTCGGCAGAAAAGTCTTGGAAATGGTATCTGTGATGGCTTAAGGACTCCACCGCCATACTTTAGCTGAGGTGCAGTTACTGACCAATGTCAGGACTTTTGGCACCAACAGGACTTTTTCTTTGCCCACTTAACTAAGACGGGTAAAGGGGCTGTCTATGCCATTTTCCTAAGTGTTCATCAAAGAAATTATCAGCTGAGCCCACAGAGATTCATGTTTGCTTCCGAATTGAAATCATTCACCAAAGTCTAAAATCAATGAAGCTACTCAGAAACCTTCTCAAGTGGATGGGCATCATACTCGGATCCATTCTGCTGCTGCTTGCCATGGCGGGGATATCTTACCGCATTTTTGGGCCCATCCTCCAAGAGCCAAGGGGAAAAATGGTAGACGTAGGAGGCTTTAGCCTCCACATTCAGAGTGAAGGAAAAAGGAGGGGGCGCCCTACCCTAGTCGTTGAAACAGGAGGGGGCCTGGCCGGAGAGCATTACCACTGGCTATATGAAGGCCTAAAGGACAGCATGCGGGTAGTTCGATATGACCGAGCGGGTATTGGCTACAGCGATTCGAGCCCCAATCCACGTGATCCAGAAACCATCGCCTATGAGTTGCACACCTTGCTAAAAAATGCAGGAGAAACTCCGCCCTATATTTTGGCCGGGCATTCCATCGGTGGTCCTTACATCAGTGTATTTGCCCAGCTCTATCCAGAGGAAGTGGAAGCCTTGGTTTTCCTTGACAACACCCATCCCGATCGGGTGGAACGCATGGACTTACCCACCCCATCGTCTTTTATCTTTCGCAGCATGGTCTTGGGCTACGAAGGGTTAGCGGTGTTGGGTGACTTGGGCCTAGTAGGGCTCTATGAAAGGCTATTTGGCCCCATTATCCCCATGGAGGGTTTACCGGAGGAGGTAGAACAGCGCGCTGCGGAATTTCTTTTAGACGGCAAACTGATTCGCACTTATGCAAAAGAATTGGCCTTGTACCATAGTACCCTCCAGCGGGCGAGTCAGGCCAGTGACTTTGGTTCACTGCCACTTCTAATTTTTGGCTCTGGCAAAGAGATGAGTGAAGGCGCCAAGGAGCATTACCGAAAAAGAGGCATCGATCCCCATGAGCGAGGTATGGCAGAAGTAAAACTAAAAGAGGACATTCTAAACTGGTCTACCGACAGCAAACTGATGTTTATTGATGGGGATCACAACAGCATGTACACCCTCAAAGCCAATGCA
>CAZFPQ010000446.1:0-3993 GCA_964521065.1 uncultured Bacteroidia bacterium | reverse complement strand
GTCTTCATCTCTTGGGCCGCCAAGGAACCTAACCCCATTAGGAGAATGCTGGTCCAGATGAAGAAAAACTGGGTTAGTTGCTTTAGAGAAGTCTTGGATAAATTTTTCATAATTGACATGCTAAGGTGTCTGAGTGATGGTTATTTGACCCTTAGGCACGCCAGGATGGGAATACCCTTACTCTTTAGTTGAAAAAAGTTGATTTTTTTTTAATTCTTTTGAATAGCCGTTAAGCATGGATAATTGTCACCACATAGCCCGTACTCCCGTACCCCGATTTCCGCTTTTCTTAGGTCTGCTTGCATAAGCAATCATCCTTGCCGCTCAAGTGAAATACCTGCGTAGATTCCGATCCAACCCTGGCTGACGAGACGCCCTCTTGTTTCACGCATCCATAGGGCGTAAGGAAGTGGGGAGTCTTGGATGAGAATATCCGCAGCAGGAAAAGCTCGAAAGAGATTGGCAGTTGGGCCAACTAGGAATCTAAGGTTGTCCATGATTTTCCAATCAACGAGAGGCCGAGCCTGCACCTGGGTCCCTAGTGGGCTTCCACTTAGCCAAGTTGTCACGGTGGCTTCTAATCTGAAGCCCATACGCTTCTCCCAACTTGTCAATCGACTTCCCGCCCCATAAGATATGCCCCGCAACCAGCCCTCCTGATATGGCCTCATTCCGTAGGTGAAAATGTTGTAGAAGCGTGGCACGCCCAATCGAAGAGTTGCTTGCAAGGGCCATGCGAGGTCGCTTCCAAAGCTAATGGAGTGGTAGCCATGCCGGATTAACGTAATCACTCCAATAGGAATGCCCTTTACGTTATGGGCGACATTGATGACTCCTATTTGGGCACCAGCAAGGTCATGGGCGATGTTGACGGGGGCCAACTGCAGACCATGGATATCTTTTGCCAAATTAAATGCGCCACTGATCTGTGCCCCCTTGACTTGCCCCCAATTGAGAGAGGCAAATCCAGCTAACTGCAAGCCATTGATCTGGCCTGGACTCAGGTTGAGAGCAGCGGCGACCTGTGCGCCAATCATGTTGTGACGTAGAAAGTTTGCCGCTCCAGCGATTTGGACTCCCCCTTCCAGGTCAGTGGCCGAATTGACCGCGCCAGCCATCTGAAGGCCACGCATGGTGCCCAAATTGATGTTGAAACCTCCGGCAAACTGCGCCCCCCTGGCATGACCTCCTACGCCGTTGACCAAGCCAGCGATCTGTAGGCCAGACATTTGATGGCGGGTAGCATTGAGTAATCCGCCGATCTCTATGCCAGACAGGCCGCCAGCATAGCCGGCAATGAGGTTGAGAGAGAGGTGGTTCATGTATTGCCCCCCGTATATAAAGTGATTACTTAAGGGAGGGATAAAAGAGAACTGGCCTAGTTTGGGGGTAAGGTTGTTGCTTTCTGTAGTAGCCCGCAATGAAGGCTTGACTAATGCCCTGACAACCAAGAGCTCTTCTAGTGGGTTGCGAGCTTCAGTCATCTCCAACTGGAGAATTCGTGAGGTAAGTGTGTCAACTTGGATGGGCCGCAGTTCGATGATCCCTAGCTCTAGATCTTGATTTACTTCAAGTTGTAGCAAAGCAGGACGGTATCCGGCAAGGTAAACCTCGATGTTCAGGCTGTCTTGGGCTGATATTGAAAATTGAAAGCGGCCACTGGCGTCGGACTGGGTATGGATGCCCTCGTCTGTGCTGACCAAGTGGGCTAAAGCCAGAGATACGCGAGTTTGTGCATTCCTAACGTAGCCCGAGATTCGAAAGGAGATCCTAGGGGTAGCCGCGAGAGAGGGGGTAATTGGGTCAATCTTTTTCTTCTTTCTGGGCTGAATCAAGACATGCTCTCCCCATACTCGGTAAGTCAATTCTGTTTGGTCTAAGGCATGCTCAATGGCCTGGTGAACAGCTACCTCTTGACTTGGTAAAGTCACCCGTTTGGGCGGCAACTGCTGGGGATTAAATGAGAAGTAGAAGTCTCCCGCGGTGGCGATGGCATCCAAGGCTTGAACCAGCGGAAGTTCTTGCCCATCTAGATGAACGGATTGTTGTAAGAGCTCTTGAGCCCGGAGCAAAGAAGAATTAATTCCAAGGAGGCATAGCAAAAAGGGAAAAAAGAGACTTCTCATGGGGCTAGTTTAAGGTGAGGCGGGCCAAAGTCAGCGATTTCAGTAGGAGTTGATTATCAACATCCTTCTCCTGAGATGAGGTACTGCCCATCTGCACGTTCCCAGTTCAACTGCAAGGTTTGGCAAATGACATCCAGGACGTATTCAAGCTCTTTGCTTTCGAAAGTCGTATAAACCTGGCAGGCCTGAAGTGAAGTCTTGTCTAAGTCTATTGAAACAGCATAGGCTTGACTGAGGATCTCCGCTACTTCTACCAAACTCTGCCCGGTAAAGGAAAAACGCCGATCTCGCCAAGCATTGGCAAAAGGATCAATGGGTTCTACTTTAGGAGGCCAATTCTGGCCGAGGTTAACTTTCTCGTCAGCCTTTACGATCAGTTTTTCTCCTTGGGAAGGAATTACTTCAACGCTGCCCTCGGTTACGACTAAGGAAACCAGGTCTTCCTCAATAGATATCTGGAAAGCCGTCCCCAAATCTCGAATGAGGAAATCCCCTGCTTCCACTTCAAAAGGATGCTCCCCATCAGGGGCCACCCAAAAATGGGCCTTGCCACTCAGTAGCTGAGCGCTTCTAGCCTGATGGCCAAACTCTGAATTGAACTTCAGTTCTGTCCCATAGGCTAACGCAACTTGACTTCCATCTCCTAATGTCAAACTATCGACTTGGTTCTGGGCTTGATAGCTTTCCCATTGTAGGGGGAGGTCGCTTACCCTGTCACGGTTAAGCCACCAAAAGGCCAAGGTACTGAGGATAAGGATGGCCATGCCTGCGGCCGCTAGAAGAGGCCAGTTCCAAAGTGGCCGGGGCTGGGTCCTAGGCAATTGCTCTTGTAACTGCTGCCAAGCTTGTTCTATTTTCTCTAGGTCTGCCTGCTTAACCACTTCACTTTCCTCCCAAAGAGCCGCGAGAGAATGAAAATAGGCTTCATTTTCTGCTGCTGCTTGACGCCATTCTTCCACTGCAAGGCGTTGCTCTGCACTGACTTCCCCGGCCAGAAAACTGGCCAGCAATTCGTGGGGAGTATGGAGAGGAGCGGTTTGCATGAGAATTTTTATCACATAATTAGGAAGAAAAGTAAGTCAGCAAGGGGGCTATCCATGTAATGGCACTTCAGACCATGAGAACCCTTATCCGCCGGGCCAATGTTTGATGAGAAAAAGTAAAAATAGGGGTAAATAGTCCTGCAGTGACTCTCGTAGCATTCTTAGGGCCTTCCCCATTTGAACCTCCACCGTCTTTACCGAAATGTCTAATTCCTTGGCAATTTCCTGGTATGAGAGTCCCTCAAAGCGACTGAGTCTAAAAACCTGTTGACAACGCGGAGGCAGCATGCCAATAGCTGCCTCGATCCTAGATTTAAGTTCGTTAGCCTCCGCTGGATCTTGAAAGGCAGAGTTTGGGCTATGGGCTTTTTGATAATCGCTGTAGGCTTCCTTGACTTTTTGGTGCCGCTTTTGGTTCAAGGCCCTATGGTAAACCGCTTTGAAGAGATAGGCTTTAACCGAAGTCTTGATGGGTTGTTCTTCCCGCTTTTCCCACAATTGAACAAATACAGCTTGTACGACCTCTTCCGCCTGTGCCTCATCTCCCACGATGGAGTAGGCATAAGACTGAAGCCTCAGGTAATGTTGGCGAAACATTGTCTCAAAGGATTCTGGGTCAAGCGATAAATTGACTTGTTCGTTAGGCATCAAGGATTAAACAAGTGAAGAAGTCAATCGGTAGACTAGCGGCTCAAAGGTAAAAGGAAGCTTTTGCCTAAAAAAAATCATGAACCCTAATTCGGCAATTTAGACCATCTCATCTTCAGAAAATAAGATGAATTACCTGCCTTTCTCACCAAAATATTTGTCAGTCTTTCTTGGAT
>CAZFPQ010000445.1:0-4089 GCA_964521065.1 uncultured Bacteroidia bacterium | reverse complement strand
GCGTAATGCCTGTGATTCATTAACAAATAACGGGGATTCGGATGCCTACCCCAAAACACAAACCCAGATGATCTAACCCATACGATTCCTGCAAAACTTCCTACGAACCACTTTTTTAAGAGAAATAGTGCCATTACCAGGCTTTTTTTTGATCCGTTAAGTTTAAAATCTTACGCTGTCGACCCGTAGCCTCCCCCTCCGGGAGTAAGAATTTCTATGGCCTCTCCCGGCAAGAGTTCCCAGCTTCCAATCCCAGGGATGGCTTCTCGATCTCCATTTACTCTCCATAGATACTGTTCCCCTCGACTTCCGGCCCCTCCACCTGCTAATCCGTAGGGGGCCTCCTTTCGGTGTTGGGTCAAAAGCGTAAGCGAAATTGGCTCCAAAAACCTCAGCTTACGCCTTATCCCATTTCCACCTAGGTACTTTCCATCGCCCCCTGATCCCCAGCGAACGCAAAAGGCCTCTAAGCGCACAGGATAACGTAGTTCCAAGATTTCGGGATCAGTGATGCGGGTATTGGTCATGTGGTGGTGCACAGCATGAGCTCCTACAAAACCTGGTCCTGCCCCTGTGCCTCCGCCAATGGTTTCGTAGTAGCCTAATTCCGCATGTCCAAATAGCAGGTTATTCATGGTCCCCTGGCTAGCGGCCAAGAGATTTAGGGGTTTCAGTAGGACGTTTATCAGCCGTTGGCTCGTCTCCACATTTCCGCCCACCACAGCGGGGCATAAAGCAGGATCCTCTTCAAAGGGAGGATTGAGGATTCCAGGTGGCAGGATCATGCTGACTGGCATCATCAACCCTTCATTAAGAGGGAGGTCTTCGTCCAGAAAAAGGCGCAAGACATAAAGCACCGCACTGTTCACAATAGCCAAGTTGGCGTTGAAGTTGAACGGATGGACATCTGCCGTGCCAGAAAAATCTACCCTTACCTCGTCTTTTTCAAAGCTCCAGCTCACGGCCAAAGCGCTTCCGTCGTCTAGTTTTTCTTCAGCAGAAAAGCTTCCCTTCGCCCGCTTGGCCAATTGTTCCCTTAACCGTAGAGCCGCATACGCCTTCAGTTCCTGCATGTAGGTACGGACCTTCTTCCTTCCATGCTGATGACTTAAGGCTCGTAGCGTCGCTTCTCCTGCTTTTATGGAGGCCAGAGCCGCCCGTAAATCCGCTAGATTTTCTTCTACACTGCGACTGGGAAAGGGACCTTGGGTAAACAGCTCTCGCATGGCTTGCCAGCGAGCTTGGCCTCCTTTGAGTAAGTATTGAGGGGCGATTACCACGCCCTCTTCTACCAATCGGCTCGCATCAGGCGGCATAGACCCAGGACGCTTCCCTCCTATTTCCGCGTGGTGAGCGCGATTAGCCAAATATCCCAGCAAGTGACCGTCTTCATCATATACCGGTGCAATAAGGGTTACATCTGGCAAATGAGATCCTCCATAGCCTGGATGGTTGGTGATGGCCACGTCCCCAGGACCTAGGGGGAGAGCATCTTTGACCAAACGGGTGCAAACGCCTAAGCTACCCAGGTGTACAGGGATATGGGGGGCATTGGCGACCAGGTAGCCTTCCGCATCGAGCAAGGCACAAGAAAAATCCAAGCGCTCTTTGATGTTGACCGAAAAACTACTGCGCTGTAACAAAGCACCCATTTCCTCCGCGACCGATTGAAACCTGCGTGTGAATAATTCCAGGTCGATGGCGGCAGCTCGTTCTCTAGATGGCTCTCCCACTTGAGCCTTCTCAATTTGATTCATTCTTAGGTTAAATCCCTCATCAAGGCATCCCTTCCATCCTTTAGGAATAAAGGTGGTGCCAAGTGGGGACGCCAACAAAACAGGCCCTTGCCAGCATTGACCTGCATTCTGATTTTCCCAATGATAAACCGGATAGACGGAACTATAGGTATCAGGTTTGTTTGGGAGCGTTGAACCAGGAACTCCATACATCGGAAGCTCCCTGACTTTTTGCCGCCCTCCCACCTTGATGGCCTCTAGTTCTAGGGCGCGGTTTTCTAGCCAGTGCCCGTACAGCTTTCGGTAATGTGCTTCAAATTCTGCTTCTATATCCAAATCTGATCGGTAGGAAACTTCTAGGCTGTGGTCTTGTCCCTCAAAGCGGAGAAAAAGCCATACCCGTGGCTCCTCTAGTTCGGAAGTTTCCAATCCCTCGGATCTGAGTTTTTGCTGGACTGATTCTTTCAAGGGGTTTATCCAATCATCTAGTTGATTTTTTATGGCTTGCCAAGGCTCTAGGACCTGGACGTGGGCAAATCGCTCTATTTGGGCCTGGTGAATCCCTACTGCGCTCATGATTCCTGCGTCATAGGGCACCAAGATTTGAGGGATCCCCAAGCTCTCTGCGACTTCGGCTACGTGCATTCCTCCTGCTCCACCGAAGGCTAGGAGGGCATAATCTTTGGGGTCGTAGCCCTTTTCTATCGAAATTTGTCGGATGGCTCCGGCCATGGTTTCATTGGCAATTTCTAGCCAGCCATGTAGCGCTTCTATCTCGTCGAGATTGCTTTTCTTTATTACTTTTCTTAACGCCTGTTGAGCGGCATCAAAATCCAGCGGAATACTCACGGTTTGAGGATCCAAGCGGCCTAGTAAGAGATTGACGTCGGTCAGGGTCAAGGGACCCCCTGCTCCATAGCAAGCTGGCCCGGGCCAAGCAGAGGCACTTTCAGGCCCCACCCATAGCTTTTGCCCATCAAATCCACATAGGGACCCTCCACCAGCCGCAACCGTGTGTACCGCTAAGGTAGGAGCCAGAAGTCTGGCAGGCCCTACCTGCGTTTCATGTTCATAGGCTAAGGCCTCCTGATATTTGGCTACGTCGGTGCTGGTCCCTCCCATGTCTAAGGTGAGTACACGGGGATATCCACAAGCCTTGGCCATGGCCGCCGCTCCCACTACCCCTCCGGCAGGACCACTCAAGAGGCTATCCTTGGCGTGAAACTGTTCCGCACTGACCAAGCCTCCAGCACTGGTCATGATTTTGAAATCAATATCCCCCAGCGCATGCCTAATATTGGCTACGTAGCGGTCAATGACTGGCGACAAATAGGCATTGACCACCGTCGTTTCGGCCCTGGGAAGAAGCTTAACCGAGGAAATCAGCTCATGCGAGCATACTACTTTAGCCGAAACTTTTGAGGCCAGTGCTTGAGCCAGTAATCGCTCGTGCTCGGGGTTGCGGTAACTATTCAGCAGGGTGATGGCGATGGCGTCAAATTGCCCGGCCAAGGCCCATTCAAGCATGCGCCTGATTTCTGCCTCCTCAATTTGAGTCAACACCTCTCCATCGGAAGATATACGCTCTTTGATTCCTAAGACCGCGTGATACAGTGGCTGAGGCTTAATGACTTGTTTGGCAAAAAGATCAGGACGACTTTGGTCTCCAATCAGCAAGAGATCTTCCAACCCATGGGTAAAAATTGCCCCTACCCTCGCCCCCTTTCGCTCTAGCAGGGCATTGGTACCCTTGGTGGACCCTAAACGCAGTTCTAGTTCGGGAAAGGCCTCTCCTAAAGGGGTCTGAGTCAGCAACCTAGCGACCAATACCGGTGCCTCCTCGTGCGCATGGATTTCAAACTCCCCCACCTGGCGATTTCCTCGGTATTCTTCTTTTAAAATCATTAAGCCCTGAGCCAAATCCACCGATTCAATTAGAGGACTTTCTGTCGGTTCTCCTAGCAAACGAAAGTTGTAGCCTTTGAAAATATCTTGCTCCGTCGGCCAGCTTTGGCTTATCTGTAAGGTGCGACGGTCAAGCCATTTCTGTATCCTTCCCCTCAAGCTGGCATTGCTCAATACTTTGAGTCGATGGGTCGCTCCGTGGGGATCTTGAGCTATGCAATCGGTGAAGGTTCCCCCGGTATCGATGCTGATTCGCCAGGCTGGTTGAGTCATTGGGTTCCGACAATGGTAAAGGATGGGACTAGGTGCCTAAGGGCCCTTCAATTACTGCAAATACTCTTTTGTATACCAAGTCAAGTGTGGATTCTTTGCCCCAAAATCATAGGCCGTAAATGCTTAGAGGCTGTTTGGGTTTTGGTATTTCGAGCTCAAACGCTGGATTTTTTGG
>CAZFPQ010000444.1:0-4101 GCA_964521065.1 uncultured Bacteroidia bacterium | reverse complement strand
AGAGCGGGTCGGACCCCGCAAGGCCATGTTTATTTCTGCCCTCTGTCTGTCGGGTGGATTCATGGTTGCTTCCCTTGGGGTAAGCTTACACAACATCTGGCTGGTATACCTGGGGCAGGGATTCCTGGGAGGAATCGGCCTGGGATTGGGCTATATCTCTCCCGTATCCACCTTGATCAAATGGTTTCCTGACAAACCAGGCATGGCGACGGGGATGGCCATCATGGGCTTTGGTGGAGGAGCCATGATTGCCTCACCTTTGGCGGTGGGACTCATGGGCTATTTTGCTTCTCCAACTTCTACCGGGGTGGGAGAAGCCTTTTTGGTCATGGGGATCATCTATTTCTGCTTCATGATGTTTGGAGTCTTTACCGTCCGTGTCCCTCAGGATGATTGGAAGCCAGAGGGTTGGACCCCTAAACCTAAAGCTAATCGCATGGTAACATCTGGGAATGTGGATGCCGATCAGGCCATTCGGACGCCCCAGTTTTACTTGCTGTTTTTTGTGCTGATGCTAAATGTAACGGCGGGTATTGGGGTGCTGGGGCAAGCTTCGGTGATGATACAGGAAATGTTTTCGGTGGAATCAGTCGGGGAACAACTTGCGGTCAGTGCAGCGGCGGCAGGTGGATTTGTCGGCCTGCTAAGCATATTCAACATGTTAGGGCGCTTCTTCTGGTCCTCTCTTTCTGATAAAATTGGCAGGAAAAACACCTACAACATCTTCTTCATTTTGGGAGCTACCTTGTACGTGCTAGTTCCA
Source organism: uncultured Bacteroidia bacterium (assembly GCA_964521065.1). GTDB lineage: Bacteria > Bacteroidota > Bacteroidia > J057 > J057 > CAYVAP01. Next base: position 3,338 of record CAZFPQ010000444.1, on the reverse strand, counting down.
CAAACAGGCCAAATGGGCAGCATCATCCTATTTGTGCTATGCTTTGGAATCATCATCAGCATGTATGGAGGAGGCTTTTCAACCATACCGGCCTATCTCCGAGATATGTTTGGCACCAAGCAGGTAGGGGCTATTCACGGCCGCCTATTGTTGGCGTGGTCCATGGCGGCTATCCTAGGACCGGTACTCATCAACTACATCCGTGCTTATCAGATTGACACCCTTCAAATTCCGCCCGCTCAGGCGTACTCCACCACCATGTACATCATGGCCGGGCTACTAATCTTGGGATTGATTAGTAACTCCCTGGTCAGGCCGGTGAAGGCAAAATTCTTCATGGAAACGCCCCCACCTGAGCCAACAGAGGAATCAACATATGAGAAGCTCACTCCTGAACTTACCCAATAACCCTAAGCAAATCTCATGAAAAAGTCCATAAAAGTGGCCCTTGCATGGGCCTTCGTTGCCATCCCCCTATTGTGGGGAATTACCCAGACCGTCATAAAGTCACTGGCGCTGTTGGGCTAGCTTATTTAGATAAATTCCTGGCCCTGGTTTATTATCCTGGGCCAGGAATAAATGTGCTTCAAGCTTCGGTGACCGATGCCTCTTGATGTTGACTGGCTAAGGCCGTTTTCCATCGCCGATACCCATCCACCGCTAAGACTAGGTAAATCGCCGAAAGGCCAGCAAAGGCATACAAACCTTTATAGGCATAAACCCCAATGTAGACCGTATTGACTACTTGCCATAGCAGCCAGTTCTGAAGGTGTTTGCGGGCTTGCATATAGGTCCCTACGACACTGAAACTACTGGTAAACGCATCTACGTAGGGGATATCTGCGTCAGTATAGCGAGAAAAAAGATAACCCAAAACCATGGTGCCAAGCAGACCCGCTAACCCCAAAGTCAAAGCTTCCTTCAGCGGAGTTTGTACTACCGGTCTAGCTTGCTGCTCGCTTTTCCCCCAAGTCCAAAGATACCAGCCATAAAATCCTAAGACCACGTACAGTCCATAAAGCCATACATCATTGTAGAGCTTGGCGTCTAGGAGGACGGCCATGCTCAAGGCTGAACCAAGAATTCCTGCTGGCCAAGCCCAAGCTTTCTCTCGGGCCAGCAAGAACACGTAGGCCAAACCTAAGACTACGGCGGTCCATTCGAAGATGCTCAGCAGGGTAGGGGACATATGAAACAAAGGTAGGATAAGTGGTAAAGTGGGGCAAAATTAGGATGAGGCCCAATAAATCCCAATTTGGAAATACCACCTACACGTATCTTGACATGATTATCCTGCTTCTACTTCTCTAGCAAAAGCCAGTTCAAGTTTACAGATTGAGTAGAACCCCAATCCGACTTGAAGACCACCACCAAATCGTGTACGCCCGATACGGATTGAGTCAGCTCGGTGCTTATGGTCTTCCATTGGTTCCACCCACCCGTATGGGTGATGGGAAACTCAGCGATCAGTGGCCCTTTTGCTTGATCGAGGTGAACTTCAAAGCTGCCGATTCGTTGTCCGCACGCTACCCGAGCCTGCATGTGTTTGGCTTGGCCAGTCCCAAAATCAACCCGATTAAAGCGTACTTGAGCCATCATGCGGGCATTGCATACCATCCAACCAGGCGCTTCGTTGCCGCCTACGTAGCTGACTTCTGCTCGCTGGATGTCATTGTAACGGTCAATTTGAATGGTGTCTCCCAAGGTTGGTGTTCCAATGCCCCTGCGAGTTGGGATCACCTTTTTGATGCTGCCATCCTGGTTAAAACTCAAGTAGTCAGCGCACATAGAGCGCAGCTTGTTGTACCCACTGATATGCCAAAAGTGATAGAATAGAATCCACTGTCCTTGGTACTCCACTAGAGAATGATGGTTGGTGCCATTTTCAATGTTGTCCATGATTTTGCCTCGATAGGTATAAGGGCCTAGAGGTTTATCCGCCGTGGCGTAACCAATGGTATAGCCTTCACCGGGAAAGACATGGGCAAAGGTGAGGTAGTAAATGGAGTCCTTTTTGAAAGGAAAGGATCCTTCCTTGTAACCAGCAGGGAGTCCCTCGATTTTTATGGGCGCCTGGGCCACAGATAACAGATCATCCTGAAGGGGTGCCGCAAATAGTTCCTTTCCACCCCCAAAGAATAGATAAGTTACCCCATCATCGTCGGTGAATAAACCAGGATCAATTCCACTTACTTGGGGGATGTAGTTGGGCTGCCAATTGAAGGGGCCCGTGGGAGACTCAGAGATTCCTACCCCAATCCGTCGGAATGAACTTTGGTCTTTGGGCTTGGCAGGGAAGAAATAATAGTACTTCCCATGTTTTTCGATGCAGTCCGGCGCCCACATGCCGTAGGAATCTTTTTCTCCCCAGGGGACTTCATTTTGATCTAATATCCTTCCGTGGTCACGCCAAGTACTGCCATTCTCCAGTGAAAATACATGGTAATCTGGCATACAAAAGCGTGGCGCTTCGATTCCTTCAGGAGGGACAATGTCGTGAGAGGGATAAATATAGAGCTTGCCCTCGAATACCCTTGCCGTGGGATCTGCGGTAAATAAATGGGTAACCAAAGGGTTTTGGGCGTAGCCAAGTGCTGTGGTTAAGGTAAGGATAAGAAGTAGCTGCTTCATAAGTACCATATTTTTAGAGGGAGTGAAGGCAATTTCTTCTTCTCCCTGTAGAAGGCCTACTATCTCCTACACATATGAATTTCTGGTACTGACAAAGAACCATTTGTTATAAGGGGAAGCTCCCTGTCCAACCCGGACAGGGAGCCAACTGAATCCAATAATAGGCTTGGGATGGAACTAATTGAGTGAATTAAGTATTGGTGAAAAAACTCAATATCCCCAACTCTCAAGGTCTCATCCGCTCAAACGCTCAATCTCACACCAGGCTGTTGCCTACCGCGATGATGACCACACCGATGATCATGCAGGCCAAGCCGAGAAACAAAGAATTGCGCGCTTTGGCTGGGGCATCTGCCCATTCGCGGGTGAGCAATCCACTGACGATGGCCACTGCCACCGAGATGGTATTGAAAATGGCATAACCGACCGTATTGCCTGCTTGGCCTAGTACAAATGCTGCATATGCAAAGGCGGCAGAAGCTGTGAAGTTGAGTATCGCCATCGAAGAGGCGAGCCCCAGGTTGCGGCCCAAGTATTGGGTGCGGAACTTTCCCCAGAGCTTTTTGGTAGTCAACTGATAAATAAAGTAGGGAACTACAAAGAGGCCACCCGCTACGTAGATGATGAACATGACGCCCACGGCAGTGACCCATTCGGGATTACCAGCCGCTTGTGAGGCCTCATGAATGCTAGGACGACCGATGGCA
>CAZFPQ010000443.1:0-4107 GCA_964521065.1 uncultured Bacteroidia bacterium | reverse complement strand
TTTCTCATCAAGATTTCCAAAATACTCACCATGAGGCTTTTGATTAAAGCAGCGGAGTGAGCCTGATAGTTTTGATTTTCCTTCGAAATGAGCTCTACCAGGGTATAAATGTGTTGCCGATCCAGCTCATTGTAGATGATGTCTCCTGGAAGCTGATTGTAGTTGGACAAAATGTAAGCGGCCTCCTTGAACCACTCCGACTGACTCAAGGAAGCTGGCTGAGTAGAATTAAAAAAGGCAGAGGTGAATTTGAGGAAGACAAAGCGTGATGGCTTTGAGATTTGAAAGGAATGGCATTTCAAGGGAGGGAGTAAAAAAATGCTCCCTTGCTGGTAGTCATGGAAGTTGTAATTGATGCACTGAGTTCCCTCGCCAGCTTTGATTAAGACCAACTCAAAGAAGTTATTCTTGACGGGGCGCTGTTTCCAGTCGTCCAGTTCTATTTCTTGTATTTCAAAAGGTTTTGATACCTCTAAAAGCTGCATTTCTGTTGTATTTACTTTCAATAATAGCTTGTAGTAGCTGTTTTTTTCAAAATCCAGCTTAATAAACCTTTAAAAATACAAATATACCCTCTTTATGTACCTGTCTTTTTGAGCTTTCCCCTTGCACCTTTGTAGAAAAGAAATTCAAGATTATGGGTCTCATGAAGGCAATTGGCTATAAAGAAAATCTCCCCATCGACAATGTTCTTTCCTTACAAGACATTGAGTTGGATATACCTGAAGCTAAGGGCAAAGATATCTTAGTGGAAGTCAAGGCCATTTCAGTTAATCCAGTTGATTACAAGATCCGTCGGAGCCGCTCACCTAAAGAAGGTGAATGGGAAGTCATTGGTTGGGACGCGGCAGGGATAGTCGTTGCGGTGGGTGAAGATGTGAGCCTATTCAAGGTGGGAGACGAAGTATGGTATGCGGGAGATTTGACCCGGTCAGGTAGCAATGCTGAGTATCAACTGGTGGATGAGCGCATCGTGGGAAAGAAACCCAAGAGTCTATCTTTTGGAGAGGCGGCCGCTTTGCCATTAACTACCCTGACTGCTTGGGAGTTGCTCTTCGACCGGATGAATGTGGAAAAAGAAAACGCTGACCAGGGCCTGCTGGTGATCGGCGCTGCGGGAGGAGTAGGATCCATTTTGGTGCAACTCGCAAAAAAACTCACTCAACTCAAGCTCGTCGGAACCGCTTCACGTGAAAGCACCACCCAGTGGCTGAAAGACTTGGGCGTAGACGCCGTGATCAATCACCGCCATAAACTGAGCGAAGAACTAGCCAACCAGAACCTTGCCCAACCTGAGTACGTGATCAGCCTGAATGGCACCGAACAGCATTTCGAGGAAATTGTCAAACTGATCAAGCCTCAAGGGAAATTTGGTTTCATTGATGATCCCTCCTCGCTGAACGTGATGCCTTTCAAGGCGAAAGCGGTTTCCACTCATATCGAACTGATGTATTCCCGCTCGCTGTTCCAAACTGAAGACATGATTGAGCAACATCATATCCTGAATCGCGTCGCTGATTTGATGGACGAAGGAGTGATTAGAACCACGGCTGATGAGCGGTTCGGAAAAATCAACGCCAGCAATCTACGCAAAGCCCATGCGCTGCTAGAGTCGGGGAAGGCAAAAGGAAAAATCGTGTTAGAGGGGTTTTAATAGGGGACTTAAAAGAGTCGAAATGAGAAGTTTTGAGCAGATCAACCCAGCCTATAATCGTGTGTTCCAATCGGGTCAGCTTAGTATTGGGGTCGTTGTACCGATTGAAAACTATGCGATTGGTTCTGTGCCTAGCATGCAAGATCACGTAACACGCGTGCAACTGGTGGAGCAACTGGGATTCAAAGCCATTTGGATTCGGGATGTCCCTCTCCAGGTGCCCTCTTTTGGAGATGCCGGTCAAACTTTCGATCCCTTTACCTATTTGGGTTTCCTAACAGGGCAAACCTCCGATATTGCCTTGGGGGTAGCCAGCATTGCCCTGCCTTTGCACCACCCTGTCCACGTAGCTAAGTCCGCTGCGACCATCGATCAACTATCAGGTGGCCGCCTAATCATGGGGGTAGCGTCAGGAGACCGACCGCAGGAGTATCCCGCAATGAACATTGAGTTCGAAAAGCGAGGAGAATTGTTTCGAGATGCTTATCAATACATTCGCGGAGCGCAAGAATATTTTCCTGTGGTAGACGAGAATCACTTTGGCCACTTGAATGGCCAAGTAGATGTGCTGCCCAAGCCGTCTTCTCACAAAATTCCCATGCTGATCACCGGCTATAGCCGGCAGACACCCGAATGGATTGCGGAACATGGCAATGGCTGGATCTATTATCCTAGGCCCCTGATGCAGCAGGCTTATGCGCTCACCCAATGGCGTAAGCTGGTCCAGCAACACCATGAGTTTGACCAGCCATTCATGCAGCCTCTATATGTGATCCTGGAGGAAAACGCAGACTTCAAGCCCCATCCCATCCAATTGGGGTTTCGCATCGGCGCCAATTACCTCATCGACTATTTCCGGGAAATACAAGAAATCGGGGTAAACCACGTCGCCATCAATCTTCGCTTCAATCCTGGATCGGTGGAGAAAACCCTAGAAGAGCTAGCCGAAAAGGTCTTGCCTCACTTTCACTCAAGCCCTCAAACAAAAATCACCACATGAAAAAGACCATTCTAATCACTGGCAGCACCGATGGAATCGGAAAATTGGCGGCCATAAAACTGGCTAAGGATGGCCACGAAATCTATTTGCACGGCCGAAATGGCGCCAAACTTACCTCCGTAATAGCGGAAGTCAAGGACCGATCCCAAAACGAAAAAATCGCTGGGTTTACGGCAGACTTTTCAGATTTAGCTTCGGTGAAAAATTTGGCCACTGAGGTAGCGCAAGCCCTGGATAAGATTGATGTACTGATCAACAATGCTGGCGTATTTAAGAGCCCAACCACCCTGACAGATGCAGGACTAGATCTAAGAATGACGGTAAACTATCTCGCTCCCTACCTGCTGACCAAGGAGTTGATTCCCCTCTTAGCAAAAAGCCATTCTCCTCGTTTGATCAATTTGAGCTCGGCTGCGCAAGCGCCGGTTTCAGAAGCCGTTTTATTGGGAAAAGAGATAAGCTCAGAACAGGAAACCTATGCCCAAAGTAAGCTGGCTTTGACCATGTGGAGCCTACATCTAGCAAAAACGCACCCCCATATCTCGGTGATCGCGGTTAATCCTGGCTCCCTACTGAACACCAACATGGTTCGAGAAGCTTATGGGCGGCATTGGGCACCGGCTGATAAAGGGGCGGATATTTTGTACTACCTAGCCGTGGCCAAAAAGTATGAAGGAATTACGGGAAAGTACTTTGACAATGACATGGGTGACTTTGGACGAATTCACCCCGCAGGACAGAATGAATCCGCCATAGATTCGCTGATTGCAAATACCAATGAGCTACTTGGTCTACAGCCTATTGACTAAAGACGACAGTGGGAAGGTCTAGAGCCCTGTTTTTTTACCAGAATTCGTTCAATCTTAGCCGACTCTTCGTTCATTCCTGGGCAAATGGTTCCATGCCCCAATAGAATTCCTTAATTTTGCGGCCATTCTACCTGCCTTGATGCCCATTAGCTTACGGAGGCAGGCCCTTGATCGCTAGCATTTGATGGCATGAAACGAATCGTTTGTTTTGGACCCGGCCCTCGCTTCAAAGGGGGGATCGCAAATTACAATACTGCCTTGGCCAAGGCCTTAGCTGCCCGCCCAGATACGGAAGTACACCTTATTTCCTGGACGCAGCAATACCCGGCCATCATTCCCCGGGATTTTGTGGACCGTAGCAGCAAGACCCACTTTTTGGAAGGGACGGATATTGAGCTGAGTTACATCACTGACTATAACCGACCAGGTACCTGGAAAGAAACGGCGCTTAAGATCAAGGAACTCCAGCCAGATAAGGTCATTTTCCAATGGGCTATTGCCTTGCAGGGCCTGCCTCTGGGGCGTATTGTTCGCTGGTTGAAGCAAAAAGCACCAGAGATTGAGGTGATTTTTGACGTCCACGTATTGGTCCAAAAGGAGGCCAGTGCCCTGGACCGATATTTTACCCGCCATGGCTTAGGGGC
>CAZFPQ010000442.1:2520-4132 GCA_964521065.1 uncultured Bacteroidia bacterium | reverse complement strand
AGTCCAAGCAAAAGAGATCTTAGTAATTTCAGATCCCATAGATCTACCACCAGTCGAGGAAGAATCGCCCAAATAACTAGCGACTCCTCCCCCTCCCCCGGAACCACCGAAACTCAAGCAGTTGGCCAGCTTGATTCCCGATCCTACCCATGAAGACGACCTAGATCCCGACGAAGATCCTAGCATCAATACCATGGATTCCTTGTTGGCCGCGCCCAACATAGGCCTTGATAATATCGAGGGCAAAGATGAAACATCAATTTTCGGCCTGATTGGCGATGGTGAAGAGGACATCCCTCAGGTGATTGTGGAGCAAAAGCAGCCCGGCTTTGGGGATTTTGTCGTTGTTGAAGAAGAGCCCGTTCCTTTGAATATGTCCGACATTCAAAAAGCCATTTCTTTTCCACAAATGGCCAGAGATGCCAACATCCATGGTTCAGTGGTATTCCGGGTTCTGGTAGATAAAAAAGGCAACTACGTAGAGCATCGAACCATTAACTCTGCCCATCCGCTTTTGGAGAAAGCTGTTACCCCACACTTGTCAGACCTAGAGTTTTCCCCTGCCATCCAGGGAGGCCGGGCCATCGCTTTTTGGGTCAATATCCCATTTACCTTCAACTTCATTGATTAAGGGCCTTGGCATTGTCAAGGCTGGATGCTTATTTCAACGGGGCAGAGAAAGATCGAATCTTGGTCTTTCTTTGTCCTCTTGAAATTTGATCACCCCATGCAAATTATACCAGCCCTCTGCATCACTAACGGAAAAGTAGCTGCTTTTCGCCCAGGACATCAGGAGTTCGTTTTATTGGAGGAAGAGCCTTATGACCTGATCACTCGTCTGAACCAAGCCAACATTATGCGTGTCCATCTCGTGGACATTGATGGCGCTCGCCACGATGGAGTCAACAACGTGGGCCTAATTGGTTCCCTTTCTAACCTTACCGTAAGTCAGCTAGCGGTAGCCGGCGGTATCGAGACCCTAGATTACATCCGGTCGTTGCGATTTGCAGGGGCAGATTTGTTCGTACTGGGCTCCGTGGTATATGAAAAGCCTGAATTGCTGGACGCAATCATCGAGGCCAAGCCAATCAACCCAGGCTGTATCATCATTGGCTTAGACTTGGTAGACGGAAAGCTGCGCTTTCACGGCTGGCGAGATGAAGCTGATCAAGAAGAGGTCCACGCCGTGATTCGCCGCATGGTCGATTTGGGCTTTACTCGCTTTTTGGTCACGGACATCGATACCCATCACCAAGATCAAGGTCCAGACTTAGCCTTTTTTGGTTCTCTGGTTCAGGATTTTCCAGAGGTGAAGTTTACCGCAGCCGGACACATCGCAACCTATACCGACATCAACCGCCTCAAAGAGGCTGGGGTACATGAAGTCTTGGTAGGAGACGAGTTTTATGATGATGCAGAAAAAATACAAAAGCTCTCAGATTATAATCGAAGTGAAGGGGAAAAATGGGACTAGCCCACGGTTTCTCTTCGGATCCTCACACTTACACATTTCTCAGAAAAATTGGGGTGTAATCTCCATCCCTCCACTCGTCCTTGCGTAGGAATGAAAGGTGGGACGTGAGAAGCGAGAAGCGAGAAGCGAGAAGCGAGA
>CAZFPQ010000442.1:0-2420 GCA_964521065.1 uncultured Bacteroidia bacterium | reverse complement strand
GAGAAGCGAGAAGCGAGAAGCGAGAAGCGAGATTATAGCAAGCATAAAACCTAAGTACCCGTTTTCCAGTCTTGATTCTAAGTTATTATCATGGAGTACCTAGATGGGTAAAGTTAAAACGAACTATATCTAGATTCTCTTCTTGACATCCTACCCCTCTATCTCAGCGTTTAATTTGCACCCCATGTCTAACTCTACCTTCACCGCCGTCCTAAATCGAAATGAGCTAAAGCGACCTGCCTTGCTATTGGCTTTAAATGGATTGGCCCTGGGGCTACTCCTAGTACGCTTCCAGCTTACGGGCACACAATATTTTTTATTCCTGGTCTGGAACCTGTTTTTGGCTTGGGTCCCTTGGGCAGTAGGCCAAGCGCTTACTTTTCGAAAGCTTCCGCTGGGTTTTCAGTTGCCTGTGCTGGGGGTATGGATGTTATTTTTCCCTAATGCGCCTTACATCCTGACGGATTTGTTTCACCTGCGGATTCGCAGTGACATTCCCCAATGGTTTGACCTCCTGCTGATCCTCACTTTTGCCTGGGCCGGCTTGATGTGGGGTTTTGCTTCTTTACGCAAAATCCAGCGAGGCATTTTTCAAAGTTGGAACCGGTGGCTGGCCCCTTGGCTGAGTGTTGCGGTTCTTTATTTGAGCGCCTATGGGGTTTACTTGGGTCGCTATCTGCGCTTCAACAGCTGGGACCTGGCCACTCATCCAGAGGTCATTTTAGAAGAAGCCTTTGGGTTTGTGCTGCAGCCCATGGTCCATCCCCAGGTTTTGGGATTTACGCTAGGGTTTGGCTCCTTCTTGGTGGTGGCATATGGGATTTATGTGGCGAGTGAACCGAACGAGAGAGCTATTTCATCTCAAAAAAGGGCAATCGATAGGCCATAAGGCTTTACATGCTCTCATCTACCCACTAAGGGATTACGGAAACTCAATAAACTGAGGGGCGACATACTGGGTGAGCCAAACCCCATTTTCTGACAGCAGGAAAGGAATACCTTGATCATGCATGTGTAAGGCCTGTATTTTCAATATCACAGGCTTTCCATAGCGGAGCCCCACTTTCAAGGCAGTGGCTTCATCCGCAGATAAATGGACATGATGCCTTTTCCCTTTGAGTAATCCTTTGGCTTGGATGGAACCTAGGTTTCTAACCGCTGTTCCGTGAAATAAAATCGCTGGCGGGCGCTGCTCAGCAAAATCCAATTCGACCTTGACGGAATGTCCTTGATTGGCTCGGATCATAGATAAATCCTCGCTGAAAGCAAATCGCTGTTTGTCATTGTTCGCGACTACTTGCTTAAGCTCCTCTAAGCTAAGGGTAAATCCATGTTGATCCATCTGGTGGATTAAGTCTTTGATGCTGGCCCAACCCTGTGGGTCCAAAGTCAAGTCAATCTCATCTGGTCTATGCCTTAAGACCAAGCTTAAGAATTTGCTAATCTGGAGCGCGCGTTTTGGATTCATCGATAATTAGAGGCTGAGATATTGGAAGGAAGCGTGCTAGGGGCTACGAAAAAGTAAATTCTCACACGAGCCAATTCACTTTTGCAAAAACGCGTATTTTCTCGACTGGGTTTTCTTTTCCCGTTTTCCAATTCCCAACTTGTGACCTAACCTCTGACCTTCATGCTCCTTAGCTCCTATCAAGCCCGCTGGCCAAGAGATTTTAAAGCCATCCGGCGAGTACTTCTCAGCGGATTAGCAATAGATCAGGTTCAACTGGAACACGTCAGAAGTACCGCGGTCCCTGACTTAGTGGCCAAACCCATCATCGACATGGACCTAGTCTATCATTCCTTCGAGTCCCTTCCTCTTATCCACCAACATTTGGAGCAGCTAGGCTACGTCCATCGCGGTGATCAAGGAATTGCAGGCCGAGAAGTATTCAAGCGCTACGCAATAGGAGATCTGCACCCCATATTGGATCGTATTTCTCACCATCTCTACGTTTGCCATTAGCAAAACCAAGAGCTTCGAAGGCACCTAGCCTTCAGGGACTATCTACGTATCCATGAATCTACTCGTCAGGAATATGAAGCATTGAAATTTATCATTGCAGAGAAGGCAGGTCAAGACCGAAAGCGTTATGCGGCCCTCAAAGAGCAGATGGCACGTGAGTTTATCGAGACAATTTTGACCAAAGCAAACTAAGGGATTAGGAGCTAAAGATTGGGGAGGCTACCGAGCAAGCAGCCTCCCACCCAAGGGCTGGATCACAAGGCACGCCTAAGGTTCATTTGGGTCAATGCTATCAACCAAGCGGTGGCAGAAACAGGAGATGGAATCAAAACAGCGCTGAATGATTGACCCAAAAAGATTACTGGAGGGAAAAACTAGAGATTGGAGGCGTGTCTATGAGTTAGAGGCTGTTTGGGTTTTGGTATTTCGAGCCCAAACGCAGGATTTTTGGGTTCTG
>CAZFPQ010000441.1:0-4179 GCA_964521065.1 uncultured Bacteroidia bacterium | reverse complement strand
CATCGCTAAACTAATTATTAGCTTTCAATTTGCTTCCCTACAAAAAAAGTAAGCATCCCGACTTGTCGGGACAGCATTCCAGACCTGCGCGCCATGCCGCCCCCGTCCACCGAATGCCGCCCAACGCCTCCTCAAGTAGGCTCTAGGGTGACTCAAAGGAGTACAGATTTGAGGCGGCCTAAGACCCGGAGACGGCGACACGATGAGATTATGAAGCTATTAATTTTCTCTTTGCTTCCCTAGTAATCCGGACGTCCTACATCTAGAGATCCTTTCTCACTTCGCTCCGTTAAGATGACTTTTGTGTTCAGCAATTATCGGATCGGTTCCTAGCCAAACTGAACAGGCTACCCCGCATCCTGGCTTTTCTTCTTTACTCAATCCAAAGTTAAATCAAACCTTCCTTCGCTAATTTCCATGAGTGTGTTAGAAGTCGTATCTCGGGCCATGAAGGCAAAAGTTCCTGCGGCCAATCTTAAGTCTTCATTAGAGCCGACTTGGAGATTAGAAAGAAGGACGTAGCCAGAATACCTCACGCTGTCTTCTCGCCAGGTACCTAAGTAGTTGGAGTTTTGAAAATCAAGATAATAAGCGAAGCGGTGAGGCAGATCAGATTCATCCCGGATTTCTTCGTTTCCAAGCCACAAGGTATCTCCCACCGTTGGGTTGCTAAGCAAAAACTCAAAGCCCTCATTTACAGAATCTCTGCGCCGAAAGCGATGAGTTACGATAAACAATACATCTTCTGCAGAATCATAGCTGACGGAGAGGGGAGGTTTCAAATAATTCCAGGATGAGGGTAGGTACAGCCGGTCATCAATGAGGCAGCCAAAAGTTCCTGCCCCCTCAGCCGTAACAGCAGGTAACGTTGGCTCGGGTCTTGGGTTTCGATCAAAAAGGGAGCAAGCACCCAGACTGAGGGCCAACAAAAGCAGGAAAATGAGAAGAGGCGATTTCATGGTATAAAAAGATGAAGCTCTGGAGTGATAGGTTTACTTCACTACCTATCTAACTTAGGCAGCTAAACTAGGGTTGCCCCAGGAATCTAGGAAAAGGCAAAGCCAGCTGGGAACCTGTTACTCATACTCCAAACGCGTCACCTTGCCTACTAGAAAAATATAGCTAGCGGCACCAATCAAGGTCAAACAACTCACGAAAACCAAAGCCGGTGCAAAGTCCCCATCTTGGACCAAGTAACCAATGGCAGTAGGGACGACCATTCCAGCAAGGCCCCCAATGAAATTAAAAGCTCCTCCGGTTAAGCCAATCAGGTTTTTGGGAGCAATCAGCGAGACAAATACCCAGGTGATGGATGCCAATCCATTGCCAAAAAAGGCAAGCGACAAGAAGAAGGTTACCCAAACCGGGTCCTCCACAAAATTCGCCCCTATCATGGTGGTCGAAAGTAGCAGTCCACTTACTACCGGCACCTTACGGGCCACCTCTACCTTGACCTTCTTCCTGACCAGATAGTCTGACATGAATCCTGAAAACAAAACCCCCAAAAAGGCGAAAATAAAGGGAACCGAAGCCATGAAGCCGGACTCAAGGAAATTCATATCCCGATAATCAATCAGATATTTGGGAAACCAAGTCAGAAAGAAAATCAGGGTTGCCCCCAACCCAAACTGCCCCAGGTAGAGTCCCCACAGCTTTCTCTGTGAGAGGATAAACCAGACTTGTCTCCATTCAAAGTGATTCTTCTCATCCTCGGATTCTTCATGCCTTTCTACCAATCCCCCACCCTGTTCAATCAAATCTAGCTCCGCGGCATTGACCCGCCAAGAGCGACTGGGATCTCGATAGATGAAATACCAAATGATTCCCCACAGGATGCCAACCCCTCCAGTGATGAAAAACAAGGCCCGCCAGCCGGCATAATGCTCAATGGCCAGCAAAGCTGGAGTCAAGAAGGCCAAACCAATAAACTGCCCTGAGGTATAGGTAGCAATGGCACTGGCCCGCTCGTGATCAGGAAACCACTTGGTCACGATGCGGTTGTTCATGGGGTAGGAAGGCGCCTCAAATATCCCAATCAGAATGCGCAAGCCCAGTAATACCCAAAGTCCCATGGCTAACCCTTGCAAGACCGTAGCCACTGACCACAGGATCAAGCACACGGTATAGAGGATGCGTAAAGGATAGCGATCAGCCAAGTAGCCACCTGGGATTTGCAGAGAGGCATAAGTAAGGCTGAAAGCAGAAAAAAGATAGCCCATCTGGACCGTATCTAAGTTGAGGTCCTCACCGATGAATGGAGCTGCAACCGAAATGTTGCTGCGGTCCATATAATTGATGACCACGTTGACAAAGATCGCAGCCAAGATCCCCAGACGAGCTTTGCTGGGTTTTTGTGTATCCGAAGTAGTTTGATTCATGGGGGAGTTTACCATTCTGCGACGCTGCCATCGGCGTGGCGCCACACGGGATTTTTCCATTGATGGCCGACCTCGGCCATTTTGCGTACGTAAGCTTCGTTTACCTCTATGCCCAAGCCTGGGCCAGTAGGCATGGCTACAAAACCGTCCTTATATTGGAATACCTCTGGGTTTTGGATATACTCCAGCAGTTCATTGCCTTTGTTGTATTCGATGCCCAAGCTTTGCTCTTGAATAAAGGCATTGTAGGAGGAAGCATCTACCTGCAAACAGGCCGCCAAGGCAATGGGGCCTAGAGGGCAATGAGGAGCCGCGGCGACGTCATAGGCCTCCGCCATGGAAAAGATCTTCTTACACTCCGTGATGCCACCTGCATGAGAAAGGTCTGGCTGTACGATATCCACTGCTCCACTGGCCAGCAGATCCTTGAAATCCCAACGGCTGAACATCCGCTCTCCGGTGGCAATCGGAATGGTACATACCCTCGCCAAGGCCAGCAAGGCCTCGTTGTTTTCGGGCAACACCGGTTCTTCGATGAACAGAGGCCGAAAGGGTTCCAGTTCCTTGGCCAAGACTTTGGCCATGGCCTTGTGCAATCGCCCATGAAAGTCGATGCCGACATCCACGGTATGACCGACGGCCTCACGTAGGGCCGCCACCCTTTCTAGTACCCAATCAATTTTCTGAAAGGTATCAATGATTTGCATCTCATTGGTCCCGTTCATTTTAACGGCGGAGAATCCTTTTGCCTTGGCCGCCAAGACTGCCTGTCCAATGTCGGCAGCCATCTCCCCTTGGATCCAAGAATACACCCGAATTCGCTCTCTGGTCTTCCCCCCCATCAAATCGTAAATGGGTACGCCATGGAATTTTCCCTTGATGTCCCACAAAGCCTGGTCAATGCCAGAGATCGCGCTCATCAAAACCGGGCCTCCCCGATAAAATCCCCCACGATATAGGGTGTTCCAATGCTCTTCAATTTGAAGTGGGTTTTTCCCGATCAAAGTTTGCATCAGCTCTTCCACGGCAGCTTTGACGGTGTCTGCTTTGCCTTCTACGATGGGTTCCCCCCATCCGATTAAGCCTTCATCAGTCTCAATTTTCAGGAACAACCAACGGGGTGGTACTTTAAATAGTTCAAAATGGGTGATCTTCATTGCGAAGTAGTAGGGGTATTGATTATTTGGCCAAAGAATACTTTTCCTTGTTCTCATTTAAAATATATCTGATAATGAAATGCTGACCAAAGGCCCTCCCCCGCATCGAGCCATTTGATATAGACAAAAACTCACCCTTGCCATATTTTTCAATAAAATAGGTCAAGGGGTAGGCTATTCAATTTAGTGTTATTTTCATCCTTCACTCTTGGGTACTCAAAGCTGGTGTTGCTTTTTGGTTGGCGGCCTTTTCCAATTGAAGTGTCGCCTTTCCGATTCCCGGAATCTTGGATCCGCGGGACCTACTTTTTGAGAGAAAAAATCTCAACAGTAGCACTGGCACCCCCCCTCATGAAGACTCCCTCAAAGTAGTCACTCTCGAAAGTTGGATTAGAAAGTGATACCCGTGAGATCCTTCACTACCGTTCAAGATGACCCAAAGGAATGGTTAAGTCTGATTTAAAAAGAACCAGATGGCTTTACTCACTATGCCAAGGTGATGTTCCCATCCCCCAAAACCCTGGAAGTGTATAGCCATCAAGTTGAATAGCCTATGGCTTAGGGGTAGACTACAAGGCGAATGTATTGCTTCTAGAATGCGCCCTGTTTTTGAAAAAGAAAACCTACCTCATTTCCCTCCCTAC
>CAZFPQ010000440.1:0-4199 GCA_964521065.1 uncultured Bacteroidia bacterium | reverse complement strand
TGGAGAAAGTGGAAGTAGAATAGGTCTATTGGCTCAATATCTATTTTACGCCTGGCATCCTCTTTCGAGGATGCCAGGTTTTTTTATTAGATCATGAGAAGGCTGGGATCATCAGAGATGATAGGAGGCTTAGCTGCCCTGCTCATCCTTCTTGTTTGTTTCCAAATACAATGAAATAAGGGTTAAGCAAATTCTCCTTGTTGTAGATCATTGGGGCTTGCGTCTCTTGGCTGATTACCTGGCCACCGGCCTCCTCGACTACAATCTGCGCTGCGGCAGTATCCCACTCCATGGTAGGCCCCAATCGAGGGTAGATATCCGCCTCACCTGAGGCTACTAAGACCAGCTTTAGGGAACTACCCATAGAAACTGTTTGGGGTGCCTCAAACTGCTCTAGATAGGCCTCAACCTCCGCGCTGAGGTGAGATCGAGAACAAACCAAACGAAGGCCAGGATCCGTCATGCGAAACTCACTCGCTGTAATGGGCTGAGGAGCTTGGTTTCCTTCCTGCTTAAAAGCACCTTGGCCTTTTGACGCAAAATATGTAACGCCTTTAACGGGAACGTAAACCACTCCTGCTACTACGGTCTGCCCTTCAACCAAGGCAATATTGACTGTAAACTCCCCATTTCGCTTGATAAACTCTTTGGTCCCATCCAAGGGATCAACCAACCAAAATTGACGCCAGGCTTTTCGCTCTGAATAGGCCAGGTGTTTCCCTTCCTCAGATAGCACTGGGATCTCTGGTGCCAGTTTACCCAAAGCCTGCTCAATCACTTGATGAGAGGCCTGATCAGCAAGCGTCAAGGGAGAATCGTCTGCTTTGTGGTCTACGACCTCGCTTTTCTCGGCATCATGATAGATGGCTAAGATCGCTTCTCCTGCCTTCTGGGCAGTGCTTACTAGCTTAGGAAGATATGAAAGGATGGCTTCATTCATGCTCCAAATCTAGTCCCAGGAAGTCTTAGATGCTAATCACTCAAGCGATAAACAAGAAAAGGCCTGCTAACAACTAGCAGGCCGGTCAGTACTCATTCTAGTACACGCAATTTATGGGGATGATCACTTCAGCGTCCTGGTCCTAATCCACCAGGGAAGAAAGCCATCCGATAAAAGTCATCTAATCTTGGGTGCTGCCTAATAAAGTCTTTGTGATCGGCCCGCCAACCTAGTAGTTCTGGGAGACGCTGAGTGGCAGCTCGGTCTTTATATAGGTCTTTGGCTTCAGAAGGATTGGCTGCCATCCAACGAAGATTTCTATGAAGTACTACCATGGCTTCAGGATGCGAGTTGGTCCAGAATTTATCTGAGTAAACCTCTTCCGCGATATCACCGTGATCTGCCAACCAAAAGAAGTTCCCAAATAACTCTTCAACCAAAGAGGGATTCTTTTTCAAGAATTTAGCGTTAGCTTGAGCTAAAGTAGGATACTGCATTCCCAATTGGCGTAAAGCCTTTCGCTCTTGATTGTAGCGGTATAATTTTTCTGACTTGCTCCGATCCAGTAGTTCATAAAAACTCAAAAATCCATCTTGGTTTTTATCTGACAACTCAAAGTGACGAGGTACCAGGAAGTAAGCAAACTCTTCTTCAAACTGCTTCATCTCTGATCTTTCGAGCAGAGCGTCGTCATTGAGATCGGTAATCAGGAAACGTTCTTCTTGAAACCAGAGATCAATTTCTTCATGGATAGGGCTTCTTTGGGCAAGCGAAACAGTAAAAATTATCAAAACAAAACTGGAGGTGAGGAACAATCTGGTTAGAGCTTGCATGAGTAGGTTCAGTTGTATTAAGGTTTGGGTTTGCTTATATCTTCTTGGCACGCATTATAGAAAAGACCGTGCCTTTTTATCAAGGGCAAGCAAGTAATTAAACGGATGAGGTGGACCAAAGATGCAAGGTTTTTGACTGAACCGTCACAATATCCTCGTGTTTGGTTGTTTTAATCAAAAATAGAGGTTCTACGCTAGGATGGGCCCATGTAAGACTTTATGTCTTTTTGCATCTCGGCCGAAAATCGTACTGACTGCTTACATAGATTTTCTCACGCGAACGTGTCTACCATGGATAAGGGTCAAAGATGAGATTCTTGATGACCAAGGTCTCCAAGGTACTTTTCCTGCAAGCTCCTACCTTTAATCCTTTAGCTAAGACAAACTTCTTGACTCCACAAAATCTTACTACGCAACTCGTAAAAAAACCCATGGCATTGGGCTCATACCCCTTTTAACACGAAAGGCAAAACAGGGAACCTGCTTTGCCTTTCTATACTTTGGGAAGTAGTCAAAACCCTTTAAAAAGAAAAAGAGAGGGTTATGCAACTGATTTTTTCATCGAAATAACATAATCACTGTATTTCGACGGATTATGAGACCAGATTTTTCTGCCCATTTCACAAATTTGATGGATCGCTAAGGTGATTTCATCCTCTACATGGCTATTTTGCGAACTCTGAGGCTGATTAATCGCCTCCTCTAAGTCCTCACACTTGTGAGCAAGTGCTACAATGTAGCTCGCATTGATGCCATTTTTGGTAAACTCAGCTAGATCCCTTGCGGCGCAAACCAGCTTTTCGTTGCAAATTCCAATCAGCTCCCTTCTAGTGAACCAGGGTCCACGAGGTTTCGCATTTGACTTCATAAGCACGTAGTTAGTTAAGACCCAAAAAAGCAACTTCCGTAATAGCTGCCTTACACAATACTAATGTTTTTTTTCGTCTTTTTCAAACGATTTCGGTAGGGTTAGCAACCAAAATCATTACTTTGTTTAACCTACATCATTAATTTCTTACATACTTCCGACCCATAAAATAGTCGATTCCGGGAAGATATTCAAATTTGACTAAAGGCGAATCGTTTTGATTTAACCCCGCAATTTAAAAGTAACAGAAACCCTTACTCGTTGAGTTACTTGGGCGGAACCAGGAGGCAGCGGACTAAATCTCCAGCGTTTAATGGCGTTGATCCCAGCCTGCTTAAGAGAGGCTTTATTGGTGACCCCAACGACTTTGACGTAACTCACCGAGCCATCAGGTCTAATGGTTAACTCAAAAGTAAGTCGCCCTTCTTCTTGAGAGGTATACCTCGGTTCGGGTAAGGCAAGAGGGCGCCGACCATCTAATCCTCCCTCTCCGCCTTCGGCGAAGCTGTAAAGGCCATTGGGATCCAAGACTTTGACATCAGGGGTACCTTGATTGCCAACCCCGCTGCTCTGATTTCCTTGATTGGACCCACTGTTGGACTCAAACGTAAACTCTAATTCCTCTTGTGGAGGAGCTTGGCTACTGGAATTGTTGTTATTAGTGGTCTCTGTTGGCTGAGGACTCGGTTGGGTAGTTTCTCGTGGCGGAGCGGGAGTCGGTTTAGGCTCTGCTGGCGTCGAGGGCTGAGAAACTGGACTTAAATCAGGAGTGGTTTGTACGTTGCTAGGCGCAGGAGTGCTGCTAGGAGGAGTGGGTTGAGGGGCAGGATTGCTAGGGGGAGTAGGCTGAGGGCTTGGCTGTTGGGCAGATGGAGCCGGAGCAGGATTTTCTACCGCCGGCTGAAAGTTATTTACGCTGCGGCTCCCTTCGCGATAATCTCCGAAATCAATGGCTCCCACCACTTCATATTCCTTGGCAGCAATCTGGGGGGTTCGACTGCGGAGGAAATGATCTAACAAGGCCAGGATGAGGAAAATGATGACCGTGATGGTGGTAACCACGGCACTAATGCGTTCATGCTTTCTTTCCTGGGCAATTATTTCGGGCAGATTCATGCGGATACAACTGTGTTCTTAAGGGGTAAGATAGGAAAAAGCAGTATTTTTCACATAACTCCCCTAATTGATACGGAAAAGACCGCCCTAAGATCATCTGGCTGCATGTTTTCGTTGGCTTCTGCAACGCTGACTACAGTATTTCACTTCCTCCCAGTTCTTTTCCCATTTCTTCCGCCAAGAAAATGGACGACCACAAACCAAACATTCTTTGCTTGGCAAGGTCGATTTGCTATACTTTTTCCGTTTGGCCATGATAAATTCTAACCTTCACACTAGCTAACTGGCAACAGGCCATTGAGGTTTAGCCATCTTTTCCAGACCTTCCAACAAGGCTGCAAACCTCAAGAATCGAGAATAGTCCCCCCTCTTAACTCCCTTAACCCTCTTAACTCCCTTAACTCCCTTAACTCCCTTAACCCTCTTAACTCTAATCCGCCAA
>CAZFPQ010000439.1:0-4210 GCA_964521065.1 uncultured Bacteroidia bacterium | reverse complement strand
CTACCAACAGCCCTGGGGCTACTAGCAGCCGCCCAAACAGCCCTTTGTAGCTCCAATTTTGGCTGAGCTTAGACCCCGCTCTAAGCTCAGCCAAAAATCAGAATAATCATTTCACTTGCTCTTCAATATCTAATTTGATCAACTCCCAGTATTTATCCTCGAGGCAATTAGGATCAAAATCGCCATCAGCGAGGTTGAAATTTATCAATTGCCTCTTTATCTCGTCTGTCGAATGGTGGTAAGGATATTTTAAGCGATGGAATCCGAGCATCTGCTCTATGGTGAAATGATCCAATAGCTTATGAATATCCCAAAAGTCTTTCTTGCGACCTCCTCTGACGATCACGTCTAATTTCATGGCACATATTTCCTCTAATCTGGATAGTCTAATGTTTTCAATCTGAACGACTGGAAAGACGAATGGATCAGCATAATAAAGGTCAAGTTTGATCATGTCATCAGAATCATTTCCCAAGAAACAACTATTCCCCGGTACATCGTTGGACCAGTCGGACGCATCAACACATGCGAATTTCCCCTCAATTATTTGCCGGATCTTCAGAAAATCGATGGTCCCGTACTCTGCGTCTGTAAACAAATCAATGTCAATCGACATCCGGTGACCCAACAAAAGGCTTAACGAGGTTCCTCCTACCAGTCTAAAGGAGTTTAACTCAGCAATGTCCATTAACGTCACCAAAACATTCCAAAGGGTATCCGTGACCGTGTTTCGGAATGTATTCATTGGGGAGGTGTATTTGCCAAGTACTTTCTAAGGTTCTCTTGATAGGTAGGGGAGAATGTATTGGTAATATATTTTATTTCTTCTCTAACTACATCCATTCCGTAGAACTTGATCAATTCCTCTATTTCCTGTTGAGTTCCTCTTTCAAAGAGCCTTTGGATGATGGCTCTTTGGTTTTTTTTCCAGTCTAGGTTTTCAATCTTGGTATCCCAAAATAGAGACTTTCTTATTTTGGATGCTAGTGGAGGAACCGGTTTGCCATTTTTCAAGTAGGCCTTTTTTACTTCGTAGGAAGCCTGGAGCAGCATAAAATAATCATGGCTGATCTCAAAAAAATCCCCTAGCTTTATCGATAGATGTGGATTTATGCCTCTTCTTCCCTTCGTAATAGCATTAATGGTTTGAGGATATTCCTTGAGGATACGTGCCAGTTGGACACTTTTTATGCCTCGCTTTATCAGTTCTCGCTTAAGGATGGCGCCTGGATGAACGCCTTTGACTTTGTTTAGGTTAGGCAACATGGCAACTGGCCGTTTGAGGAGTAAAACGGAAAGTAAACAAATATGTTTACTTTTGGCCTTGAGCTACATACCCCACACCTCGCTCCTCTTCTCCCGCTAAGCTCAAACGCCCTTCTATACTCAGCTGTTGCCATTCCCACAAAAATCACCGAACTTTGCCTCGCAATTTTCGAAAAACCTACCATGCAAAGCTATACTTGGTTTTTTTCTTTGGCTCAGCCGGTGGCTGAGGAACGACAGACTCAGCTCCAAGCTGATTTTGATCGCTTCACCGCGCAGTGGCAGTCGCATGGTACCCCTGTTCAAGGCTTGATCACCTTGCGCTATGGGCGATTTGTGGTCATTCAGGCCAATCCAGAGGTGGCGAGGCCATCAGGTTGTTCCATCGATAGCCTCAAGCGAGGAGTTGAATCCATCCTTAACCATCACCAACTAGCGTGGTTGGATCCAGCTTGGATATTCTATCGACAGGGAGAAGATCAGATCGAATCGGTTCGCTTTACGCAAATTCCAGAACTGATCCAAGCGGGCACCCTAAACGCTGACAGCATTGTATTTGATCACAGCTTGAATCAAAGTGATGACCTATCACGTTGGGAGCTGCCTCTCCAAGAAACTTGGCTTCGCCGCTACCTTGCTACCAAGAAACAGGCCTGAGTAACCGACTACTCAGTACTTATGATATTGTCGGAGGTTTGAAGTGTTCAGACCTCCGTATTTTTTTTAATCACCTTTAATCAATCTTCAATTTTTTCCACATGGACGCGATCGCTCAGCAACCCGGTATCGCCCTTCGAGAAGGACGATATGAAATCCAGGGGGTAGACATCGAAGCTCTCTGTGAGCAATTTGGCTCACCGTTGTACGTATACGATGCCGAAACCATCCGAGCTAAATATGAGCACATGACCCAGGCTTTTCGGGGCTTGAATTGTAAGCTTAAATACCCCGCCAAAGCCTTGGCCAACCTCAGCGTCCTGAAATACTTCAAACACCTAGGGGCTGGACTGGATACCGTCTCGTTACCAGAAGTTCACTTAGGCCTCAAGGCTGGATTCGACCCCAGCGAGATCATTTTTACTCCTAATTGTGTGTCCTTTTCGGAAATCAAAGCAGCCGTGGAACTGGGAGTGGTCATCAACATCGACAACATCTCTATCTTGGAGCAATTTGGGCATGAGTATGGTGATCAAGTACCCTGCTGCATCCGCTTCAATCCCCATATCTTTGCCGGGGGAAATAGCAAAATCTCCGTAGGCCACATCGATTCTAAGTTTGGCATCTCTGTTTACCAGCGTCGCCACGTGCACCGCATCATTCAGGCGAGCAACATCCGGGTGATTGGCTTACATGTGCATACCGGGTCTGATATCCTCGACGCCAATTCCTACCTGCAAAGCGCCAACATCATGTTTGAGTTGGCTCACGAATTTGAAGGACTAGAGTTCATTGACTTTGGCTCTGGCTTCAAAGTCCCCTACAAGCCGGGTGACATTGCCACGGATGTAGCTGACGTAGGGGATAAATTACGGATGGCCTACAAAGATTTTACCGAGGCTTATGGGAAGCAAATAGAGATCTGGTTTGAGCCGGGTAAGTACATGGTCAGCGAATCAGGCTATTTTTTCATGCGGGCCAATGTGATCAAACCTACCCCTGCAACGGTTTTTGTAGGAGTGGATTCCGGCTTGAATCACTTCATCCGTCCCATGATGTACGGGGCTTACCACCAGATTTTCAACGTATCCAACCCCCAAGGAACCATGCGGATTTACTCGGTGGTAGGCAACATCTGCGAAACCGACACTTTTGCCTCTGACCGCAAACTCAGCGAGGTTCGAGAAGGGGACATCATTTGCCTCCGAAACGCTGGTGCCTACGGTTTTTCCATGGCCAGCAACTACAATAGCCGCTTTCGACCTGCTGAGGTACTGATTCATCGCGGCAAGGCGCATCTGGTCAGACAGCGTGAAACCATGGAAGACCTCTTGCGGGGACAGCAGGAGGTGGATTTTTCATAGTTGTAAACAAACTGACTAAAGAGGGGGAAAGTAGGGTGCTTTTTGGGTCCCTGCTTTCCTCCTGTTGGTATATTTGCTAACTTTATTTGCCTAAGCTAAACAAATTTGTATCCCTACGCCGAAGTCATTTTGCCGCTAGCCGTAAAGTCCAACTTTCACTACCGGGTTCGTCCTTCCCAGATGGGAAAAGTAGAGCCCGGTATGCGGGTCTTGGTCAGTTTTGGCAAAAGCCGGTTGTACACTGGGATGGTCAAGAGGATGTGGGAGAAATTGCCCGAAGACATCGTTCCAGATCGGCTAAAGTATATTGAGGAGGTACTCGATGAGGCTCCCCTGCTCACCTCGGTTCACCTTAAGCTCTACGAATGGGTGGCCTATTATTATCTCTGCACCCAGGGTGAGGCTTTCAAAAGTGCCCTGCCCGCGGGACTGAAACCAGAGTCATCTTTGAGGGTAGAAATGCGGGACGGCTTGGCTTGGGAAGATTTGGAATTGGATGAAAAAGAGTATTTGCTTCTCGAAGCCTTGAGCATCCAACCTGTATTGACCCTGCCTGAGATCTGCGGGATTTGGAACATCAGCCACGTGACGCCTCGGATCAAAAGCATGGAGGCGAGGGCATTGATCCGAACTTATCAGCAGGTGGATGAGAAATATAAGGTGAAGACCAAGACCTATTTGCGACTTCATCCCCAATGCCAAAGTGAAGAAGCTCTTCATGCGGCTTTTGACGCCCTGGAATCTGCCCCAAGTCAGCTAGACCTCTTCATGCGGGTAGTGCAAGCTTACTACCAAGATCAGCTTTTGCCCCAATCCGAAACCCTCAAAGAGTTGGGCCAAGGTGCTGGGACCGTGAAGGCTTTGATGAAGAAGGGCTACCTCGAACGAGAAGAGGTCAAAGTAGATCGCCTGGAGCTGTATGG
>CAZFPQ010000438.1:0-4218 GCA_964521065.1 uncultured Bacteroidia bacterium | reverse complement strand
CCTTTTGGTGATTGAGCAAAATCACTAACCAACTCTAAAGCCGGCATCATGGTAAAAAATATTCCAATAAATAAAAAAGCTACCTCTCTGATAGGCTCAAAGCTAAAATCGTTTCCTTGAATTGCTTGGAGGTCAGAAAACCTAGCAGCACCTATCGCAGCAAGAAACATAATAACCTCTCTGATATAAGAAAACTTAGCTCCGTGATACTCAATTCCTGGCACCCAATCAAATACATTAGGATCTACGAATACAGCACCCACCACAATAGCCAACCAGAAAAAATTTCGTCTGCCTTTAAGTTCGATCTTACCAGAAACAGGTGCCGGTGGCTCTTCGTCTCCTCTCATCTTGGCATAGTCTGCCTTATTTCTGATATCAAAGAAGTAGAAGTAGACAAGTAGCATAATTACTGCCAAAGCCCAAGGAACCAGGTTATTGATCAAGGTCCATTCAAAGGGGATGCCCTTTAAAAAACCCAAAAACAGCGGTGGGTCTCCAATCGGAGTAAGACAACCTCCAACATTGCTGACAATGAAAATGAAGAAGACGATGTGGTAAGGCTTGATTCTGTTATTGTTTAGGCGTATAAAAGGCCTGATAAGGAGCATCGAGGCTCCCGTTGTTCCGATTACGTTTGCGATAACTGCCCCAATCGCCAGAATAATCACGTTCGTGAGTGGTTTTGCCTCCTTGTCAACATTGATCAGAATTCCACCCGAGGCAACAAAAAGCCCTGTGAGTAAAGCGATAAACTGAATGTACTCCGCCGCAGAATGGATGGGGCTGTGCTGATTATGAAGCCAAAATAAATAATATGTACTCACGATAAAGGCGAGCACGATGGCAATGATCGGATAGGACTTATGCCAAAAGTGAGGATAGAAGAGCGGTCCCGTGGCAATCATGACTAGAAGAAGTACGAAAGGAATCACAGACCATGCCGCAGGTGGCAAAGACTCATGCTCGGAATCAGCGTGATGACCCGGAGCATGATCTTGTGCAGTTGTCTCATGCTGATCTTGATGCTGTGAAACAGCACCTTCATTGGCATAACTAAGGGCTATGCTGAAGATCATAAAACATGCTACAAGGGCTCTTCTTATCATTCCAAGGCTAAGTGATCAGTTTAAAGATATGATTCGCATAAACAAAAACAAACCTTTAGGGCTATATCAATTTGTTAAGGGCTATCGCAAAAGCTGTCTCAGCAATATTGGTCTTTCCGGAATTTTTCGCAAAAACGTCTTGCAAGGCTGCTCCAATAGTATCTGATATATCTCTAAAAATATCAACATCTGTCAAAACATCATCACTTTCAGGGTCCATCAGAAAAGCAAATGTCCGTGCCATTCCACAGTTGGCTATAAAGTCAGGAAGCAACGCTACTTTTTGATCAACATATTCAGCAATGGGGCCGTAAAAGATTTCCGGGTCCGAGAATGGCACATTGGCCCCACAAGAAACGGTCTCCAGCCCATTTTCGATCAGTGCCTCAGCTTGGTCCTTTGACACTAATCTCGAGGCAGCAGCAGGAATAAATATTTCAGCGCCCATACTCCATACCTCCTGGTTGAATTGATCAAAAGGGAGGAGATCATCCGCTACCAGTTTGTTGCCATCTTTATCATAAAAAAGCTTCTTGATATCTTCCAACGTAAACCCTTCGGGCTTGGCAAGGCCTCCGACCCGATCAATGATCCCGACTACCTTTACACCATACTTGGCAAGGTAGAGCGCTGCGGTTGACCCCACATTACCCCAACCCTGAATAATGGCTCTTTTTTCTGTTATATCTCCACCCCAGATTTTGTAGTATAGCCTAACCGCTTCTGCAACACCATAGCCAGTAATCATGTCCGCCACTGTGTACTTTTTTGGAGAATCTGGAACATATTCAGAATCCTCAAGAACC
This sequence comes from uncultured Bacteroidia bacterium, assembly GCA_964521065.1. Classification (GTDB taxonomy): domain Bacteria; phylum Bacteroidota; class Bacteroidia; order J057; family J057; genus CAYVAP01. Next base: position 2,303 of record CAZFPQ010000438.1, on the reverse strand, counting down.
TTGGAAACACCTTGTCGTAGCCTTCCAATCATGTGGATCTTCGTAGGCTTTCTCGGATTAAAATGTCCATTAACAATCCCTTCCTGGGGGTGCCAAAGTCCAAAATCTTCCGTGATCGGGATTACTTCATGGATTTCATCGACGTTAAGGTCCCCACCCGTTCCGTAATAATTTTTTAGTAGTGGATAGACAGCATGATACCAACGCTTAAGTACTCCTTCTTTTCTTGGATCTTGTGGGTCAAAATTAATCCCCGACTTGGCTCCTCCTATCTGAGGCCCTGATACGGTAAACTTTACTTCCATGGTCTTCGCAAGCGACTCTACCTCTCTCTTATCAAGACCTTTCCTCATCCTGGTGCCGCCGCCGGCCGCTCCACCTCGCAAAGAATTGATAACCACCCAGCCTACTGCATCAGTTTCAGGGTCGGACCATTCAAAAACAATTTCTGGGGATTTCTCTTCAAACTTTTTTAGCAGGGTTTTCATTTCGGGTTAATTGAAAGTTGGGCCGCAAATCTAATCATTCAGGGAAATGTATCAGTCCAGAACAGGAATCGGCGGTAGCTCCAGTGACAGAGCCCAGCACATTGATCTCTCCTCTGAATCTTTTCAGTCCCAGGAAAGCAAAAATAAGTGCCTCTTTGAAGGAGATAATTTGGTCGTTCGGAATAACAACTTCCCATCCGGCAAGCAAGTCTTTAATCCTTGACACCATGAACTCATTAAAAGCCCCCCCACCAGTAACTAATAACCTTCCCGGGGTTGCCTGTCGCAAGTCCTTTGCCAGCTGCAGCGCAATGAACTCGGTATAGCTCCTCAGACCGATTATTGGATCCACTTTCTCCAATAGGGCGTTTGGTAAAAAATCGTTTGGGAGTGATTTGGGAGCTTGCATCTTAAAAAATAAAATTTCTTCAAGCTCGGAGATAAAACTGGCATCCAGTTGCCCACTTTGCGCTACTGCTCCTTCGGAATCAAATGGCCTGCCGATTTTATTCGAGTAAAAATTCAACACCTGATTGCAGGGGCATATGTCCCAGGCAGTCTTACTTTCCAGAACCGAAACATTTGCAATTCCTCCTAAATTAAGGCATGCGTCATAGGAACGGAACAACTCGAAATCACCAAGAGGAACAAGGGGAGCTCCCTGACCGCCAATACTTACATCTTGCGATCTAAATTCTGTAATGGTGGGCACGCCGGTTCGTGATGCGATTCTTTGTCCATCACCTAGCTGCCAGGATATACCTTCTTCAGGTGCATGAATAAGCGTGTGACCGTGCACTGCCAACAAATCTGGCACCATTCCATCCAGAAAATCCTTGATAGTGATTCCTATCCAGTCACCAAATTCTGCATGCAAAGCCTCCTGCACCTGCCTGGATTTAGTCTTTGCATAACTCAACCTCTCATATAGGTCTTTTTCATAGGGTATCGTATTGCAAGACACAACCTTAAATTGCCATCCGCCTTGATTCTCAAATTCAACTAATGACAAGTCTATTCCATCCATGGATGAACCAGCCATAGCTCCTAAAACAATGTATTTGGTTTTCACTTGCATTATTTTGTTTTGAACTACCAAGTTGGTGGTTCTTATCCTCATTTCATTTCTTTTGCAAAGATGAGTCAAGAGTTAGAAGTAGTATTGGTCGATGTGGGCAATACCCACATAAAATCCGCAGAGGTGGTCAAGGGCGACATTATGAACGAAAGACACTGGAAAAATCTTCCAGACCTTGAACGAAGCTATCTGAGCAGTATTCCATTTTGTGTATGTAACACCGGAGCAAAAACCTTGAGCTTCGGAGATCGAGCCGTGCACCACGTTTCCAATAAGTCTTCACTTCCTATCCACCTAAACTACAAAACAACAGAAACTCTTGGTGCGGACAGAATCGCCGCGGCGGTCGGCTGTATGGAGCTATTTCCCAAACAAAATTCCCTTTTGATAGATTTGGGAACATGCATGACGCTGGACTTTATTTCAAAGGATGGTGTCTTCGAAGGTGGCGTAAGTTCTCCAGGCTTGAAAATGAGGATGAAATCAATGGCTAGATCCACAGCCAACCTCCCTGATATTTCAGAAGAATGGGAAGATTTTGACAAAAACCTCATTGGAAAATCTACCAAAGAATGCCTCAATAGCGGCTCATATTTCGGAATAATTAATGAAATAAATGGCGTAATTGGTGGATTAAGGGCTGAATTCACATCTCTTAACGTTATTCTTGGGGAGATGCCATTCACTTTGAATCAAAGGTAAAAGCACACATCTTTGCAGGCTCTAAAATTGTGCTG
>CAZFPQ010000437.1:0-4281 GCA_964521065.1 uncultured Bacteroidia bacterium | reverse complement strand
TTAAGCACAGGGTATGTAGGAGAAGGAACCGCCCTACTCCTATCTCTTAACAAAATCTTCCAAGCTTATGGACTGACCCGCCTCCCCAGTTTAAGGCTCCCCTTTTTTTCCTTGACTTCGAACAGTTGAGTTCGGCATAGCGGGCTACGGTTAGGAGAATGACAAGTAAACATCAACTGTCCATCAAAACGGCGAAACAACATGCCATGACCGCCGTCTTGGGCAAAAAATGGCTCTGGCAGCAGATCCCATGGCCCTTGGATTGTTCCACTCTTGGATTTTGCCAATCCTACCGTGTAGCGATTTTCTCCAAAGCTAGACCAAAGCATCAGCAAATCCCCATTTTTGTTGCGGTGCAACCAAGGCCCATCGCTGACCCAGCCCTTCACGTTGAATCCTAGGGATTTCATTTCACGGCTCCATTTTGCTTCGGAGGCAGAAAATAGGGTTTTAGGCTCCCCGATAGGGGAAGAAAGATCTTTTTCCAGTGCAACTAATTCGAAAGTCCCATCCGTCACTTGGTGCCATTCGTGACAAAACACCATCCAAGGCTGCCCAGCTTCTACCCACAAGGTTCCGTCTAAGCTCATCCAATCTAGAGGAGTTTGGGGGCGCTCACTCAAAGGGCGAAAGGGCCCTAAAGGGTGGTCCGCTACGGCAATATCCGTAGCCCGTAAAAACTGCGCGGGCCGGTCCTCCTGCTTAGGTAGAACTCGCCAAGGATTGGACTGGGTAGCAAATAGGTAATACTTACCTTGATATGCATGCACCTCCGGCGCCCACACTTCCTGCCAGGGGTCTGCCCAGCCACGTGGAGAGCTTTGATAAACCACCTGAGGGCCGGTCCAAGACTGGAGATCCTTGCTGGTATAGGCAACCACTCCTTGGGTAAGCCCGGTGGTCTCCCAAGGGGCGTCTGTACCAGAAAACAGATAGTAGGTCTGCTCCTCTTCGACTGGGAGGATAAAGGGATCACGGATAAACAAATCATCCAAGGAGTAGGTCCGGAACATGCTTTGTGGCCTTAGGCATTCTTGCTGGGTCAGCTCATTGCCCCCTCCCCTGCTTCCGTTGCCTGAAGCCACAAATATCATCTCCCCATCAACTATTGCCCCTGTACCGTGCCGAGCCTGACTCAACGGCGCCCAGGTTTCAAAGGATTGGGTGGCAACATCTAGGGCTTCTACTTGGGGATGTGCCTCCGCCGTCGTTCCACTTTCTCCTCCCAATACCAAGATGTGGTCGTCATAAAAAGCATTGAAAGACCCTGCCCGAGGCGTAGGCAGCTCCGCATCTAAGGTCGTCCAGACCTCCGTCTCAAAATCAAAGACGTCCACCTTTCCTTCGGTATCGCCAAATACATTTTTAGGGGCTTTGGACCTTCGACCTCCTAGCACATACAGTTTGTTACCGGCTACTGTGGCTTGGAAATGGTCCCTAGGCCGGGGGGCATCCGGCAACTGCCGCCATTGATTGGTTTTGGGGTCATATTCATCTAACCAAGTGCGGTGCAAACTGCGATGTCCATCGCTGATGCCACAGACCAAGTAGATTTTATCCTGATAAACCACCGTACCAGTCGAGCCGCGAAGTCGATCGGCAGGCAGGGCGGGTCCTTTTTCCCAAAGATCAAGCTTGGGGTCATAAATGTAAAAATGCTCCAGAGGTACCTCCCCTGGATATCTTCCTGACAATGCCCCTCCTACCCAAATCTTTCCCTCCCATACAATGGGTTGAAAATGGTGCATTTCAATGGGCGGTGCTTCTCCTTTGCTCCAGACCTGTCTAGCAGGATCATAAATAGAAACTGCCTGAACTCTTCTACCTCCTAACAAGTAGTAGAGTGATCCAGCCTTCACGTAAGCCGCTTCATGACGGGCAACAGGCATACTGCCATCTACCGATTTCAATATGTCCCAGCTCAAGGAATCGGTAGGTCCCTGCCCCCAGAGCATTGGTCCGTTCAGGGTCAACAGGATGAGACTCAGGGCTAAGGTTCGAAATTGTCGCATGTGGGTGATTTTGGTGGTTCATGAAGCAAAGGGGAATGAGGGAGGGACCTTTTCTCGGGGAAACTCATGCCCAATCCCATCTTTATTTTTTCGAGCTAAGAAAAAAAATAAGAGAAGCAAACCCTGAGTGGCCTACTTCTCCTTTAGTTATTCTTTTTTAACCCAGACTATCCAATCTTCTCCAAAGTCGCTGGGGGGCTTGCCAAACTCTACGACTCCTCCGCCCTTTACCCGTTTCCTTCGTCCTTGCAGCAATGCCCCTCCTTCACGGGGATTATACCACCATACTTCGAAGCGACCTTCTGTATCTGAGAGATCCAGGCTCGCCGCCTCTGCGTAAGCTAAATAGATCAGATATTGCTTCCCCGTTAGAGCAAGGCAATGTTTGCTAGAGTCCCCTTTTGGATTGCCGATCAAATCGTCCCGGTTTTCCATTTCCCAGAAAGGAAGGGGATTGTTTTGAAAAAACTCCAAGGCAATGCGTCCATATTTCCAGCTTTGCTCCCTGCTTCGAAAATCCTCGGCCAACAGGTCATTTTGGGGAAGTTTGTAGCCAAAATAATACTCTACACCAGCCCCACCAGCCATGAGGTTGCCCCAAAGGGTTTGTTTACGGATATCATGCAAATCATAGTCTAGCTCATCACTATTGAAGTCAGGGTAACCAGGATCCGGGGGAACTCCTTCCCCAGCCGAACCTTGCTCATCGTTCGCTACTACCCATGGGCGACCCGCCTGCTCGGAAGCTTCACGCCACTGTAGCGTACGCCGAAAGGTTTGTCGCCAATCATTTTGCAGGGACACCCCGGTCAGTTCGGACTGATCCCCCAATAAATTGGGGTAGACTTTGTCTTGTTGATTGGGAAACGTATGCAATACTACATGATGTTGATAGGGATCCAAGGAGCGAACATACTGGGCCATGGCCCGCTGTTGATCAGAAGTTTGGGTGTTCTCTTCTCCTAAATTCCAGTTCAAGGCCAGATGATGGCCAAATCTGGCTATCAACTCTCGATAGTAGAGCCGACGCTGGGGCCCGAGTTCTCCTCCATCCAGCGATTCATGCACCACCCCTTGATCCGTTTTCTTTCTGCGGTGATCGTCAATCTCCGTTTCCTGAGTTTTGAAATGAAGATAAAGCCCCAAGGTCTGGGCATGAGCGAATACCACATTCCATTGATCGAGCTTGGAGCAGTCGTAGTGATATTTGTCTTCGCGGGAGACAAAAGGCCAGACATTGTCCCCATCTCCTCCGGCATTATAGGTGAGAAAGGAAAAAGCATTTACGCCCTGGCTAGCAAGATAATTCAAGGCCCCGATCAAACCTTTGCCCCGATCATCTTGCCAGGTAGGATCGCCGGCATGCCAATCTGGAACGTGAGAAGCAAAGGTTTTCAGAGGTACTTTGGCCTTTCGAGCATGGGTATTGTCAAAGTCTAGGTATCCTAGCAAAGTTTCAGGAGCATCTGCCCCTACTTTTAGAAAATAATCTCCACTGCCAGCGAATTGCAAAAAATGCTCCCCCACGTAAGTCAAGCGGCCCTGGCCGCGAAAATCGCGGCCTTGCTTGTCGCTTTTCCCAACTTCGAAACTCCCTTTTTGCCCATCAAAAGGAGACAAGGATTGACACCATTCACCATCAGACACGGCGCACATTCCTCCTTTGAGGAAGCTCACTTCGTAATCCCAGCGACCCGTCTTATCGGGAGACAAATGAGCCCGCCATTGATTCCCTTGGCTTGCCAATGTTTCAGCAGCCTGTCCATCCGCCGCAAAATAACCCGGCACCTCATAGCTCGGCTTACCCGATTCGTGGGTAAAGCGTACCGACATGCGATAATCCAAGAAGGGATTGGGATCGATATCCGTTTCTGCGGCAAAGGGGCCGTCCATGCTTAAGGTTACCGCATGCCATTGCTTCAGTTCACCGCTGATACGGATCTCTCCCCTACCATTTTCTCCACGGGTATACGCATCAGGCCCCGACCAAGCTTTTAGCGATAAGGCAGGCCCTAAGCCCTCAGGGCGATAGGCTAGGTCTGAGGCCAAAATGAATTTATCGAATTCAAAGCCATCTTCCCGCATGCTGAACTGGATTTCGTGGTAGCCTGCTGCCTCTATGTCTAGGTAAATTTCCATGGGCACACCCGTATGTTTCTCGGCTGTACGCTGCTTACTGGCCCAAGCCCAATGGCGCTTGGCCGTCCATTGCATACGTCGTCCATGGGCTGGCCAGGTGCCATCTAAGCCCACGTGTATTCCGTTGTCT
>CAZFPQ010000436.1:0-4337 GCA_964521065.1 uncultured Bacteroidia bacterium | reverse complement strand
GGATCGACAATATGGGCTTACCAAGACCAGCTTCAATCAGGGGGCCAGCCTAAAAATATTTGCGGAAGAATTGGGTGGAAAAGACTACATCAGTTTTAATTTTTACCAAACCTCACAAAGGGATTTGCTCAAGCCTTGCGAAATGCCAAGGTCAAAAGTGGAAGAATTCCTACGTGGAATGCGGGTCTGAAGAGCATTGTTTTTACCTTGCAGCTTCACGATATTGATCCACTTTTATATCTCAGCTGTTAATTTATGTCTGATTCGCACACATCTACCGCCACTCTCCTTGACCAAGATCCTACCTTTGCCATTTTAGCCAAAGAAGAGCGCCGGCAGAAAGAAGGGATTGAGCTGATTGCTTCTGAAAATTTTGTTAGTGATGCGGTCATGCGCGCTACGGGCAGCGTCTTGACCAACAAATACGCTGAAGGGTACCCTGGGAAGCGCTATTATGGGGGTTGCCAATTTGCTGATGAGGTAGAAGACCTCGCTCGTGACCGAGCCAAGCAGCTATTTGACGCAGAGTACGTCAATGTACAGCCCCACTCTGGTGCACAGGCCAATGCTGCGGTATTTCTCGCTTTGCTCAAGCCCGGTGATCGCATCATGGGATTTGATCTTTCACATGGAGGACACCTGACCCATGGATCAGCCGTAAACTTCTCTGGAAAATATTTTGATCCTGTGTTCTACGGAGTAGAAGAGCATGATGGACGAATAGACATGGATAAGGTAAGAGACCTCGCCAAAACCCATCGCCCCAAACTCATCATCTCTGGAGCCAGCAGCTATTCCCGTGACTGGGATTTTGCCACATTCCGAGAAATTGCTGATGAGGTAGGTGCGCTGCTCATGGCAGATATCGCACACCCAGCAGGCATCATTGCCAAGGGCTTTTTGACCAGTCCTTTGCCCTATTGCGACGTGGTAACCACCACCACTCACAAGACCCTAAGGGCCACCCGAGGCGGCATGATCATGGTTGGCAAAAATGGACCCAATCCGCTTGGAATCACCACCAAGAAAGGAACCGTGAGAAGCATGGGGTCTATTTTAGATTCTGCCGTGTTCCCCGGTACCCAAGGTGGCCCCTTGATGCATGCCATTGCAGGTAAGGCAGTAGCCTTTGGTGAAGCCTTAAGACCTGAGTTTACCACCTACATCCAACAAGTTCTAGCCAATGCCAAAACTTTGGCGCAGGCCATGGTGAACCGTGGATATAAAATCATCTCAGGCGGCACTGACAACCACCTGATGCTGATCGACTTGCGTACCAAGTTCCCAGAACTGACTGGGAAGCAAGCCGAGGCTTCTTTGGTAGAAGCTGACATTACCATCAACAAAAACATGGTTCCCTTTGATAGCCGCAGCCCAATGGTATCTAGTGGTATCCGATTGGGCAGCTCTGCGCTGACTACCCGTGGTTTGAAAGAAAATGACATGGACATGGTCGCGGGATTCATTGACCGAGTATTGGAAGCCCCTATGGATCAAGCTGTGATTGATCAGGTTAGAGGTGAAGTGAATGAATACATGCGCCAGTTCCCTATGTTCCAATGGTAAGTACGACATAGGACATCTTATTCTCAGCCAGGCTTTTTCAGCCTGGCTGTTTTTTTTCGCTTCGCCAAGCGGCTAACCTTGCGGATTGGCTAATGCCTTTTCTATTAACGCTTTCTGAATTAATTTTCGCCATAAATCCCCTCTAAGCAGATTACGAGAGATTGGGTAGCAAGACATTGCGATCTACCACTAAAAAACATATCAACTCATTAATTGATGGCTGTAGCAGACTTGCTAAAAAATAAGCCCAATTTACCCTTATCAATACAAGACTTTTATGAAACCTTCTTCTGTATTAACATTTCTCCTGTTAGTGTGCCAGTTGTTCTACCTTGGCTTGGCTCAGAGTATCACCGCAGAGCAAATATTTCCAGTTGAAGGCTACAGTGTGTTCGAACGAGGTTTCCCGCTAAAGATAGTGCCGGCTCCTGGCTATCACTTTCACTTTCTCGAATTTTGGAATGGAGGGAACCAAGGCAGAGGAAATACCGGATATTATCTCCAAACCTACGTTTCCCATGATTATTCGGAGGCTAATTTCACCCCCATCCCCTACGATGCCACCAATCCTCTTCGCATCAAGGATGTACACTCCCTGGGGGGAGAGGGAGCTGTGGTAACGGGCACGAGAAACGACTCAAGTGGCGTCCTACGTACTTCCGCCGCATTCTACGCCAAAGGTGGAGAACTGCTCACCCCTAGCCCCGTGGTCCTTTCTGGCCATAGTAAACCGAGAAAGAGGAATTTTGAGGAGTGGATTCGAACTTCACCAAAAGGAAAGCATGTCTTGTGGGTCGGTAAAAATGGGAAAGAATTTGCCAGCAGCCTTAGCGACAACCAGGGACGGGAGACCTGGCACAACCTGCTTAAAATCCCCCACATAAAAGAGAACTATTCTCTGATGGATGTAGCAGTAGATGACTTTGGCATTCCCTACTTTCTGCTCTCCTCTAAGGACCAAACGCCTGGCGTACCGATGATTTTGTTGCGATACCAAGACTCCACGGAGAGCTATCAAGAAGAACTCATCAGTCCTGGTTTAGATGCTTCCATTATCAACGCAAAGCTCATTCTAAGCGCAGATAGCGAGGTGGTAGCTACTGGCATCCTCAACCAAGCCTCTGATACCCTCAAACTCATCAACGGCAAAAAGCGAGATCAGGAAGAAATATGGAGTGGATTCTTTGTCGCTCGATATCTGTGCGATCCATCTAAACCTATGTCTTTGGAAAAAGACTTTGTCAAGAGCTATTCTATGCCGAAAAAGTGGATCAAATACTTTTTCTCAGAGGGAAAGGATGGCAGTAATTTTGGAGAAATGAGGCTATTGATGCAGGAAGATGACTTAGTTATTTTATTGGAAGAGCAGTACCAGAAAAAGGACCTCTGGCTGTACTATGATGTAGCAGTGGTCAACTTTAGCTTGATGGGGGGGGAACTGAAGTGGAGCCGATTGATAAAGAAGAAGCAACGCAATCGAGGATCTGAAGATGTTCTTTCTTACGTAGCAGGCATCAGCCGAGGTAAACTTCATTTGGTCTTCCTGACAGAAAGAGGAGCAGGAGGTAAATTAAATTGTACTTCCCTCACCATGAAGACAGGAGAACGAAAGGACCGCTACCTCGCCTCCAATGAGACAGCTCAATATCTCTTTTTTCCCAAGCGTTCAGCCATGATTAATTCCAGAGAAATGGTCTTGATCGGCATGGGTAATCCGGGACAAAATGACTATAAGCTGATTACATTGACCTTTTGAGAAGATTCATCAATCAAACAGCTTGGCTTCACTTTTTAAACCGAATGTGTTTATTTTGGTCTATTGGTTTTCTTGGATAGTACATTCCTTCCCAAATCCATAGATCGCCAAACTGACCAGACCCCAAATATCTTAAACTCACCTAAAGCCATTGTAAGTGGGATTGCTTCAAACATTAGCTAAAGCGCGAAGTAAAAAGAAAAAGAAGGCTAGGACTCCAGAGGAGGAGGCAGAAATGTCCTTTCTAGACCATCTCGAAGAATTGCGCTGGCACCTCATGCGCAGCTTAGTGGCTGTTGCCATAGTAGCAATTGCCGCTTTCGTCAATGTCCAAACCCTGCTAGACGAGGTCATACTCTGGCCTTCACAGGCGGACTTCCCCTTGAATCAGGCTTTGTGCAACTTCAACGAAGCCCTGTGCTTTGCAGCCAATAATGTCGAGTTCATCGCCATTAGCCCTTATGAGCAGTTTCTAAAATCCATTACTATCTCCTTTGTAGCGGGTTTCATCATGGCCTTTCCCTATGTTCTCTGGGAAATGTGGCGATTCATCCGACCAGGGCTACATAGCCACGAGCGCAAAGGCTTGAGAGGCAATGTTTTTGTGATGAGTCTTTTATTCTTCATCGGAGTCGCCTTTGCCTACTTCATCATTACTCCCTTTTCCTTTCGCTTTCTTTCTACCTACCAGCTTTCCGCAGCTGTAGCCAACCAATGGCAGATTGGCAAAGTCATCGGAATGATCACTCAAATTTCAGTGGGAGGGGGTTTGATATTTGAAATGCCCATCATGGTTTATTACCTCGCCAAGGTAGGTCTGGTTACCGACAAGGGCATGCGGACCTATCGACGACACGCTATTGTCGTATTGCTGGTCCTGTCAGCGATTCTGACCCCGCCTGACGTGACGTCACAGGTGTTGATTTTCTTTCCTTTGTGGCTGCTCTATGAGTTGAGTATCGGTATTGCCCGTAGGGTAGGGAAAAAACGAGAAAAAGAGCTTGCTTCCGCTTAG
>CAZFPQ010000435.1:0-4345 GCA_964521065.1 uncultured Bacteroidia bacterium | reverse complement strand
AAGGATGGATGGCATATGGACAACAAGGCATCTATTTGGTTAAGCGCTTTACTTTGCTGAGACAACACGAGGGAGCTACAGGACAGGCACCACAGGAGTTATAGGTAGACCGAAAAACAGGTTTTGCTGAGTTGGAATTAATGGGGCAATACGTCCTTATTCCTACCGAGGAGAAACAAACTATGCAAGTCATCTGGGAGATTGCCAACAAATTACCTTAAGCAGTGAGACAGAAAGTGAATGGCATAGGAGAAATAGCAGCCATAAGGGGGAACGATATATATATGGTCTTGTAGAACGAACTTGCCTCGGGATCCTTTGACTTCAGTATCGAGAATCTGCTCTAATCTCTACCCAGTTGAAAGGAATTTCGACTATGAGACATTTTTTCACAACTTATTGGTACTCTTAGCGAGTAAGCCTCACACTAAAGGAGTCCAGAAAATGTAATCAAATTTGAAGTATTTACCATTACTAGGATTCATTAAGTCAACCACATGAAGAGTCTAGCCGATTGGAGCTTAGAACACTTTCGAAAATCAGATGAGCTAGCTGTGAGGCTCAGAGCTGAAGTTCTCTACAGATTTTCGATCATGTTTGTCCTCATGGTCTCGGCCGTACTTGTTTTATCTATGCTGATCCCATCGCAGGGCGCCTCTCACGTGACCTTGGTGACCTCATTGGGGCTATTTTTTTTGCCTATTATTTTACTGCGGCTGTGTACGTCCACCCAGCCAGCGGCCTTGGTTTTCCTTGGTACTCTGTTTGTTTCGCTATCCATCTACGTAGTCGTTTCAGGGTTTCCTACTCACCCCACCCTATCGGTCTGGTTTGTTTCTTTGGTCATTATCACGGATCTGCTGCTCGGCCGCAAATGGTCCATATGGCTTACCTTAGCCATTTTGGGGGTATTCGGGCTCGCAAACCTAGCCTTTCAAGCTGGCTGGGGAGTTCCGGAGTCAATAAGGGGAGATATCATTGTCGACATTTGGTTTACCTATACCCTCTTTGGCATGAATCTCTGGGCGGTGCTTCACATCCTCAAGCAGCACCATAGGGTACATATGAAACTCCAAGAAGAATCAGAAACCAGGAATCAGCAGGTCTCTAACTTGTTGGAGGAGCAAAAAATCCTCAATAAGGAGTTACAGGAAAGTAACCTCCAAGCCAAGGATGCAGTCGTGGCCAAATCACAGTTTCTCTCCACCATGAGTCACGAGATTCGGACTCCTATGAATGCGGTCATTGGGATGACCAGTTTATTGGAACAAACTTCCCTTTCTGAAGAGCAAGCCGGACTGGTGGATACAGTCCGCCTCAGCGGGGAAAATCTCTTGAGAATCATCAATGATATCCTGGATTTCTCAAAAATCGAAGCAGGAAAATTAGAACTTGAAGTTTACCCCTTTTCGGTAACCCAAGCTGTAGAGGAAGCCCTAGACCTACTTTCTGGCAAAGCCACAGAAAAGGGCCTAGAATTGATGTATTGCATTGATACAGAAACGCCTACCGCGATAGCTTCAGATCTTACTCGCGTTCGGCAGGTATTGATCAACCTGACAAACAACGCCATTAAATTCACGGAGGCTGGAGAAATTCTCGTTAGAGTGGCTTGGCGGGAGAGGCAGGAAGGGAAACATGTACTTGAATTTGAGGTTCGAGATAGCGGCATTGGCATTTCACAAGAGGAACAAAAGCGCTTATTCCGGTCTTTTTCCCAAGTGGACGCTACCACCACACGTAAATATGGTGGCACAGGCTTAGGCTTGGCCATTTCAAAGCGCTTGGTAGAGCTAATGGGGGGAGAGGTTTGGGTAAAAAGTGAGCCGGGAAAAGGCAGTAGCTTTTTCTTCACCATACATGCAGAGGAAGTATCGGATTTCATCGAGCCCAATCTCAATTCGACTCCCACCATCGGGTCCGGGCAAGAGATCTTGATTGTCGATGACAACCAAACCAACAGGGAAATTTTACGGGCACAATGCCAAAGGTGGGGCTATACCCCCTTACTAGCAGAGAGTGCGGCCAAGGCCGCCCAGACCCTAGAATTGCATCCAGAGATTCAACTGATCATCTTGGATTATCAAATGCCCGAAAAGGATGGTTTGACCTTTGCCCGAGAGTTGCGACAAACTCGATCACTGGCCGCACTTCCGATCTTAATGTTGACTTCTTTGGGGATACCGCTCAGCCCAGAGAATAGGAAGTACATCAATGAATACCTACACAAACCCGCCAAAACCTCTCCACTACAGGCTAAGATATCCGAGTTACTCGCACCATTGCCATCTTCCCCATCTCAACCAGCCGCGAAAACCTCGGAGACAATTGATCCATTTGAAAGGAATCCCATATCCTTGTTGATTGTTGAAGACAACTTAGTTAACCAAAAAGTAGCTCTTAGAATGTTGGGTAAACTAGGCCTAAAAGCTGAAGTAGCTGGCGATGGGCAGCAAGCCATATTGGCCCTAGAGAAAGGAGCCTTTGATGTAATATTGATGGATATGCAAATGCCCGTCATGGACGGAATTACTACAACCAAGGTCATTCGCAACCGAAAATCCGAATGGGGAGAACCTGTTATTATTGCCATGACCGCCAATGCTTTTAGTGCCGACCGAGAAGCCTGTTTAGCAGCAGGCATGAACGACTTCTTGTCCAAGCCTGTCCGCATTCAAGATTTGAAAATCAAGCTCAAGAAGTGGTTTGAGCACCTATCCGAAAAGAACACAGGACTGACCTAGAACGCCAGGTAAACCCTATGGATACCTCTAGGGTAAGCATTCTGATCTTCAAATGCCCCAACTACAGGCCATCAGTCTGCCCCCTTCACGCCATGTATTGACCTTCCCGATCCGCAAGTTCCAGGTTAAGACTTGGACAGAATAAATTGGGGGATCGCCTGCGGAGCTATGGGAATAAGAATGAGTAATTGTCACCACCTACCCTGTTCTCCCCTACCCCAATTTGCGGTTTACTTTTGTCCTTCTACTTATAGAGTCACAGCAGCATCTGGACTCACCTAGTTAGATTCAAATTATTCCTTCCTTTTGACCTATGGGTTAGCAGTAGTTAGCATCTCAAACCGTCATCCTGGTAGAAGCGGTTCCTTTTTGTTGATGGTTGTCCTTGAACCTAATGCCTAGCATCCAAAACAATGCTCAAGCAATGAGGTTAGACAAACTTATCTATTCGTTAAAACATTCTCATGAACTTCCGACCTATACTTTTTCTGTTCTCGTTGCTGATCTCACTGAACTTATCAGCCCAGACTCCCCTTACAGAGGAGACTAAAAAGCCCCAAATCAAGTTTCGAGCCGCAGCAGAACTCGGGTACGTAGCGGTGCTCAGCCACCAAATCCAATTCAGCCAAGACGGGACCAACTATGATTACGTCCGACAAGGGGGACAAGATGTGCTTTTCCCCTTCAGCCGCCTGTCCTTGGAGATGGACATCAACCGACATACCATCGTTCTGTTATACCAACCTCTGCGCCTCGAATCTGAGGTATTGCTCACAGACAATTTGGTGGTAGATGGCCTGACTTTCCCTGCGGGAACCGCCATTCAGAACCTATACAACTTCCCCTTCTACCGCATCAGTTGGATGAATGAGCTCTTGCCCAACAATGAGCGCGCTTATTTTGCCTTGGGAGCCACCATTCAGATCAGAAACGCCACCATTTCCTTTCAGTCACTTGATGGCAGCCTGTTTCGCAGCGACCGCGACATCGGCATTGTTCCAGCATTGAAACTACGAGGAGGCCGCTACTTAGGCGAGCGATTTTTTGCAGAAGTGGAAGCCGACGGCATTTATGCCCCCGTGAGCTACCTCAATGGAAGCGACAACGAGATCATCGGTGCCATTTTGGATGGCAGCTTTCGCATCGGCACTCTTATGAAGCAGACCGACCGACTATTTTTAAACCTTCGCTACCTCGGTGGCGGCGCAGTAGGAACCGACGAAGACGATCCTGGACCGGGAGATGGCTACGTGAGGAATTGGCTGCATTTCTTGACCGTGGGAGCAGGGTATAGTTATCAGTTTTGAATAATTCCAATCTGGTGCGATTAAAGGTCGGCTCTTAACGTGTGGAATTATACCCATAGCCCTGTTTCAATTCCAATCTGGTGCGATTAAAGGAGTCTTACCAACTTTCATGAAGGCGAGCTCTGGGCAGTTTCAATTCCAATCTGGTGCGATTAAAGGTTCGGAAAAGAGAAAAAGTATCATCTCTTAATTTGGTTTCAATTCCAATCTGGTGCGATTAAAGGCAGACTTAACCATGCTACGCTATGCTAGAAATGTACGTTTCAATTCCAATCTGGTGCGATTAAAGGAACA
>CAZFPQ010000434.1:0-4350 GCA_964521065.1 uncultured Bacteroidia bacterium | reverse complement strand
AATCTCCGTATATTTCCTTAAAACCAAACCATGATCATCCCGCTTAAAACCCGATTCCTGGAGCTGAATGAAGAAGAGTTTTTTCTCTTCTGTCAGGACCTGAAGGACGTACATGTGGAGCGGGAAGCAGACGGCACAATCACCCTTATGGAACCCACAGGATCTGAAACTGGAAGTTTTGATTTGGAGGTAGGCTCTGAAGTAAGAAACTGGAATCGAGAGACCAAGCAAGGTAAGTCATTTGGCTCACAGGCCGGATTTACCCTTCCTAACAAGGCGGTAAAATCACCGGATGTCTCATGGATTGCTCTGGAAAGATGGCTCGCTCTCCCCACCGAAGACCGAGAGCGCTTTGCCCACATTTCTCCTGATTTTGTCATTGAAATTCGGTCTAAAACCGATGCCCTGGATCGCCTGCAAGATAAAATGATCGAATACCAAGAAAATGGCGTACGCCTCGGTTGGCTGATCGACCCTGTACAGCAAGAGGTCTGGATCTACCGCGTCGATGGCAGCGTCGATCACGTTGATAATTTTGAGACAGCGCTCTCAGGGGAGGATGTACTGAAGGGATTTGAGCTTCGACTTTGGGAGCTGTGGGAGGGGTGATTCTTGTTAGTCCTTGATTCTGAGATGAAACCTCTTTGTGAGTTATGTATGCTCTAGGTAAGGGTTGAGCTTAACACAACGTTTTTAGCCGTTTGATTTTGATAGAGTCTTTTAGAAGGCCAGTCACTCCTATTGGCCGATAATTAGGATATTCCAATAAAATGCACTATGTTGAGGTAACACAACCTCACAACCATGAAGCCTTATTTCCTCCAAGGCGGTAGTCTGATTTACGTCCTGATGATCTCCCTGATCATCAGTGGGGTGCTGGGGGCTTTTCTCTGGATCAATTTTTACCAGCGACTCTGGCAGGACCGCCAGCAGGCGGAACAATTGGCGTGGCTCAATCTAGAGTCGGGCTTGCAGCGCTACCTGAGCGGATATGGGTCGCAGGCCGATACGGTGGCCTGGGACCTATTTGGACGAGGAGTAGACTCCTGCCTGATTCGTCGGCAAAGGTGGGGCCTATTGGACCAGCTAAACCTGTACGCTCAATCCAGGCGTAAGTGGGTTCAAGCCCAGGTTTTGGTAGGCCAACAAACTCCTTCCGTTTACCGACAAAGCCTGTTTTTATCCAAAACCCAAGATCGCCTCACCTTGGCGGGGGGCGCCATTTTGCGTGGGCCTGCCACCCTTCCTGCCGCTGGTTGGGCACCCGGCTATTTGAACCGGGAAGGCTTTACTGGAAAAATGGAGGCCCAGATAGAGCTACGCAAGCAGGATAGCTTGCCCCTAAATCGGGAAGCCTGGGGCAGTTTGCTTCCCTACCTTGCCGCGACCCTTTCCCAAACAGAATCGGCTGAGTCCTACCGCTTGGTGGGCGAGCGTCGGGTCCTCAGTTGGAGAAGATCGCCCCAAGAAATCTGGGTAGAAGGCGACTTAGAACTGCGTGATTGCGAACTCTCCGGCCCCATCCGAATTGGTTGTACCGGGAGACTAAGCATTGGAGCAAACTGTGAATTGAGTCACTGCTTAGTCTTTGGCCGAGAAATATATTTCGAAACAGGCTTTCAGGGGAGTTTACAAGCCTTTGCTACCCACCGTATTGAAGTCGATAGCTTAGTCCAGTTGAGTTATCCGTCGATCTTGATGCTTTGGCATCCTCCCAATCAGACAGGAGAGTTGCTCATCCGGTCCGGGAGCTTAATCGAAGGCAGTTTGTTGTTCCAAGCTGAGGGACGCATCCAGCCAGAAGATCACCTGTTGCTCGAAGAAGGCAGTGAGCTTTGGGGCAGCCTGTATACCTCTGGAAACCTAGACTTGCGGGGTGCAGTGTATGGCTCGGTGATCACCTCTAGTTTTTTGGTCAAAATGCCTGTTTCCCGCTATCGCAATTATCTCTGGCGAGGAAAGATAGATCTAGAGGCCTTGTCAAAGGAATTTGTAGCACCCATGATCTACCCTGAGGCAGAGGCAAGGGTATTGACTTGGATAAATGACAACGAAAGGGAGCTTCATGAATAAATGGATCATTCCATACTCGCATAGGGCCGGATCCCATCCATTCCTGGTGAAAAAATTGCCGGGCAATACCCTAATTGAGGTACTGACTTCCCTAGCCCTGATCGGGGTCGTATTTTCGCTGGGATTGATGCTGGTAGCACGCTTGAGCGGGCCCTTGTCACCCCCTGAGCGCGCCATATCACAGCAACTCGGCTATGATTGGCTCAATGAAGAATTGCCCAACCCCGTTCCTACTGAAATCGAAAAACTGGAACTGGGCCGCCAACTCATTAAGCGCGTGGCTCCTTACTCTAGCCAACCAGACCTATCCCAGGTAAGCGTTCAGGTCTTTCATCGCGAGCGACTGCTATGGGAGCATCATCGCCTTATTCCCTCAACGCCATGAAACAGAAGACCCTGCCTGGTTTTACCCTCTTAGAAATGCTCCTGGCCCTGGTTTTGAGTGGCATCGTGCTGAGCTTGGGCTTCGGGGTGTATCGACTCTTTGTGCATTATCAGCAACGACACGACATTCGTAGCGAAGAAAGCTTTGCCATGCTGCAAACTACGCAGATGTTGCAAGGAGCCTTTCGAGAGGCCAACGCAGTACGGTGGATTTCTCCCGAGCGAATATCTCTGGAAAAACAAGAGCAGTACTGGGTGGGATTTGAATTCAGGGAAAATGAATTGTTGCGCATTCAGCCGGGGGGAAGCAGCGATACACTGCCCGTGAGTGGATACTGGGAAAGCTTAGGACCTCATCAAATATATTGGGTGGATAGCAGCCATCAAACGCAGCACCTGTTTCGACTTTTGCCTCAAGGACGGGTACGTGCCACTTCGTCTTCAAACCTAATCAGCCAACCATGACCCGCATCGACCTTAGTCAAGTCCAGATTCCCCTCAATGAAAAAAAACGGAGAGACGTAGAGGCCACTCCCTCCCTCTGGCAACGCGAAATTCGCCTGGGCAATCCCTTCAAGCTGAAAGATCGGCAGCAGTTTTACCAATTGCTGGGCATCCTGTTGGACTCAGGTTTGGGGGTATTGGATTGTTTGTCGGTGTTGCAGGAACAATTGAAGGGCAAAGAGCTGAGCCGCATCCTATCCCAGCTACAAAGAGACCTAGAAGGAGGCAACAGCCTTTCTGAAGCCATGGCCAACCAGCCTCAGCGCTTCAGCGCTTTCGAGCGGCAGAGCATCCGCATGGGAGAGCAGACGGGAAAAATGGGCGAAGTCCTCAGCCGCATCAGTGTGTTTTATGAGCAGCGCATTCGCTTGCGGCGCAAGGTGGTACAGGCCCTTTCCTACCCCGTGGCGGTGGTGCTGGTAGCCATTTTGGTGCTGGGGTTCATGATAGCCTTCGTGGTCCCCATGTTCGAGGACGTTTTTGCCCGCTTTGATGCGGCCTTGCCTCCGCTTACCCAGGCCATTTTGGGACTCTCAGCGGCCATGCAGGAACGCGGAGCGTGGATCTTGCTTTTGGTGATGGGCCTAGTTGCTGGGTTTTGGCTAATCCGCAAGCGCGAAGGCTTTCGCAAAGTGGGATCCAATATTCTGCTGCGCATCCCCGTGGTTGGCCCCCTTTTTCTCAAGCTCCAGATGGCCCGGCTCTGTTATACCTTGTCCCTTCTTCTACGAGCAAAAGTCAACCTAGACCAAGCCTTGACCTTGATGGACGACATCGTCAGTTTTTACCCATTACAAAAAGCCCTCCAACAGGTTCGGCAAGCGGTGATCGAAGGCAGCACCTTCCATGCTGCCGTGGCTCAACACCCGATTTTCCCCCGCTTCTTTACCCAGATCGTCAAGGTCGGTGAACAAAGTGCCCAGCTTGATCGCCTCCTAGATCAGTTGGCCCAAAACCTAGAAGAGGAAAGCCAAGCGGGAGTTAGCCAACTGACCCAGTTTTTAGAACCAGTGCTCATCATTGTATTAGGGGTGATGGTGGCCGTGATCTTGGTGGCCATGTACCTGCCTATGTTTGAGTTGAGCAATGCCATTAGCGCCTTTTAAAGCAGATAACTATGTATCTCAAGACTACTATTGACCAGAATTGTGGCGAGATGAGGCGAGGATGCCCATCAGCCTTTTGGTCTTTGGGGCAGCTTAATCAAGGTTCATTTTGGCGGAGTTGGGCTGTTTCTGTCACAGAATACAAATCCCCGCTAGGAGCTGTGGAGAGCATAAAGCGTACTTGTGGCGGCGTTGGGCTGCATTTGGTGCACTGGGGTGGCTTAGCGCGAGGGCCTAAAATGCAGAAGTTTTTTGCTTACTTTTTTTCAAAAAAAGTAAGGCC
>CAZFPQ010000433.1:0-4375 GCA_964521065.1 uncultured Bacteroidia bacterium | reverse complement strand
CCCTTAACTCCCTTAACTCCCTTAACTCCCTTAACTCCCTTAACTCTCTTAACTCCCTTAACTCCCTTAACTCCCTTAACTCCCTTAACTCTCAACTCCCTCAACTCCCCCCTTCCAGGGCCTAAGTAAAATAGAACCCCTGAATATGCTTAAGGTTCAAGTCATTTTTGGAAATGCTTGGGCCACCGGGCTTGTACTTGGTTGAAAGTGAATGCCATTACCCAGCCACATATCATCCCAAGGAGTGCCCCCCCCAGGATGTCGCTAGGATAATGCACACCTAAATATATTCGACTATAACTCACCAAGGTAGCGATGAGAAATAAGCCCAAAGTCCAGCCTCTATGTTTGAAGGCCAATGAGAAGAAAGTTGCTAGTCCAAAGAAATTGGATGCGTGAGAGGAGACAAATCCGTACCGGCCTCCGCAGTCGCCAGGCAAAACGTGAACGGGGAAGGGCAGTTGATCGGCGGCATGGCAAGGACGTAGGCGTTCAAAAAATGGTTTGAAGAAGCCAGCACTGATGCGGTCAGTAAGGCTCACCAGCATCGCCAACATCAACACTACCCATAGCAATCCCTTCCAACCCCAGCGATGGTACACGCCCCAAAGCAAAATCAAATACAGGGGAATCCATGGCCAAGTTTCGGAAACTAGGTACATGAACCGATCTCCCAGTGGACCATGCCAGCCATTGATCAACTGAAATATGGCCCAGTCCCATTCTAGCCACAAGGAAGGGGCGCTATCCATAATATATGAGGTATAAACTCACCAAACCAACAAGCCCTATTAAGAGGCTGACCAACCATGCTATCCGATGGAAAAGTATGTGTTTAGCAAGACTTAGTCGAAGCCACCATGCATAAACAGAACTATGTAAGCTAAGCATGACTCCTAATGCAATCCCTAATCCAAGAAAAGCCCCTGCTACTACATCGCCCACAAAGTGCACCCCAATGTAAATGCGGCTGTACCCTATAGCGAACATCAGGAGACCTATTATCAATCCTCCCCACCTAGATCGAGTGGCTAAGGCCGGGAAAAACCCTGCGGCAGCGGCAGCTGTGGTATGTCCTGAGGGAAAGCTTAGGCTAGAAAGCGGACGTGTACTAATCATGAAGAAATCCTGAGGAGGATAGGCAAAAACCACCGCTGGACGTCCCCAGTGGGTAAAGACCAAGTTTTTAAAAATGCTTACCAAGATCATGACCAGTATCAGGGTGATGACCAGCAATACCAGTAGGGGAAAATCTTCTCTGATAAGAATAAAGATTGCGCCTATTGAGGCAAGCATCAAGCCATCTCCTACGTGGGTATAGTGAGGCATCAAGAAGTCTAACCAGGTGAAACGCAGTGCATTTAGGGTCAAAAAACTCTGCTCATAACCCAGTTGAATCAAGGGGATACAAAGTAGAATGATGCCTACCGTCCAAGTGAGCAGATACGTCGCTGTGCTTGATCGAAACGTTGTTGGTATGCCTTTCATTTCGGCGGCAATATACAGCTTCGGCCGAAGGTGAACAGGCAATCTGTAGAAAAGGATGTTGATTTTACTTCATCAACTCGATAAATGGGTCTGGGGCTCCATTAAGTAGGTCCTCCAAATGGCGGGCTCCTCGTAGGTTTTCGACGCGTAGGGTAACCGGTCCCATTTTGTGTGTAGTCGCGATTTTTGCACCGGTTGAAAGGGTTTGCCAGTTCTCCCATGTAGCCCTCATTCCCTTGATTGGTAAGACTGAAACCCACATGCGCCAAGCCTGGGGCTTCTCTGCTGCATCAAGCTCCCACAAATAGCTATCTCCTGGGGTGACTCCGCCAGAGGAATAAGTGATCAACAGGCCCACTTTCCCATCTTCGGATTCTATCAGCGTACGGCTCGTTCCAGAAGCAAATACTTTGGCTGGGGCTTGTAACCAAAAAGAATCGTTGATCCAACGTTCATAGGCTTTCTTAACTAGTTTTTCCGTTTCAGCGGTTTCCAACTTTTCCCCCTTCTTAAAAGCTAAACCTTTCTGATTGCTCAAGTTTACCAAGACCCGGTAGTTACCCCAGTTGGCTTGGAGGTAGCTCCTTTCCCGGTCCCATAGATACTGATTTTGCCCGACGAAGCTCCAACTAATGGCTCCCGTACTATCCCAAGCGGTAGCATTAATGGCACTCAGCATTTTTTGAGCCAGGGCGTCTGCTTCACTTCCCGTTCTACCTTGGGGCAAAGGCTTACTCGCCAGACAAGAAAGCAATCCAAATAAAAGCATTAAGCCTCCTAGAATAGAAAGTGCCCAGTAAAGTGATTTCTTCATGCTGGAAAAAGAAATCCTGGAATAAATTGTTTGGGTTAGTAGGCACTTTTTTTCAAGGACTTTTTGATGGCGAGCCAATTCTCTTCCCAAAATTGAGACCCAGCTTGGCTAGGCCAAGCTCCTTTTACGAGCCAGGTTGGAAGCATATCCCAAGCCCCTTTTTCTAGAATTTTGCTCACCAGTACAGCTTGGTCAAGGCAGTAAAAGGATTCATGATTTACACTCAAGGGATAAGATGTGTATTCGCCGCTACTTAAAAATTCTTCTATGCCGAGATCCTCTACCCCAAGATTTAAATCTGACACTTCTTCCACATCGACCATGGTTAGAGGAATGCCTGGCAGCACCGCAGAAGGATCCTGACAAACCAAGGTAAGCCATTTTGGACGGAAGCTGACTTGCCCTTGATACCAAGTTAGTTCTCCATCTACCTTCCAGCTAAAGTCGAATCGAGAAAGATCCGCCAGGCTATCCCAGTAGGCTTCTGGCTGAAAGGCAGCCACCTGAAAGTCGTTGGCTTGAACATGACTCACCCTCCTTTTCATCCAGCGTTTGATTTGTGATTGGGCGTCTATATAAGCCAATGCATCTGGGTAAGACCGTGCACCACCTTGAGGGGTGAAAAAGGCGACTTCACCCGTTCTCCATACTTTCAGCAAGGTATCATTAGCTTGTTTAACCCAGTCTAAGGTTTTTTGCCAGCTTTTAGCCTTGTATTGATCCTGAGCCCACTCACTCATTTCGGGAGGGTTTTGGAACCATTGGGCATCAATGTAGAGACTGTAGGGCTTGGTCTGGAGCGGATGAGAAGAGACCAGCTCCTCTGACTTACTCAAAGGAAAACTAACTTGCCAAGCCTGCAGGAGTGAGTCCCTTGTTTGCATCGAAGTCGAATCATACAAAGAAAGGGAGTAGTTTTTGAAGGCAACAAAATCTTGATCTTGCCCAACTCGATACCCCACTGGCTCTAAGTATGCTCTACGTTGGTCAACCACTTCTGAGGGATCCAGTCCTTCTTCAATTCCTCTCATGTCAGTACTCACGGAGAGTAATTCCCAAGGAACTTCGGGACTATTGGGGTCAAATACCATGACTCCCAAATCCTTTTTCTTTTCTCCTCCCAGTTGATGAATGTACTCAAGTAAAAGGATGGCACGATTGAACTGTAGCTGACCTTCTGCTCCTACTTCAGCCGTGAAAAATAATACCCGATCAGATTCCCAACTCCATGGGCTTAAGCGTGACATGCGCTGTAGAGGAACCCTGAGCTTCCAAAGCTGCTTGATTTGAGACATAAGATCTTCGCGGTTCTGATAGGTCATAGATGCAGCCTCCCTGCTTAGCATCATGAGACCCCAAGTTGGGGCATTGAGAAGATCCCCTGCTATGGAATGTACCTCGGTGAGTGACATGGCCTGGGTAGTCGAAGCCATAGATCGGGTGCGAGCCTGTGGCTGAGGTTCTAGGCCTTTGGCACGGAGGCCACTTACTTGTCCAAAGGCTGTGTCAGCGTAGGCAAACAGCTCGCTAGGGCCGGGATAAGCAATTTGCATTCCCGCATCACGATATAGGGTGATCTCGCCTCTGAGGTGGTGGGAAATCAGTTCGTCTACAAATTTGCTATTGGCATGTAGGTAGTAGCCACTATGTTTTGGCTGGACTTCCGGCTCGGAAAGTACCTGGGTGCTTAAGATTAACTCTAACTCAGGATCATCTCCTTTTTTTTGGGAGAATAATGCGGAGGAGTCAGCAATTAGGACTACAAGAATGATAAGTGATGGGAGTGGCTTTAGCTTCATTTGCAAGGAAATTCGGGAAGATGGAAAATTTATTTAATCCCAAGCAAAAATATAAAAGAGCTCACTCACTTCAGCTGTATGAAATATACGAAGTAAGCTAGATAAAGATGCCTATTTCAACTTTTGGGAGAAAATTTTTTATAAAAAAAAGAGGAAGGGCATTGCCCCTCCTCTTGTCAGTACCATTGATTCCGCTACGCTTATCTCAATAGCGTAACTGTTCCTTTGTAGGTTTGGGTGCCGATCTTGGCGGTGTAGAGATAGACACCGGCGT
>CAZFPQ010000432.1:0-4388 GCA_964521065.1 uncultured Bacteroidia bacterium | reverse complement strand
TAATAGCCAAAGAAAAGACTAAGCGAAGATTGATGAGTATCGACCAAATATGTGTTGATGTTGAAGTGGACCTTTTCGATTTGATGGACTATTGTCAAAGGGAAGGTCTAAAGATTAATGGGGAATCTCGGGCGCAGTTTGCCCAACATCTCATTATGAGGGGCATGTATAGCTAAGGTGCAGAGATTGGGCTTTCGATGGGACAAGACGCCTAAGTGGCCTCGAATTAAGCATGACGATCAAATCTTCTCTGACAAGGCAACGTAAATTAGGTGTTAACTGAATCTTGATGTCATGAAAAATTACCAACGGGCACTTAGACGACATCATCGAAAGCGCTTGTTGAAAAAGCGAAAGAGGTATTGGGATGGTTCGCTAGCCTGGAACTCTAAGTCTGCGATGATCATCGATACCCCCAAACCTTGCTCATGTTTTATGTGTGGTAACCCACGGAAGTTCTCTGGAGAAAGAACCGTTCAAGAAAAAATCAATTGCCTTCAAGAGGAACTACGCAAGCACTTTAAAGAAGAGGCCATCAATTAAGCTGACCTATATCCTGCCCAATTCGATCTCCTGATTCCAGGAGCAGAAGTGGAAAAACAACAAGCCTTTTCGGCCTTGATCATCACTGGAGATGCCATCCAACTGATGCTGTTCTCCGTGTTTTTCCTTCTTGCTTACAGACTCAGGCATCGTGCGGAGGGGCACAAGAGAGCCATGGTGATTGCCTCTATTTTGATCTGCCAACAAGCCTTGGTGCGAATTGGAAAAATGGAGCTATTTATGATCGGAGAAAATCCGGGTGCAAGTGGCGGGATATATGCCACTGTGATTCCTTTTCTGTTGCTCCTATCTATGCTCGTGGTGGATGTGAGGAAGCAGAAACGGCCCCACAACATGACCCTCATAGGAATCATTTCTTACCTGTTGTTTGTCGCTTCTGCCTTTATCTTAAATGTAAGTGGAATCGCCCTAAAAGTGATTGAATGGATGAGGTGAGAGGGTATTCCCTGCAACCAGCCATGAGGAGATGATTCGGGATCGATGCTCAGGCTGATACCCCTTACTTTCCGCCGGAGCCCAAAGCAATTAGCTGATGCTATGAGGAGCCTAGGCCCATCTATCCCCCAACACTGAAATCCTTTAGCATTTCATGGAAATCCTTTAGGGCATGCTTCTCCGGTAATTTTTCTTCGTGTCCAGATCAAATGATGATGTTTTCAATCAATTAAAAATGGACATGACTGTTACCAAAGAAATGTACGACAAGGAGCTGCAAGCCCAATATGACCAGTATCGATTCCTGGTTTCCGTTAATTCAAAGAAGTGGAGCCTGAGGCTCATGACGGGGCTGGTTCGACTCTCTAAAGGGCAGAAGGTCAAATCAGCGATCAATGAAACGCATCAGGTTCCAAGCACCACCACCAAGGGGCATGAAATCCGTACCCGACTGTTCCGACCTGAGGGAAATACCAAAGCGCTGCCTGCCATGCTTTACTTGCATGGGGGAGGCTATATGATGGGGCTACCTGAGATGGCAAACGTATTTTTTGCGGATGTCCTGCAAAGACGGGATATCGTCATTGTGGCACCTGATTACCGGCTTTCCCAGAAGGACCCATTTCCGGCCGGTTTTAACGATTGCTACGACGTGCTCCTCTGGATGCGAGATAATGCAGAGAGGCTCAACATAGACCCCAATAACTTTATCATCGCTGGACACAGCGCGGGAGGAGGCATGACGGCTGCTGTTACCCTGAAAGCCCGTGACACCCAAGATGTGAAGCTTGCTTTTCAAATGCCCATCTATCCCATGCTCGACCATAGAAGGATCACCGAGTCCTCTCAGATGCTTGGCTCTACGATGTGGGATGCCAATATCAACACGTTTGCCTGGAACCTTTACCTGAGGAACCTAAGTGGGGAAGTGCCCAGTTATGCCTCTCCGGCCTTGAACGAGGACTACCGCGATTTTCCCCCAACGATCAGCTTCGTAGGAGATTTAGAGCCATTTCTCGATGAAAACAAAGCCTATATAGAAGCGTTGAAAAAGGCGGGTGTTCCCGTTAAGTTTAAAGTCTTCGAAGGAGGCTATCACGGTTTTGAGGTGGGCTCGCCAGAGGCAGCCATTGCCAAGGAAGCAAACAAGTTTCAGTTAGATGCTTTTGAAGAGTTTTATGATACTTACATCCAGTAATTAGCGGGGTTTTTCCTCTGAGGTAAGCATTATGGAAGATATCATAACGTTAAATAGAGTAGCACAGATGCATAAAATGGGGGGATTGTCAGCCCCCAAGCATCAACTCGTCACGGTGATTCACAACCGAGATATACAGAGTATCTCGGGAATGCAGGGGGTCAAGGTCATCAATCACTTGTACACGATCATCTTCAAGTCCTCCAATGTGTGTAGCTCTTTTTCCTATGGGAGAAATTCATATGACCATGAGGAAGGCACCTTGGTCTTCACCGCTCCTGGGCAGGTGATGAAGTTCAACAACGAGAAGACCGAAGACGAACAAATCGATCCAGAAGGCTGGTCATTGGTGTTCCACCCCGATATTTTCAGGAAATCTGACCTGTCTGGCAAAATGAGCAAGTATTCATTTTTTCATTATGACTCAAATGAGGCCCTGCATATATCGGAGGATGAAAGGGTAGCCATAGAGGACTTGTTGCAAAAGATTGTTCAAGAATACAGCCAGCCCCTAGACCGACATAGCCAGCACCTTATCGTATCAAATATCGAGTTGTTTCTGGATTATTGCCTCCGGTTTTATGACCGTCAGTTTTATGCCCGAACCTACCTGAATAGCGACATCTTGTCAAAGTTTGAGCGGTTTATGGTCAACTACTATGATGCTGATCTCGCGTCCCAAAAGGGAATTCCCAGCGTGGACTATTGTGCAAAGCAGCTAAATCTTTCACCCAATTACTTAAGTGATTTACTCAAGAAGGAAACCGGGAAAACCGCCTTAGAGCACATTCACTTTTTCTTGATTGAACGGGCCAAAAATAGCCTGCTCAACTCCAGCGATACCATTAGCGGGATTGCTTATTCTTTGGGCTTTGAGTTTCCCCAGCGATTCAGCAACCTGTTTAAATCCAAAACAGGGCTAAGCCCAAAGGAATACCGACATTTGAACTAAATGGGTGGCGCCTAGACTTTTTTGGGACCTCCGAGCCGATGAGGTATCAGGACTTGATCGGTTAAATGATAGCCTGGCCAGACTCCGTAATTCTACTTTTCTGGAAGATAAATGATTGCAAACGTAGATTACCAGGAGCGCAGGGATGATCACTTTGCCTGCTTTTTAAGAGGCATTTTACCCGTTTTGTAAGCTCAGACTTTTAGGTATTCCTGGTAATAAATGTCAGGTGCAAAACATATGGAAAGATCTCTTGGACCAATTCCAGGTTTAAAGCCTCGTTCCAGCAAACAAATGGTTTGAGCTTCCGTTTACCGAGAGGAAAAGAAAAAATTATGAGGTTTTCGCTTATCTTAATTCTCAGCCTAGCCTATTTCACAGGGGCTTGCCAGACACAATCCCACTCAAAGGAAGACGATCATTCCTACCCCATTCAAAAAACAGAAGAGGAGTGGAAAGAGATCCTTTCTGCGGAGCAGTTTCGCATCCTGCGTCAGCAGGGAACAGAACGTGCTTTTACCGGAGCATATTGGGATAATAAGAAAAAAGGAACCTACTACTCAGCGGCCACGGGACAGCCTTTATTCAGCTCCGAGCACAAGTTTAAATCGGGCACTGGATGGCCCAGCTTCTACAAACCCATTGAAGAGGGTGCCGTCAAAGAGATTTCCGATAGAAGCTATGGCATGGTTCGTACGGAGGTAGTTGACAGTGGAAGCGGCTCGCATCTCGGCCATGTTTTTAAGGATGGTCCAGCTCCAACGGGGCTGCGCTACTGCATGAACTCCGCTTCGCTCATATTTGTAGCAGAAGGGGAGGACTTGCCCGCCATCGTAAAAGAATGGAAGGACAAGCACGGGAAGTAGTTCTTGCTAAATAACATAATGTGGTTGGCCTCTGCTAAGGTTAGCAGGTCAACCATATTTTTTTGCTGTAATTTGAAATAGGTTCTGGTCCATTTAGTTCGACCAGCGACACAGCAAACAGTAGCCCTAAATGCCTAAAACCCTAGTTGCTTCCTTAATCTTTACCTTAATCTCTGGCCAGCTCACTTACGCCCAGGAGTCTTACACCTATTCCCAACCCACGCAACTCGAAGATGCTTGGAGCACCGACAAGCTAGGCTCACAGGGAATAGACTCGGCCTTGATCTACCAACTGTTCAACCAACTCCAAGCTGCCGACCATCAGTTGCACAGCGTGCTGGTAGTGAGAAACCATCAGCTGGTTCTCGAAGAA
>CAZFPQ010000431.1:0-4388 GCA_964521065.1 uncultured Bacteroidia bacterium | reverse complement strand
CCAATGACCGGACTCGAACCGGTGACCCCTTCCTTACCATGGAAGTGCTCTACCAGCTGAGCTACATTGGCTTCTTTTCTCCTTAAAAATTGAGCGGGAGACGAGACTCGAACCCGCGACCCTCAGCTTGGAAGGCTGATGCTCTACCAACTGAGCTACTCCCGCTTAAATTTTTGATATGTCAAAAAATAAAGAACAAATATCGAGTGGGGAGAGCAGGATTCGAACCTACGAAGGCTAAGCCAACAGATTTACAGTCTGCCCCGTTTGACCGCTTCGGTATCTCCCCTTTTCTACACCAGGCCAACAGGCCCGTCCTTCCCCTCTTCAAAAGTTCGGCAAATATCTATGGATTTGCCGAATCTGTCAATAGTTATCTCAAAATATTTCAACTAGCTGAGCCGATGGACGGATTCGAACCGCCGACCCGCTGATTACAAATCAGCCGCTCTGGCCAACTGAGCTACATCGGCAATGGCCCTTAAGCTGCTTTTTGAAAAAGCCTTGCAAAATTAGAGCAAAAATAGCTCTCATGCAACACTTACTTTCAAAAATTATGCCCTTGGTTTGAGCTCCTTGATACGAGCTGCTTTACCAATCTTATCTCTCAGGTAAAAGAGGCGTGCTCTTCTAACTCGACCGCGTCGGATGAGCTTAATCTGCTCTATGCTTGGCGAGTGAACAGGGAAAATACGCTCTACCCCAATTCCGCCAGAAATTTTTCTAACTGTAAAGGTTTCTGTGGAGCCTTTACCGCGGCGCTGAATGCAAACACCCTTAAAAACCTGGATACGCTCTTTATCTCCTTCCGCAATGCGGACATATACTTCTACCGTGTCGCCAGCCTTGAATTCAGGTGTTTCATCGCGCAAGTCACCTGCTTCTACTAGCTTGATCAGTTCTTCCATTTCTATCTCCTGATTAAGATGGAACGCAAAATTACATCTTTGTTTGGGGTTTGCAAAACGTATATGAGAATTTTCTTGAGAGAGATTCTAATGAGTTAATAGAGTCATGATCTCTCACTCCAATCGATAAGGCCTCGCATACGTATCAAAGTGTTCCTCAGCTACTAGAACGCCCCTTTTATCGAAGATCAAAACCGAAAAACCGCGCTTCCGATAAGCATGGCGCACACCATCTACCCACACTGCCGAGCTCCACCCTTTGCCGTGTCCCGCCGATTCGATGTGTAGGTTCGCCGGAATATGAACCCCCGCCAGTGAATCCCCCCGACAAAAATCCGCATATAATTTCAATTCATTGTCCCACTCCTCCGCTAACACATGCCCTGCCTTAACTATTGCCAAATACGACCCGCGAACGTGGACCTCTTCGGGATGTAAACCAATTCCCTGTAAATAGCTCCTGTTTTCTTGACCTAAGTTTGACATCCCATCGTCATGTACCACCAGAACTTGAAGAAAAGTGTCGTATTTTCTCAGAAAGAGATTCAGAGACCTAGGCAACAAGCCTTGACGGGTTTGACTTTTACTGATGTCCTTAATAATCGTATTCTGCTTTGTTTCTTTCCCCATCACCAACAGATCATCCAAGAAGACGCCAGCATTCTGACTATCAGCCAACGTAAAGTCTAGATCAGGGGCTAAAGCAGGAGGCATTATATATAAGGTAGAAGGCGATAGGAGTCCGGATTCCAGTCGCATCCGAAGTGCTTGCTGGTATCGGGTCATCTGATAGGGATTTGCCCTTGCAGCATTTCCGAAGGTGCTGGGCTTCCGATATTGCCGGGCTAAATCAGCAATGTACAAGGGAGCTAAGTTTGCCCCATAACCTGTTTGAAAACTGGGATAAAATAGGATGGAATCTGCATGCTGAATCATTGAAGCCCAATTCGGAGCATCAAAGGCGAGTTCAGGACTTGGTCTCGCATCTAATCGTTTGACTTGAATCAATGGCCAGATATCGATCGCTTGGACCAGCAGCAGCAGCAATAAAACCGGAGTTTGAAATTTTCCTAGCTTTACTTGACTCCAAGTCTGGATGACGAAAAAGGCCAAGGTATACCAAAGCGGCCAGATAAAGCGCCCCGTAGAGCGAAAAGCTTGGAGCCAGGACCAGTTATGTACTTCGGATAAATAAGAAAACAGCACAAACTCCCCGATTCCGGGTTTGGGTCCTAGCGCAATAAAGGCCAAAGCAATGACCATGATCCACCAAATCCTTTGCCTTTTTGCTCTTAGGGTTTTCTCAGGGACTAAATTTGGGGTCCCGTTGTCATGCCTGTCCATCAGCTTCCTTCGCATGAAGAGCGCGAAAGTCCAAATAGCTATTCCTCCTATGCCTGCTCCTAGGTAAGCGTAGCCCTCATACTGCAATACCTTGTAGGGTAAACCGGGCAAGCTCCCCCACCCCATGCTATTGAATAGGCCATTCAAGTTAAACGTATACTCTCCCAGCCCTTCAGAAGCGGTAGCCATTCGAGGCAAAGAAAAATAACCGATTATATACCAACTCAACAGCACCATTAGTGGCCCCAAAAGCAAAAGACTTAACTCACGTCCTAAGCGCCGCCATCCTTTACTTCTCATCCCCTCCAACAGATGCCCTCCCCAGAGAGCTACTTGAATGACTACCAGATAGGGATGAATCCAAGCACTAAGCAAAAGCAGTAGGGTCGCAAGAGCATACCCTTGAGAGACAGAAGCCTTTGTTTTATATAGATATAGTGCTGCAAGGATGAGGAAATGGGCACATAATGCGGCATGCATTACCCGATGAATTAAAATCGGACTCAAAGCCAATAGAAGACTGGCGACTACTCGACTGGATAAATCGAATGCGGGAATAAGCCCCATCAACTTCCAAGCAAAATACACTTGCAGGCCGAAGCACAGCGTGAACCAAATCCCGAAATAATGGAAGTCTAGTGGCAAAAGGGGTTCGGCAATTTTGAACAGAATTGCCATCAGTGGGATACTATCGGTATAGCCGACATTAGATCCTAAGGGATGCATATATCCTTGAATTTCGCCGATAGGAAAGCTCCAAGGACTATGTCGAAAGTAGCCGTAGCCAAGATATTGAAACGCCAAGTCTGAGTGAAAACACTGATGGGTCTGGGTGGGATCGAAAAAGGCCCATCCCAATATATGCCCAAGAAGAAGGAGAGGCATCAAAACCAGCAGTCCAATGCTTATCCCTTTAAGGACTAGAGGTGTACCGCGCATGGCCTTTGCTTATTCTCCTGATTCAGGGTTTAGTAGATCAGGCCTCAGGCGCCTGGTCTTGGCTAGAGACTCTTGATCTTTCCACTCGTCTATTTTCCTTGCGTGCCCAGATCGCAACACATCTGGGACGGTATGTCCTTCAAAATCTGCGGGACGGGTATACAAGGGGGCTTCTAGCAGTCCGTCTTGGAAGCTGTCAGTTAAGGCAGAGGTTTCATCGCCCAAAACCCCAGGCAAGAGGCGCCCTATTGCATCCGTAAGTACAAGGGCAGGGAGTTCTCCCCCCGACAGCACATAATCTCCGATCGAGATGTCTTTAGTCACGAATAAATCACGGGCTCGCTGATCTAGTCCTTTGTAGTGGCCAGCCAATAAAATTAGGTTTTGCTTGAGAGATAGCTGATTGGCCAAAGATTGATCTAATCGCTGACCATCTGGGCTGAGGTAAATGACCTCATCGTAGTCTCTTTCCTCTTGCAGGGCTCTGATGCATCGAGCCACTGGTTCAACCATTAGAACCATGCCTGATCCTCCTCCAAATGGATAGTCATCCACTTGCCCATGGCGATTTACGGCAAAATCTCTCAGGTCGTGGATATGAATCTCTAGGAGGCCCTTGTCTTGGGCTCGCTGCAGAATGCTATGAGAAAGTGGGCTTTCCAGCAACTGGGGGACAACGGAAATAATGTCCAAACGCATGAATCAGCGAGTTTTTTCGGGCAGAGCGTCCTCCCGGAGAATTTGAATGGGGCGCTTCATACTTTCCTCCAGAGAAATAAAAGTCTCCGTCCGTTGGATGCCTTCGATAGGTTGGACCTTATCGTTGAGTATGGACCGCAATTCGCGGGTATTCCTACTAATGATTTTCAAGAAAATCCCATATCGACCGGTTGTGTAGTGGATTTCCGTGATTTCAGGAATTTCTTCCAACTGCTTCACGATGCGGTTATACAGGGAACCTTTTTCCAAAAACATTCCTACAAAAGCACAGATATCATACCCTAGGGAACTTGCGTCTACCTCCAGGTGAGATCCTTTGACGACCTCCATTCCGATCAGTTTTTTCATCCTTACATGGACCGTTCCACCAGATACGTCCAATCTTTTAGCGATCTCAGTGTAGGGGATCTGAGCATCAGCCATGAGTATAGAAAGAATGCGAAGATCTAGTTTATCAATTTCTGAATTTGCAGCCAT
>CAZFPQ010000430.1:0-4401 GCA_964521065.1 uncultured Bacteroidia bacterium | reverse complement strand
TTAACTCTTAACTCATTAACTTTTCAACTTCTTCAATCATCAGGTAATATGCGGATTAATTTCAACTCATTGAACCGTCGGATGCAATAGTCCACCGTCTCCGCATCGATGGCGGTGCGCTGCTGCACGCGCTCGCGGATGTTGCGGTCATTCATGATGCGCTTGGTGCCATCGTCGGTGACCAAGG
Organism: uncultured Bacteroidia bacterium; assembly: GCA_964521065.1. Taxonomy (GTDB): domain Bacteria; phylum Bacteroidota; class Bacteroidia; order J057; family J057; genus CAYVAP01. The sequence continues at coordinate 4,214 of CAZFPQ010000430.1, read as the reverse complement.
CGTAGAGGATTTCCAAGGCAAGGTTGTCGCGGGTTTGGCCGCGCTGTTTGAGTTCGGCAGAGACCACTTTGACCTGCTCCTCCACGAAGTCGGAGATGATGTTGGCCAACTGCCCCCCCTCTCCGACCAAGCTGGGGTCGAAGCGCACCCCGCGTTCTTCCCCGGCTTGCTCCTGGCGTCTTTCGTCCTGTCGGTAGAGGCGATCGAGGTAGATTTGCAGGTGGGCCAGCTCCACACCCTCACGGGGATTGCGGATGTTTTCGACGATGGCCGGAATGGTGGTCTTGGGTTCGGCCAGCTCGACCTCGGCAAATTTGGCGGTGCCGGCCACCACGCGGTAGAGGTTGAGGTCGTTCATCTTCTCGATGCGCAGGCGGTTGTCGAAAAGCGCGGGCACGACTTTCTCAAACTCTGACAAATAGGCCAAGTATTCCTCCCGAATGATGATCAGCACTTTGGCCGGCAACTGGGCCTTGAGCAGTTTGGCCAAGTCTCGGTAGAAGGCTTGCCGCTCCTCTCGGCTGCCTAAGACGAAAAACTCCTCAAACTGATCGAAGATCAGGTAAACCGTCCGGAAGAAGGCGTTGTACAATCGCTGTATCTGCTCATTGAGCGAAAGCCCTTGCAGCGAGACCTCCTGCCCTTGCTCGCTCAGTAGCCGTGTAAACTCCCGGGTGATGGAGCGGCTGATGTCTTCCCCTCGCCGAATGAAGACTGGTACCCAGTCGGTATCGTAGAATTTGTTGGCCAGTCCACAGTTGACGAGGCTGGTCTTACCCGTGCCGGAGGCTCCATAGAGCAGCACCAGGTTGGCCGCGCTGAGGGCGTTGTAGAGGCGCGCGGTCTCACGGGTACGACCGTAGAAGTGGTTGGCGTCTTCCTTGCCGTAGGCGTCGAGGAATTTGAAGGGAGTGTCGGACATGGGGGAGTGGGAGAGTTAAGGGGTTAAGAGAGTTAAAAAAGTTAAGAAGTGAAAGGAGTTAAGGGGGGGGAGCAGGTATTTTTTGGCGGATGGCTTGATTATGGATGGTGGCTTAGTCCTCGGCAGGTAGATTATATTGAAGGCGCTCCTCCTTGGTCAGCGGAGGGATGGGGCACTCAGGACTTTGCAGCCATTCGTAGACGGTGCGGGGGGTGGGCCAGAGTTGTGCAGAATAATTGGAATCTCTAGAAAGGATATACCGGCCATCAGGAGAAAAAATTGACGGTGATCCTGCATTATCCCTTTCAGCTAACAATCGTCCTTGAAAATCCCAAAGCTTGGAGTCTAGAAGCATATACCTCCCATCAGAAGAAAAAATGTTAGCGTCTAAGCTTAAGGGAGAGGAAACCCTGCCAAAATCAGCCAGTAATGTACCAGTCAGGTCCCACAATTTGACTTCCGAGAGCCTTGATTGGGTTAGGATACGGGTAGCATCAGGAGAAAAGATCGAGAAAAAATTATATCCCCCCTCAGTATCAAAATTAACTAATAGCTCACCTGAAAGATCCCACAGTTTAGCCGTTCCATCTTGTGAGTTGGTGAGAATGGTTCTCCCATCAGGTGAAAAGGAAGCTGAAAACACCGCAGCATCATGTCCTTTTAGTTCAGCCAAAACTTGCCCATTCAGGTTCCATAAAATAGCGGTCCCGTCTTGGGAAGTGGTCAGAATTCGGGTTCCATCGGGAGAGTAGAGTGCTGAATAAATCCCATCGCTATGCCCCTTCAAGAGAATCAATGAATCAGCATCTATTTTCCACAAAAGAGAAACCTCAGGCCCCGCAGGGTACGGTTCGAACGTTGAGGATTGTTGCCAAGAAGTGCGTACCAACAGGTGTTGCCCATCAGGGGAAAATAGAAATACGTGTTTATTGGCGTGGGCAAGACGAACTTGGTCAGCAGCATAACTATCTTGGTTAATCTCACCCAGGAGATTCCCGTCCAAATCCCAGAGTTTTACAGATGCTGCATCAGATAGGGTCAACAAGGCAAGTCCATCCGGTGAGAACATTGCATGGGTGACCAAATCTCCCGATGCCTCAAAAACCCTGAGCAAATTTCCTTCTAAGTCCCACAATTTGACGGTACTATCTGATGAGCAAGTGAGAATAGAGCGGCCGTCAGGCGAAAAAGTCACTTCTAAAATCCCCCCTAATTCCTGTTCAAAGTTAGTCTTTACCCTTCCGGTCAAATCCCATAACTGAACTTCCCGTCCCATTACGGAGCCTTCCCAAGGATTAGGGGCTTCTACAAGGATTCTTATCCCATCTGGAGAAAAGTTGGCAGATTGAATGGGGCTAGTTTGAATCTTTTGATCTAGCAATAACTTCCCCTCTAAGTCCCACAATTTGGCAGTGCTATCCTCAGCACTAGTCAGAATGTATTTGCTGTCAGGAGAAAAAGCCAAGGAATTAAGCATTCCACTGTGCTTTTCTAAGTTGACCGCCAACATTGTTTTAGGTCTCCATATTTTGACCATTCCGTCCCGCGAACCCGTCAAGACAGATTGCCCATCTGGCCCAAAGACTGAGAAGGAAATGGACGAGCTATGTTTATCAAAGACGGCTAGCAAGTGGCCTTCGACATCCCACAATTTGACGCTTTGACTCGATCTAGTCAGGATTTGCTTTCCATCCGGAGACCAAGAAAAAGAGTGGACAGGTTGGTCCCCATTTTCTAGCTGGGCTAATAGCTTTCCTTCCGTATTCCAAATCGAAACGGTTGTTGCTTTTGAGGCGCTAATTGGCTTGGTGAGAATCAGGTCTCCTTTAGGTGAAAAACTATTTGTGGGGATGATTTCTGAGGGAGCCTCTCCTAAGAGGCATATCAACTCTCCCATTTTATTTCGTAATTCAGCCACCCCCATCTCAGAAGCCGTCAGGATGAATTGACCATCCGGAGAATAAACCGCATCGACAAAAGCATCGTGAGAGTTGCACTCCCAGCTATTCAAGCATTTTCCTTTAAGGCTCCATAGATTCATCAGGTTATTTTTCCCACTCCAACCGGTGAGGATCTTATCTCCCTCTGGGGAAAACCTTGCCGAAGCTCCCGATTTTTCTTGCGTCTTCCACTTAGTCACCAAGTTTCCATCTAACCCCCATAGAGCCACTGTCCCATCAGATGAACTAGTCAGAATGCGTTGGCCATCAGGCGAAAAGTCAGCAGATATCAAGTAATCGCTACAGGTAATGTTGGCCATCAGCTTGCCCCCTAGGTCCCACAGATATGCATTCGGCCCCCAAGACCCCGTGAGGATGAATTGGCCATTGGGAGAAAAAGAAATGAGCCGAGACGCACCTGTTCCCTGGTCAAGATCAGTGAGCAAATTGCCCTTCAGGTCCCACAATTTGGCAGGCTTCATCCCTGGTGCATCGGGAGCCATCTTTTCGGAATCATAAGACCCCGTGAGGATGCATTGCCCATCAGGAGCAAACTTAGCTGTATATACTGGGCATATTTCCCTATCTAACTCTGCCACCAGGGTCCCATCGGACTTCCAAATCTTTGCTCGCCCATCACTTGACCGGGTTAGGATGGTCTTCCCATCTGGGGAAAAAGTTGCTGCCAAGATCTCTCCCCCATGCTCTAACGTCAGCTCAGAAAGAGGATGTGGGGCGTGCTCCATTCCTTTGAGTTGATCATAAATGGGCTGTGCAATTTTACGTTGTAAAGCTGGGGATGGCTCCACTCCTTTTTCTTCTAACTGACGCCACTTCTCCCCCAATATTCTCAATATGCGCTCATCATAATTTGAAGGCAGGTCATTCATTTGAAACACCAAGGTTTGTGCCTGGGCATATAGTTTTTCTCTTTCGGACTCAACCTTCGCCTTGATTATCTCTCGAATGTACCCATCCTTCGCCCAATCAATTAGCGAGTCCACCTCAGTTAGCTGCCCTCCCTCCGCCAGCACTTCCGCTGCCTCAAATTGCACAATCGCATCCTCAAACTTCAGGGCATCATAGGCCCGCAGGCCTGAGTCACGCAGGGTCTCATAGGTCTGGGCGGAAGATGAGTTAACAGTGAAGAGAGTTAAAAAAGTTAAAAGAGTTAAGGAAGTTAAGGAGGTTAAGATTAGAGAGAGGCCCCCTCTGACTTTGGGTCGGGTTGTTGGATTAGGCTTAATCATGAGCAGGTAGGTTATATTGAAGGCGTTCCTCCTCAGTCAGTGGCGGAATGGGACAGTCGGGGCTTTGCAGCCACTCGTAGACGGTGCGGGGGGTGGGCCAGA
>CAZFPQ010000429.1:0-4460 GCA_964521065.1 uncultured Bacteroidia bacterium | reverse complement strand
CCTAGCAAAACCCGCTCGATCTCATAGTTGTGGTGAACCGTCAAGCTGATCTTGATGCCCCCATCCTCAAACTCTTCCAACAGCTTTTGGGAAGCATGAAAGGGCTTGGTAAGCACATAAGGGGCATTGCTAGGGTCGACCCGCATGACGATCTCGACCAATTGCTTATCGCCCAAAACAGTGACCCCGTAGGTGTGAGCGTAGTACTGATCGGGATCAAAATCCTCCTGCTCATAGGCTACATTCAAGTCAAGGTCCACGGCCAGTATTCGGTCTAAAGCCAGGGTCCTTATGCGATACAATCCCTCTCGTTTACCCACCAAAAACCATCGGTTGTTGAACTCCTTGAGGATATAGCCGTGGAAGTTAAAGGTATGGGGAGACCTCGCCGAAAAAGGCTGATAGGTGATTTTAAGGACGATTTGCTTTAAAATCGCTTGGTACAAAAAGTCCAGGTGTTGCAGGCCTTGGAGGTTTTCATTTTTATCTAGGTGAATAATCGGCTTACGATCCCCTGACTCGTTGTAGACCTTGTCCTCTAACTTCTGGATGACCCCGTTGAGCTCAGCAAAAAGTGAAAACTTCTTAAACTGCTTCAGCATTTCCACCGACTCGGCGAGGATGTCCATGTCTACCTGGGTCAGGGGAATATCGGTGATGGAAAAATCCGGATCCGAATAGGCATAGTATTTTTTCTCATACACAATGATCGGAGCATGGTAGCCTAATTTATCGCTGCGCATGAATTGCAGGTCCGACTGAATCGTCCGCTTGCTGACTTGTACGTCCCTGCCCTCAAATTCATAGAGAGCATCTGAACAAGCTTGGATCAGATCCTCTAAAGTCCATTTCCTCGACAGATTGCGCAAACATTGGTCGATGGTTCGGTAACGGAGCAACGCATTTTTATTCCAGGCCATGACTAAATTTAGCCAAACCTCCCAACTACGCAAAATGGCTGCGCACTTAGATCCTAAACTTGTACCCATAACATAAGCGACATGAAAGTTACCGGCAAAACCTTGATTGATTTGGGTTATCGACCAGGCAAGTGGTTCAAAGCAGCCATTGAGTACGCCAATAGCCATGAGCTGGCAGGGGAAGCCTTAGCCAATTACTTGGCGGAGGTTTCTCCCAGCATCTTGGAGCCCCACCAACAGGGAGTCGTCAATTACCACAAAAATATCCGAGCCGAATCCGCAGAAGAGGCGGCCAACGTGCAGCAGGTCTTTGCGACCATGGATGAGCTCATGAAAACCCCAACCATCACGGCGGGGGCCGTCATGCCTGACGCTTGCCCTACCGGACCCATCGGGCAGATCCCCGTAGGGGGAGTGATCGCTGCTAAAAACGCCATTCACCCGGCCATGCACAGCGCCGATATTTGTTGTTCGGTGATGATGACTTCCTTTGGCCAAGCAGATCCCAAGCGGGTGCTGGATGCCGCCCACGCCATCACTCATTTTGGCGGCGGAGGGCGCCAGGAGCTATTTGAACTGCCCCAAGAGTTTGAGGCCAAGGCCCTGGAAGACCCCTTGCTGGGTGACGAGCGCAGCATGATGCTGGCCCGGACCCACTTTGGTACCCAAGGCGATGGCAACCACTTTTTGTTCGTGGGCCGCTCCCGCAATACAGGCGAAACCATCATGGTCACCCACCACGGAAGCCGTGGCTTTGGGGCCAATCTCTACAAGAAAGGCATGAAGCTGGCGGAGAGCTTCCGCAAGGAGATCTCGCCCCGAACCCGCCGCAGCAATGCTTGGATTCCCTATTCGGATGAATGGGGCCAAAAATATTGGGCGGCCCTGCAATTGGTGCGCGAGTGGACCAAGTTGAACCACGACATCCTTCACCAAAAAACCTGCGAATCTCTGAGCATGGATCCGCAGCTCCGCTTTTGGAATGAGCACAACTTCGTCTTCAAGGATGGCGACACCTTTTACCACGCCAAAGGAGCAACCCCCTTGGCGGATAAATTTGTACCCGATAGCCACGAGGGCTTGAGGCTGATCCCCTTGAACATGAGTGAACCCGTGTTGATTGTGCGGGGAGACAGCAGTACCCAGAACCTGGGCTTCGCTCCCCATGGAGCCGGGCGCAACATCAGCCGGTCCCAGCACATCCGCAACCAAGCTGGACGCTCCATGCAGGAAATCTTTGAGGAAGAGACTGCTGGCCTAGACGTACGATTTTTCTCCAAGCACATCGACATCTCCGAACTGCCCTCGGCCTACAAAAATGCCCAACAAGTACAGGCCCAGATGAAAGAGTTTGGCTTGGGAGAGGTCGTCGATGAGATTCTGCCTTATGGCTGCATCATGGCTGGCGACTGGAAAATCGACGCGCCTTGGCGGAAGAAGAAGAAAAAATGAGGGTAGATGTCGGCCGTTTGAGAATGGCTGACATCTATTCGTTTTCACCCAACCCCTTGAAGCGGATTTCCTGAATCAGGCAATGGAAGTCGCCAAATCCCAAACGGCATCCCTACCTAACCCGCAACTTAGCTTCCACCTGATGATAGGCAGCAAACACGCCTACGCCGCCTTCCAAATTAGAGTAAATCTGGTAAGGTTCACTGAAAGTCACGTCGGCGAAGCGCGCCTCGCGCAGGTCTAGCATGAACTCGTAGTAGTTGACATCGACATTGAGCAACTGGACCCTGACGCTGTCTCCCGCTTGGGGAGGCGGTCGGACTCCGCTCAACTGCCGAGCTACATTTTGTAGGTCACCATTGGGGCCTTCGATTCGTTGTCCTTGCTGCCCCTGATCGGTGAGGTAATCTGCATTGGCATCCAAGCCTGACCAGCGGAAAAAAACCTCATCAGGATTGACCCAAAAGGGGCCTTCAATGATTTTGCCAATCACACGATAAAAATTTTCTTCCAGGGGATCATCCTCCCAACTGGTTTCGATGAAATAGTTCACCACGGGCCAATTGTCAAAGGTAGAATCCAGTTTCACTTCTAGTCCCTGAGGAGCAGCAGGAATGACGCAAATGGCTTTTATGTCAGGGAAACCTGGATGAGTGACGATGAGTTCCAAACTGTCTTTGGCCTGCAGAAAGCTTGGATCTGCCAAACCAAGGTAACGTGCTTGCTCGGGATCATAGCTCAAGGTCAGGGGTTGATCTTGGCTTAGGTTGCGGAGGCTTACTCGGGCATCGGACAGGATGAAGTCACGGTAGTCAAGGCCACCCGTTTGACCTACAACCTGCTGCCGATAGACCTCCACCTGTACCAAAGAATCATTGGCTTGCACAAAGCTGGTCACCGCCATCAGCGGCTCGGCATTGGGTTGGAGATCAACAAAGCGTTGGCAAGCTAGGCTCAAGCTAGTCAGCAGGCTCAGCCAGAGTATGAGAGATAATTTATTGGATTGAAGCATCTTGATGCTGTTAAATATGAATGAGAATGGCAGGAATAAAGACTTAGAATTTCCAGTTAAAACTCAAGGAAGGGGTAAAAATGAAGAGGGTATTTTCTTGTAGGCGGAGACGTTGCTGACCCAAGACTTCATCAACTTCTTCCTCCAACAAGTAGAAGCTGGGGTTGAGTCGATTGTAGACGTTGAAGGCTCCTACTTCCCAATAGAAATCCCAATTCCACCGACGCTCCTTTTCCTTGGCCTTGATCTTCAAGCTGACATCCAATCGGTGGTAAAGCGGACTGCGGAACTCATCAAATCGACTGAACTGGAAATAGGCCGAAGGCTCTGGATCGCCAAAAAAGCTTCGGACCTCCTCATGGCCAGAAAGATAGGACTGGGCCAGAGGCAGGGGAAAGGGATTCCCCGTCGCAAAAAACCAACCCGCATTGAACTCAAGTCTGGGGTTGAATCGATAACGATATAGCAAAGACAAAGAGTGACGACGATCAAAACGTGGCGAAAAAGGCACACCCAAATTGCGTTCCTCGAACTGGTAAACAGTCCGCGACCAGGTGTAGCTGAACAGGAAGCGATGGCCCTTGCGCTGGTAATCTAACAAGGCTTCCAATCCGTAGGAAGCGCCCTCACCTTGCACCACCAGATTTTGCCAATCGAGCCGCTGTAGGTCTAGGTTGTATAAGTCTAAGTCGAAGAAGCTGCCCCCCTCTCGGTAGCCAATCACGTTGTCCATGGTCTTGTAATAGGCTTCAAGGATCAGGCTAAGTCCTTTTTGAGGATAATGTTGGGTCCAGGCCAAGGCACCTTGCCAGCTACGCTGGGGCAGGATGCGGCTGGTGCTGGGCAGCCATACATCTATGGGCAGGGCCAAGCCCGAACTTGACACCTGATGGATGTACTGGGCCATGCGGGTAGCCGAGGCTTCTAGGGCATGGGCTCGGTTCAACTGGTATTGGACTTTGAGGCGGGGCTCGGGTGTAAGGGTCGCTTGGCCTTCGGCCAGGTAGGCACTCAGCCGCAGCCCCGCTTCAAGCCGCAGGCGCTCGTTTACCTGCCAATTGTCCTCCACGTAGATT
>CAZFPQ010000428.1:0-4466 GCA_964521065.1 uncultured Bacteroidia bacterium | reverse complement strand
TGCCACTGGCCCCAAAGTTTACCGTATGTTGGGAATTAGGCACCCAGGTAAAGTCAGTCCTGAGCACTCCATCAGTAATTTGGCTTCCAAGGTTGAACGTGAAAATATCAAAGGTAGAGCCTAGTTCATATTCGTAATCCGTTACCCCTAAAGTCGTATTCAAAAATAAACGGGGACTAAAAAAATGGTTCCATCTCAGGGTAGCATTGGCATTGCCCCAGTCAAAACCTGCGTTGAAATCTACATCATCAAAGCTAAATCGGTCGCGGCCAAAATAGCCACTCAAGAATATTTGGTCTTTGTCGCTAATCCGATAATTGACTTTGGCGTTGAAGTCATAAAAGAAGTAATCGGGGATATCCACCCAGTTTTCGTTGTCTTCCAAAGCCTGGTTAAGGGCTCGGGTAATCACGTCCACGTAGGTCCTGCGACCGGAGACAATGAAAGAAGCCTTATCAGAAAAAAGCGGGCCCTCTAAAGTCAGACGAGAAGCGATCAGGCCAAGTCCCCCCGTACCTGAGAATTTTTTGCGGTTGCCCTCTCTCATTTTTACGTCGATAACTGAGGATAGGCGCCCACCATACTCCGCGGGAAACCCTGCTTTGTACAACCTCACGTCTTTAACGGCATCTGCATTGAAAGTAGAAAAGAAGCCAAATAGGTGAGAGGGATTGTAGACGACGTTTTCATCGAGCAGAACTAGGTTCTGATCGGCTCCCCCGCCTCGAACAAAGATTCCCGAACTCCCTTCGCTGCCCGATGATACCCCTGGTTTTAATTGTAGGGTCTTGATGATATCTACCTCCCCAAAAAGAGCTGGAATTTTTTTGGCATCCTGGATAGATATTTTGGACACACTCATCTGGGTGCTATTGAGCTGCTCTTCGAATGATTCTGCTTCGATCACTACCTCATCTAAGGTGGCAGAAGCCAGCTCCAGGTTCAAGGTTTGATCGGCCTCAGGAAGCAAACTTAAGGTCAGGGTTTGATATCCTGCATAAACGACCCTGAGCTCTAGGCTATCGTCTGGAGCAAGCAAGCTCAAAGAGAAAAAGCCATAATCGTTGGTATAAGTTCCAATTTTTAGAGCGGGGATGGTTACCGCTGCCCCGATGAGGGTTTCACCTGTTTCTTCCTCTGTGATGCGGCCACTGAGGGTGATGGGTTGTGCTAGCGCAGTGATGGAACTAAACAAAAGCAAGCCAAGTAAACAGACAGCCGAGTAGTAGGAGCCTACAGAAAACCGTTTAAGGCTCGGAGTGGCTTGAAGATAAGCCAGAGATGATGGAGCTGACATACGTGGTTGGAGTAAAAATTGATTTGAGGAGCAGAAATAAGCCGGGAGGTTTATGCTGCTGGTTTGGTTTTAGGTTCAGCTTAAAGATTCTTGACGTTTTGTTCAACGGAGTTGGGGCCGCTTTGTTGGTGCAAATAACCCGAACCATAAGGGCTAGCTTGCGGAAGTGTTTCTCCAATGAGGCTACAATCCCCCGTTGAGCGATTTAATTCGCTGATTTTTTCGGATTTTTGAGTGTTCCTTAGGAAGGAAAAATTCCCAATCCACCAAGAATTAATCCCCTAAAGGCTGATATAGTCGGATTGGTATGTAAAAAAAAGCTAATTTGCCTCAACAAACCATTTTCAAACCGGGGGCACCTAACACCCCATTTTTAACCTACCCCCGTTCACTCCTTTTTCCATGGATCTTCCACAAGGCCGCATATCTAATACCGAAATCACCGTTCGAAGCTGGACCCTTGACTTATACGGTCAAGTCAGCAACGCCAAATTTTTAGAATTTTTGGAAGAAGCCCGTTGGAATCATTTTCAAGGATTCTTTGAGTCGGGTATGTTCATGGATTTAGGGTTGGCCTTTGTGTTGGTCAATGTCAATGTCAATTACCGCGATGCGGCGTATTTAGGAGACGTGTTGGACATTGAGACACAAGTCAGTCGCATGGGGAGCAAAAGCATCACCCTGGCGCATCGCATCCTTCGGCGCTCTACCCAAGCCATCATCATGGACGGTGAAGTCACCTTTGTGGTAAAGGATTTAAAGAAAGGCATCGCTGTACCCATTTCGGGGCGCATGAAGGATATGTTCCTGCGGGAACTTACTTGAGGAGGATGCTGTGACAACGGGAGTTTGAGGCCTTGGGAGGAAAGGATTGGAGCTAAGACACTTCCACACACACTTAGGTACTCCTGCTATTCATTTGGCTAATTAAGTAAGCAGACATAAGAAAAACGGTAATCGGGTTACGGGAGTACGGTGTATGTTGCTGTATTCATTCACCTTTATATCCATACCCCTTACCGCCATACCCCGATTTCTTTTGTCCAAGTACTTAAGAGGCTTCCGAACTGAAGCGCTCGGCGATATGGAAGCAGCTAGGTGATGACAAGCGTATAGTCTCAATGTGACGCCTTTCAATGTCTCTCTTCTATTTAACCCGAAAGCTCCCTTGCCCGATCAGCACCTCGTCGCTGAAGACTGAAAGGTAGTGAGGCCCTTTTTCGTATTTAAAATTTTCGGGAGCTTCAAAATCAAAGCAAATTTCTTGACTGCGGTTTTGGTAGTTGATTTCTTGCCGCAGCGTATACTCCCGCATCTGCCCGCCATAAGCAAAGCTTCCGCCGCCATTCTCTGGCTGATAGATTTTTGCATCAGGCCCTTCGTAGACCAAGTAAATATCCCTTGGACCAGACTGAGCCAGAGGGTTTTCTATGATGGTCAGACATACCCGCAAGTCTTTCATCCCCCAGCGCCTAAAGACCGAATCTTGAATGGCCTTATTACGTCTTAGGTTGTAGAATTTAAAGTCTTTGGTCTTGAGGACCTCCGCCAATTCTTGGGTCTCTTGCAGCTCTTGTAAAGCGGCGTCTTTTTGCTGCTGAAGGCTCTGGTTTTGATTCTGAAGCCGGGTCTCATTTTCCTGAAGGTTTTCGACCTGTCCTGCCAGCATTTCATTTTTCTCTCGAAGCTCCTCAATGTCCTCCTCATACTGTTCCACCAAGCGAGCCAGGATGTTGACTCGCTGTTCAAGTTGCTTGATTTGAGCCAGGTTGGCTTTGTCTTTTTGCTTAGCTTCCTGCAGTTGTGCGGCTAAGCGGGCAAGGTCCTGCTTCTTTTCTTCGAGCTCTTGATTTTTGGCGACCAAGGTCAACTTGCGATCATCTAGGATTACCTCGTACTCATAGATCCGCTCTTCTAAGTCAAACACCTCGTTATTCAGTCGCTCAATTTGGACACTCTTCTCTTTGCTCACCTCTCGCTCAGAAAAGTATTGATAGGCAAAGTACCCCATCGAAGTCAGGACCAAGAGGCCTGCGATGACCAAGATGATGCGGCTGGTTTGCTTAGATCGATTCGAACGGGTAGCCATGGGATAGAAATAGATAAAAGAAGTCCTCAGGGGTATTCGCTAATGTATGGGATTGGAGGATATAAACCAACCTTTGAAAAGCTAGACATTTTTATCAGTGGGAAATCTTGATAAAGAAAAATTTTCCTATCGTTTCTCACCATCGCTTTTCACTCAGAGTTTGTAAAAGATATTCATTTACTTCCTTGACGGCCAATCCAATCTTCCAACGACTCCGATCTCTGGGTTCCACGTAATTGCTCACCGCCCGAAAAGCTGCAAAAGGTTTGCCGATCCGTAGCATGGCGTAGAAAAAAGCGGCTCCCTCCATGCTTTCCACCTCAGCTCCCCACCTGCTGCGCATCTGCTGGATGCCCGCTGCGGTGCCCTGGACTTGGTTGACCGTAAGCCCCCAAACCTGGGTTAGTCCTTGACCGAATGGTTCTGGATTGCGCAAGGTATTGTAGCTAGGGCCGGTAGAAGTAGTCAACAAAGGAAACCCAAGCTCGTCTAGAGATAAAAATCCCTCAGGAGAATCTGCCCCCATCTCTGCAAAACTATCTTCAATAATTTCTACTACCTGCCCTAGGGCTAAGTCTGGGTCATATGCTCCCGCAATGCCTAGGTTGATGCCAAGATCAAACCTTGTTTTTTTGCTGCTCCAAGCAGCTAAGGACCAGGCGGTATTCACCATCCCAATTCCCGTATGAATCAGCTCTAGGTCGTATCCCCAGGCGTGGGTTTGGAAATGGCCGGGCGCAATTTGCATCCACTCCAAGGCGGAGCGCAGCGGCTCTGTTTCTGGCAAGGTGGCGGCGACAAGGCAGAGAAGACTCATTGGGATGGCCTTTGTGGTAAGTGATAAGGACAAATTTGAAAAAATTGGCCCACATTCTTCCTTATGAAGCACAACTTTGCCTAAGTTGAGCAAACTAGGTCCGCTCTTGAGGTTACGCAATTGCTCTCTTATCACATCTTTTTATCCATAAAAGCAACTTATTCCATCCTTGAAAATCAGCTTCCTACAGCGGTCAGAAATCAATTCCCAACGCTGGGACCAAAGCCTTGAAGCTTCCCCACAAGCCCTGCCCTATGCTCAGA
>CAZFPQ010000427.1:0-4483 GCA_964521065.1 uncultured Bacteroidia bacterium | reverse complement strand
GGCTTGCTTGGTGTATGCTGACAAAACCAGATGTCCACTTTTCTCGGCTCGCTGCTCCAGCAGTTCATCCCAATGTTCACAGCCTTCCCAGAAGATTCCCTTGAGCTGCTGTCTGGCTTCTGGATTGGTGTCGATTAAGTAGTCCGCTAGCTTTTCAACTGCAAGGTCTAGTTCTTCTTTCGTGTCATGAACTTCGGCAAATAGCCCCTTCTGCTTGGCCCATTCAGCCGGGTAAAAAGTGTCGGCATCAATCGCCAATTGAGACATGGCAGAAATTCCAATTTTTCGAACAACAGCAGGCCCTACTACAAAAGGGCCGATTCCGACGTTGAGCTCACTTAGTTTGATCGAGGCAAATTTACTGGCTAAAGTATAGTCTGCGGCTGCGGCCACCCCTACCCCACCCCCTACGGCTTTCCCCTGTACCCTTCCAATGATCAATTTCGGGCATTTCCTGCAGGCATTAATTACCCGGGCAAAGCCCATAAAGAATTCCTTGCCGGTACTAAAGTCCTCTATCGCGATCAATTCATCAAAGCTGGCCCCAGCGCAAAAGGTTCGATCACCACCACTTTTTAGAATAATCACCTCAATTTCAGCTGATTCTCCCGCTACCCGAATCGCCTCAGCTAACTCTGAGAGGATGTTACTCGGAAGCGAATTGTGCTTGGGATGGAAAAAGGTGATCTCTGCTAGCCCTGGTTTAAGAGTTTCGGTCTTTACGAATGCTTGGTTCATATGATTATTTACAAGTATCTGTATATCAATGTTTTATATAAGACCAAATTGACTAAAATGATGATCCAGGTGCTTCCTGTTTAGCAAATCCCAGAGCTCCTTATTCAGCATTCCGAATACCGTATTGGGGGTTTCGAGACCTGGATTCTCTTTGAAAAACAACTCAAAGCGATCATAAGCAGCTAGATACTTTTCTTTTGCCTCCGCCAAATTGGCAAATCGGAGGTCTTCGGTTTCCCCTTTACGTAGCAAGGGGTGATCAAAACGCTCAGGCATAGGCCGATGATTATAAAGCGACTCTTGGAAACGTTCGATCCGCTCTTCCGGAGTATCAATGTGGGTTTCTATTTCCCCCATGGACATTCGGGTAAAAAACTCTAGGTGCTCAACCATATGCTGAGCAGTCATGATGCCATAGGCTGGTTTAGCGTCTTCAGTGAGCTTTGCAAGAGCCGATACTATGTTTGCCCGGTTAACCTCAAAAAATGGGTTTTTCTTTTCTACCAAGGTCAAAACGGTGGCCATGGCTACCAACTCCTGCTCTTGATCAAATACCTCGACGTACCACTTCACTACTCCCGCAGGATGTTGCCGGCCTTTGTGCTCTCGATCCATTTTTTCTTTGCAGGTTACCCTGACCTGGATGGTATCGTTGTGGTACAAAGGACGCAGAAATCGAACTGAGTCAAGCCCGTAGTTTGCTGCAACAGGGCTTCGATTTGGATGAACGAAGAGCCCTGCCGCTGCAGATAGGATGAAGTATCCATGGGCGGTGCGTTTTTCAAAAATGGTCCCATCGAGGGAGGTTATGTCGGTATGTGCATAGAAGTGATCCCAAGTGAGGTTCGCAAAATTTATGATGTCCGTATCAGTGAGGGTTCGTTTGTGGGTCAAAAGGGACATTCCTGGCTTGATGTCCTCAAAGTGATAGGTAAAAGGATGATTCGGGGACTCGATATAGGTGGCTCCAGGTTGATATTGTCCAGTTAGTTTAGCCAAAGTACTGGGAGTACCTTGAATGGCGCAGCGGACCAAATAATGCTTAACACTTCGAAGCCCCCCTAGCTCCTCCCCTCCCCCTGCACGACCAGGACCACCATGGTTAAGCAGAGGCATGGGAGAACCATGTCCCGTGCTTTCTACGGCACTCTCTCGATTTAACACCAAAATACGACCATGATGTGTGGCTGCTCCCAAAACAAACTCCCTGGCAATGTCATCATCTGCAGTGGCAATGGTGCTAACTAGGGATCCCTTCCCCATCTGTGCCAAACGAATTGCCTCTTCTAAATTCTTATATGGCATCAAGGTCCCTACTGGACCAAATGCCTCGGTAACGTGAACCTCCGTTCGCTCAAAAGGCTGGTCATTGAGAAAAAGCATAGGGGAAAGGAATGCCCCCTTTTCACGATCCGCTCCTAGTACCTCAAAGTCTCCATCTAAATCTCCATAAACCAATTCGCTCTCTGAAGCCAATACTTCTAGCCTGCGTCGTACCTCTTCCACTTGTTCCCTGCTGACCAAGGCTCCCATCCTTACCCGCTCATCTGTGGGGCTTCCAATGGTAGTCTTGGCCAGTTGTTTACCCAAAGCTATTTGAACATCCTCAACTAAATTTTCAGGCACCATGATTCGCCTAATGGCAGTACATTTCTGTCCAGCCTTCACCGTCATTTCTCTTCTAACCTCTTTGATGAACAAGCCAAACTCAGGCGAATGAGGACTGACATCTGGACCAAGAATGGCGGCATTTAGAGAGTCTGCTTCCATGTTAAATGGAATGGCCCGTTCAATGATATTGGGATGCGACTTCAACATCCGCCCTGTAGAGGCAGAGCCAGTGAAGGTGACCACGTCTTGCTCATCTAGAGGCTCAAGGATTCCTTGGCCAGGACCGCAAACTAACTGCAAAGATCCCGCTGGTAATATTCCACTTTTGATGATGTCCTTGACAACCCTCGCGGTTAGGAAGCTTGTCGGCTCCGCTGCTTTGACTATGGCTGGCATGCCAGCCAGCCAGTTGACTGCACATTTTTCCAACATCCCCCATACAGGGAAGTTGAAAGCGTTGATGTGTATGGCAACTCCGCGACGAGGAACCATGATATGGTGCCCCATGAAGCTGCCTTCCCTAGAAAGGTTGGCTAATTCTCCGTCCACGACATGGGTGGCGTCAGGCAATTGTTTCCTTAGGCTTGCGTAGGCAAATAAGGTCCCTATGCCTCCATCGATATCAATCCAACTGTCACCCTTGGTGGCTCCGGTCAGATAGCTAACTGGATAATAATCTTTGCGCCGCTTATTTAGGTAGAGAGCCAGTTTTTTCAGCATCAGTCCCCTCTGCAAAAAGGTCATCCTGCGCAAGTTTGGGTTCCCTACCCTTCTGGCGTAGTCCGCCATGTCTGAGAAAGAAAGGCCTTCACTTCCACAAGTTGAAATGAGTTCGCCGGTTACGGCGTTATACTGAGGAAGCCCTTCTCCTGCATGGGGCTGCCATTTGCCTAAAGAAAAGTTTTCCAGTTTCATCGCGGTAATAACTTCTTTTTGCGAAGCTAACGATTGTTAGGGAAAGATGCGATACCGAGAGCTTACCTTGAGAACGTTGAATCATGTTTTATTTATGACCGAGAACCCAAAAACCCTCTTACGCCATTTTTACCTGCTATTATTTGCCGCCATAGGCCTTAACCTACCCAGCCCTTTAAAGGCTCAACATCCTTACCGTTCTGCATTAACCTTCGAACTTGGGGGCACGGCCATCGGTTACGCCATTGGATGGGAACAAATCTGCTGGCAATCATCAAGTTCTCAATGGTCTTTAAGAGCAGGAATAGGACTGTTACCCTTAACATTATACCTGCCTTTCAGCAGCGAATTTGTCTTTCTGCCCGGTGACCATCATTTGGTGGCAGGCATTTCCGCAAGTGCCAGCCTGGAGACCAGTCAGAGATTTAAGTTTGACAGGCAAAGCTCCGATACATTTCTTACTCTGGGAGCAATTTTGGGCTATCGATGGCAGCCTAGGGATAGGAGAATATTTATCCAGACATCGGTAAATCCGGGCATTAAACTAGACCCTACTCCTACCCAATTGGTTTCCGCAGATCCCATTAGCCGCTTCGCTGTTGGGCTAGCTTTGGGATATTTCCTTTTCTAAGAGAGCCTGACAAAAACCTGGCATGGATAGCTGGAATTCAAAGCAAAATATAGAGAGTTGCATATGTTCTGCCTCTTGAGATTCATTCAATGAATGGCTGTGTTTTATATAGATATTTGATGCTTTGGTAATTTTTTATGACTTTTATTGAAAATAATCAAAGCTTTTACTCATGAACCGTAGATCTTGGATCAAATCTTCGGTGGCTGCCACTGCTGGCCTAGCCGCCGGTCCTCTGCTACTTAATGCCAAAGGATCCCCCAATCGACCAAACTTCCCTTGGCGTATTTACGAACAAAATCTACAGTTCACTCCACGAATGGAGGACCTTAGAGCAAGGCTTCTTGCCAATGAGAACCCCTATGGACCTTCTCCCAAAGCTCGACAGGCCATCCTAGAGTCCGTGGGACTTGGTAATCGATATGGCCATGGTTACGCCCGGAAACTCATCAGCAAGCTAGCAGAATTAGAAGGAGTAACTCCCGATCACATCCTACTGGGACCGGGATCAACAGATTTGCTCGAGAAAATTGCCCGTTCCATCATTGGCTTCGCGCTGATTCCGATAGGCCACAAACTCTGGCCCAT
>CAZFPQ010000426.1:0-4493 GCA_964521065.1 uncultured Bacteroidia bacterium | reverse complement strand
TTTAAGCTTGAGTTGAGAGCTTATCCTACCCCCGATGATTAGGCCGACAAAAGATTGAACCTCATGATCATGCTAAGAACCATTCTCATTTTCTTTATTTCATGGATGATGGCTTGTAGTCCCAAGGTTTACCAATGGACCGTAGATAGTCAGGAAGAGTGGGAGGCAAGTCTTGAGAGAAGTAAAAATCTTGAGATCGAAAATGGCCACCTTCAAGCTATCCGAGATACCGCATATTTTTCATCTGTGTTCAAAGAATCAGGGAAAAGACAGCGCCTTCAGGGTGTCCGGGTATCGCAATCGCCTCAGTGGAACAATTGGCAGGCCGTGCCAAAGCTCACTCCCCCCATGGCGGTAGATGCGCCTGTATTTATTCCAGTTTCAAATGGAAATTATTGGTTGCTTTCCAAATATCAAGGAGACCACGAACATGGCTACCATGCATGGCATAGCCGCGACATGAAATCCTGGACGCACCATGGCCCCGTCACTTCCCATGAAAATCGGTGGGTCACCACGGCAGAGTACCTAGATGGGAAATTTTATATCTACTTCGACAAACCTAATGATGAAGATCCTCACCTCGTCATTGATGAGGATTTGGCCGATGGCAAACAAGGGGAAGTGGTGGGGAAAGTATTTGACGACCCTAGCCATGGCTCTGACATAGCCATGTTTAGGGATGAGGATGGAACCTTTCACCTGATCTACGAAGACTGGAGCCCCGTCGATCCGCAAAAGCACTCTTGGGATTCGCCGCTAGCAGGCCACGCCGATAGCCCCGATGGAATTATGGGGTTTGTTCCCCACGAGTACAGCCCACCCATAGATGAACGAACAAAGTCTACGGGTGAGATGAGGGCTTATAAACCCCACCCGAATCAACTGGTTCATGGGCCCGACCCCACTCCTTATCAGTATGAAGTTCACGAGGGACCTCAAGACGCCTTTGGCGATTATGCGATGATCAAGGTTGGACGGCAATACTATATATTCTGCGATTACGACCCTCATGAGGAGGGGAAATCTATGCGGGTTGGCCGCTGGAGAAG
Source organism: uncultured Bacteroidia bacterium (assembly GCA_964521065.1). Taxonomy (GTDB): domain Bacteria; phylum Bacteroidota; class Bacteroidia; order J057; family J057; genus CAYVAP01. The sequence goes on along the minus strand of CAZFPQ010000426.1, from coordinate 3,441 downwards.
CGAGGACATTGCTCAGCGGTTTGTGTGGGATGGGGAAGTAGGAGCAGGATTCCATCCCGACCCCACCGTAGGTTTTGCCGAGGGGCAGTTTTACCTGTTGGTCCAACGAAACGATCAAGACTTCATCAGTGAGGGGCCCTGGGTCAATGGGGTGGAGGTTCGTGCGGGCGTGGACACCGACCATGACGGAAAGGTAGATCAATGGACCGCCTTCACCCGGATCCAAGAGACTTATACCCAAAGAGAAGGCTTTGCCCGAATCGTTGATACGTCCCCAGCGGTACTGGATACCCATGAGCTACCGGCGGGCTTTTCCTTTAAGCTTGAATTTCGCTGCTTTAGCCATCAAGGGACTTACCCGGTCATAGATGGATTTGAAGCGGTGTTTCAAAACTAAGGGCAAGAGTGCATGGCGATCGGGTTGCTGCCCATTGGATTCATGTCTTGTAAATTAAGGCATGTAAAGGCCTAGTTATAGCCCGATTCCTGCTGCTCTATTTCAGTTTTCAATTGTCACCTTGTTCCCAAAACAAATGAATATGACTCCTACGTTTTACCAAATGTTTTTCCTAATTGGGGTGATTCTCGCGTGTTTGCCAGCTTGTAGTCAGCCAGATAAGCATCCTGTTCCCTCCAAACCCAATATCTTATTTATCCTAGCCGATGACCTCGGTTATGGAGATGTAGGCTTTAATGGGCAGAACAAGATCAAGACCCCCGTACTAGATAGCCTGGCCGAAGCGGGAGTGGTATTTACCCGGCATTATGCAGGATCTACGGTTTGTGGCCCTTCCCGTACTTCTCTCATGACTGGGCTACATACTGGGCACTCACCCGTGAGGGGGAATCCGCGCTGGACCAAGTCCGGTACCCCGGTGGATATGTCCCTTAGTCAAAACACCGTGGCCAAGGAACTCCAGCAAGCCGGATACCGAACGGGCATAATAGGCAAGTGGGGCCTAGCCGAAAACCTCAATGAGGGAAAGCCCCATCATCAAGGCTTCGATTACTTTTATGGATTCAATCGCCATGGGCCTGCCCACCACTACTACCCCGAGGAGTTGTGGGAGAATGATAGCTTATTTTCCCTGGAAGGTAACGTGATGATGGATAAGATTGGGCAATATTCCCAGAACCTGTTTACCGCCAAAGCCCTTGACTTTTTGGAAAAAGACAGGGATCAACCATTTTTTTTGTATCTAGCCTATACCATTCCACATTATGAGCTCACGGTTCCCGAAGCTCACAAGCTAGGTTACCGAAAGCAAGACTGGCCCCTTAGAGAGATGCAAATGGGGCATTATCGCAATGACAAAAATGGTCATGTGACCTATGCATCCATGGTCACCAAGATGGATGCGGACATTGGAACCATTCTTAGCAGGCTCAAGGAACAAGGCTTGGCTGACAATACGCTGGTGATCTTCACCAGCGACAATGGACACGAGTACGACAACGTAAGTGAGGAGTTTTTCAATAGCAATGGCCCATACCGTGGAAAGAAAAGAGATTTGTATGAAGGAGGGATCCGCATGCCTTTTGTGGCTTCGTGGCCAGGACATATCCCTGCTGGAACCAGGAGTGACCATGCTTCAGCTTTCTGGGATTTTCTCCCCACTGCCTGCGACATCATTGGCAAAGAACCCTCGGCTGATACGGATGGCCTCTCCTATCTGCCTGCCCTACTCGGGGAGTCACAGGCTGCTCACGATTACCTTTACTGGGAGTTCAACGAGAAACAAGGGCCAATACAGGCCATTACGCAAGGAGATTGGAAGCTGATTCATTTTGTAGGAGATCGATATGAACTCTACAACTTGGCCCAAGACCCTTCTGAAGCGCAAGATCTCTACTTCGAAGGGCATGAGCGAGCTCAGGCTTTGAAAACCCTGCTTGCCAGCGCAAGAACAGAGCATCCTGAGTTTCCCCTGGTACCGAGGAAAAGAAAATGATTAAGCACTTGGACAGAATAAATCGGGGTATGGTCTACGGGGTTATGGTTTTGAGAAGGAATAATTGCCACCACATAGCCCATATTCCCATACCCCGATTACCGTTTTTCTTATGTCCACTTATTTAACACCTATGCAACAAACCACATTTCTACTTCGATTTCTTATCTCCCTTTGCTTACTGACTTTGATGAGCAGTTGCGCTCAGGAGGAGGAAGAAGCCCCTAAGACGATTTACGCCAGTGACCTGATTCCATTTTTTGAACATTGGAATTTGATTTTGGGCGATGGCTCAAATGCAGGCCCAGCCATCAACTATGAGCATGAGGATTTCTTCTTCACCGCATCAGATGAAAAGGGGGACTGGGTCGTCTTCAAGGCTCCCAACTCTGGAGATACCCATGGTACTTCAAACAACACAAGAACCGAATTGGCTCAGCTGAAAAAATGGTCCCCCTTAACCCCTGCCAAGCTGAATGCGACGCTCAAAGTAATGGGGGTCTCAGCGACAGGAGATGCCCGAGTCGCTGCTTCCTACGCAGTCGTAGTTGGCCAAATCCATAGCGCAGATGGCCATGAAAATGAGCCACTTAAGATTTTTTACAAGAAGTTTCCCGGACATGAGAAGGGATCAGTTTTTTGGCACTATGAAATCAATACCGCTGGCGATGACAACTCTGGACGCTGGGATTATTCTACCGCCGTTTGGGGGCATGATTTTTCAGTGGTGGGCACCAAGGCAGACAGCTATCCCGAAGAGCCTCAAGACGGCATAGCATTGGGAGAAGAATTTAGCTATGAAATAGAAGTAAAGGACAGCATCATGTACCTGAGCTTTTTCAGCGAAGGGCACGAGACCAAGACTTTTACCAAAAACCTGATAGCCTCGACCTACAGCAACCAGGAGCAAATTCCTCCGCAAACTCAAGCTTTATTTGTGTCAATTGGACAAGGTGGGGTAGAGCGAAAAAATGCCTACGAAGAGGAAGGATTATTCTTTAAGCTTGGCTCCTACAACCAAACAAACGGGAAGTCCCCAGAAGTAAATAGGAACTGGTGTTCTGGTGCGGATATCTATGGTGGGGACATCCAGAAACAGTATGAGACAGGAAACTATGCAGAAGTTTGGTTCAAAGAGGCGAGTATATTCGTGAGTGAGGCAGCCGTATCCAATGAAGGATACTTCACGAAAAATGATTAGGACGTTGAGATCGAAGGCCTCAAAAGGAAAGTGAAAAAATGGACAATCTATCTCACGCACCTAAAGTCCTCCCTCCCTAGAGATCTGCGCTTAATGTTCTTACCTGCCATCTATATTATCCCCTGATGGGACAGCATCTAAGCTCTTTCGCTCCCTGAAACCAGAAGTCGGCCAAGGGGAATCGATGATCAATGATCCCCCACTCAGGATGGTCTAAACTATCACCAGTACCTTTAGTCAAATTTCGAGAGAAAGAAAATCGCTCAAATCTTTTTTCTTCTTTTAAAA
>CAZFPQ010000425.1:0-4599 GCA_964521065.1 uncultured Bacteroidia bacterium | reverse complement strand
AAGACAAGTTTAGGTCGTAAACTCAACATCCAAACAGCCTCTAAGATGAGAGCGATGGCTCGAGGTTCCTGTATGAAATCTTATTTGGATATCAGGGCTAAAAGGTGATCACTCCTCTGCCAAAATACGCCTCAGAATAGGCTCAACCCCGCTAGAATTGAGCCCAATTTCCATCTCTGGATGATAGAGTAGGCGGATTATATCTCGATCGAGATCTGAAAAATCTTGGGCAAATCCACCGTTCGAGCTAGTCTCATAAAATATACTCTCTGGATATTGAGGGCTATCTCTGCCTAGCCCTAGGGATTGGGTGATTTCTTCTAATATGAGACTGCGTTGCTCCCGGCGGTTGGTGCGGCGGGTATCCACAAAAATGCGGGCCCGGTTGATGATGTCAAAGTTCCACCAGACGTTGAAAAGCCCTAGGTTGCCATTTAAATCCTCTTCTGCATCTGGAAAGAAATAAATAAACAACTCTCGACTACCTAGCATCAAATAGGTATTGCTATTGGCGGAGTCTGCGACCCGTTCTACGAAGAAGCCGTCACTGGCCAGCGAGTTGATTTGCTCTATGGTATAGTCAATATCAGCCATCAGTTCTTGATTGCTGGTATCCCCAGCTACATAGATGCGCATGGGGGAGAGCCACTTGCGGGTGATTTGACTGGCGTTTCCATTCTCGAATCCCAAGGCTACGTTTTTAAAGTAGGAGACCACTCGGTCCTCATAGGTGAGAGGAGGTTGAATGACTTCTGGGCTTTTACATCCGGCCAATAAGGCAAGCAGGAAAAAAGTGCTTAGTAAAGTAGTATGCTGCTTCATACCCTCATTACGAAAGAGAAGACTCTAATGTCGGCTCTCCTCGTATAAATTTGGTTAATTTGGATCATAAGCTGCCCCATAGGTCAGCTCCTTCCCTAATACTTGTAAAAGGCTGGAGACAGGAGGTATGTTTTACGATAGAAACACGTTTAAACAGCCTGTGAAGCATTTCTTTCTTGAAGGGCGACCTCATACACTGCTTTAGCTACCCGCTGTGAGACGGCTTCGTCTAAGGTTGAGGGAATCACTTGTTCTCTACTGATCTGCTCCACACTTTCGGCAATCGCCCAAGCAGCGGCCAGTTTCATGTCTGGACTAATGCGCGAAGCCCTGGCATCCAAAGCACCTCTGAAAATTCCAGGAAAGCCCAAAACATTATTGACTTGGTTTGGCAAATCGCTGCGACCGGTTCCCACTACGGCGGCACCTCCTGCATAAGCTTCTTCCGGCATGATCTCTGGGATGGGATTGGCTAAGCCAAAAATGATCGGGTTGGGAGCCATGCGGTGGATATCTTCTGCCTGAAGCAGGTCCCCTTTGCTGACTCCAATGAATACGTCAGCGCCATGGAGGGCATCTAATAAACTGCCGCTCAGGTCTTTAGAATTGGTGAAGCTAAGTAGCTCTTTTTTCGCTGGGTTTAAGTTTTGGCGGCCAGAATGAATGATTCCCTTGCTGTCACACATGATGACCTCCTTAACGGCCATGCATCGGTCTGAATCTGAGTTATCCAGACACTTCAGCAACTTGGCGATCGCTACTCCAGCGGCGCCTGCACCATTGACGACCACCCGTAATTGGAGCAGACTTTTGCCTAGTAGCTTGCTGGCGTTGATAAGTGCCGCCAATACTACGATGGCGGTGCCATGTTGGTCGTCATGAAAGACTGGGATTCCAATGTCTTGCAGGCGTTGTTCGATCTCAAAGCTCCTAGGCGCAGAGATATCTTCGAGGTTAATTCCACCAAAAACAGGGGCAATGCGCTTGACCGTCGCCACAATTTCGTCAACGTTCTGGGTGTCTAGACAAATAGGAACCCCATTGATCCCTGCGAACCGCTTAAAAAGCATGGCCTTGCCTTCCATGACCGGAATCGCTGCTTCTGCCCCAATGTTTCCCAACCCAAGTACCGCAGAACCATCTGAGACGATGGCTACCGTATTGCTTTTGAGGGTAAGCTCCCAAACTGATTCGGGGTGGGCCGCAATGTGTTCACAAGGCGCAGCTACGCCTGGAGAATAAGCCAGTGATAAGTCTTCTTTGGTCTCCAATGGCATCTTGTTGACCATCTCGATCTTGCCTTTTAGCTCTCTGTGTAGGTTGAGCGATTCCTTGAAGTAGTCCATGTTAGGTGATTGGTTTTTTGACTGTTCCTAAGTCCTAGTCAGGACCTCTTATGTTTAGGGTCTGACAACACAAAAGATAGGAAGAAAAAATAGGCCAGATTCTGAATGGGTCTACCCAACCGTCAAAACTTCCACATTACCTGAAACTTTAACTCTGTCCGGTTTGGGCCGGCAATTTCATTGAGGCCGCTGCCTTGAGAATAACTAAGCCAGTTCTCTCCTTCAGGTACTTCATTGAGGAAAGGAGGGCGATTGAGCTCTGCTATTTCTGTTAGTCGGGTTTGGGCAAGGCGAAACCAAAATTGGAGCTTTCGGGTAGCTTTGAAGTTGAGCATCAAGTAGTAGCGACTTCCTCGGTTGAAATAGGGAGGGATGGTGAAAAAGCCTAGAACATCATTTTCGTAAGCATAAATTCGGGCGTCAAAATCACTGACATCAAATATGGCGTAGCGGGCAGTTATTTTCCATTGATAGCCGATTTTCCAGGCTAAATCTTGATAGAGGAGAAAACCGCGCTCTCGCTGTGATTCTTGTTGATACCAAGAAAATTCCATGCGGGTTCGGTAGAGCACATCTCGCGTGAGGCGGGTTTCAAAATGGAGCCGCCATTGTTGGCGCTGGGTCGGAACGAGGAAGTTGACTTGTTGTCCCTCTGGTATTTCATCGGCATTTTCTTCACGGTTATCACTGCGAAAGCGGGTATAAATCAGGGTGCCCCGTTTGGGCTTGTACTGAAGTTGACCCAGAAACTCCCAGCCAGTCGAAGGAAAATCGGTTTGAAACTTGTTCCAAGGAAAGCGATACTGGTCGAGGTAGGCATGGAAGGTCCACTTGGGATTGGGGGCGATCTTAAGTCCTAGGTACACCCCTGTCTCATTTTGGGCAGCCGTAGGGCGCTCCGCAAAAACGTAGGCCTTGTTGCTATGGAAATCTGGCTCAAAATGCCTCGCGACCAAGGAGAAATCTACCGTGGGGGCCAAACTGCTCATCAATCCACCTATGGCTCCCCACCCCCCTGAGCGTGAGCGAGCCACTTCGCCAAAGAAGTTGAAATTTTGAACTACCCAGTCAAAATCGAGGGCGTTTAGGAAGTTGAGGTCGCCCCTGAAATCAAATTGATTATAGGAATTGAATGGGCGGGAAAGGGGGGGAGCAAATTGCTGAACATAATGGGTGCTGCCGATGGTCAGGGTAGGACTCCTGTATTCAACACGAGTTCCATAGCTGGTTTCCATAACGGATCGACGGTTGGCTAGCTCGGACGGAGTGCGGTGCAAGCCACTGAGCTGCAATCCTGAGGCAAGGAGGGCTTCGTTGCTAAGGGTGTCTCTAGCGGAAACGGAGGCATCCAATCGAATGCGCGAGTAAAAGCCTGTCAGGTAGATCTTACCCCATGCTAGGGTGGCTGCTGCCCCACGGAATAGCTGGTTTTCATTTACCGATGAGTAAGGTCGAAGGCCAAGGCTAGGCATTTTTACGCCGGACACAGTTTGGGCACTTTTGCCAAAGCCCAAACCGCGCGATAGAGTCAATCCTTGCCCCACGGCTAAGTTGTAGTCTCCTATGACCAAGGACTTGAGATGTCCATAATTGGCGATGGCGAAATGGCCGGCTAAAAAATCGTAGCCGTACAAGCGATTTTCGGGGTCCCATCGAAAGGCCTCCCCGGGATCTTTTTCTCCTACCAAAGCCATGCTGACATTTTTTCCATAGCGAGCCCGAAGTCGGGTATAGCTGCGCAAGGGATTGCCGGCAAATCGGGTACTGAGTAGGGTGTCTAAACCTACCGGAATTCCCTCCTGGTCAAAAACCTCCCTAAAGGTAGTGTCCGGGACAGTATAGCCTCGTTGGGTTTCGGCAATGGTGACAAAGCGTTGAATAAATTCAAATTCTAGGCCCTCTGATACCTCTTTTAAGCTAGGACCTGCTGGGTGGTCTGCCCCTGGACTGAGGTCGGTGGCGGCAATGTCGCGTACGGTAATGTATGGCTGTATTTGACGAATAATCTCTAAATCAAACCCCTGTACGGCTTGTAACTCATACAGACTGGTGAGTTGCCCAAACTCAGCAATGTGCCTTCTGAGAGCCGTATAGAGCAACTTAGTCATAGCTGGCAACAGCATCAAGTCTTCTTTTTCGGCTCGGTTAAGATCCAATGGCTTTAGTGACCAATCTTCTAGCTGGTCGGTAAGGTAGGTGAAGTCGACCTGCTCATCGGTTTCTGTACCAATAATCAGGTCCTCAATATTTTGGTCAATGTTTTCGGTTTGAGACTCTGTAAAACTAGAGTCTGCTACCTGAGCTTGGAGAAGGGAAATGGCACAACTATACAGCAAAAACAGCCAGAGCCGGCGAGACATGGGGTGTATTTTGGAGTAAGAGGCTGTTTAGGTTTTGGGGTTTCGAGCCCAAACGCTGGATTTTTTGGTTC
>CAZFPQ010000424.1:0-4608 GCA_964521065.1 uncultured Bacteroidia bacterium | reverse complement strand
TAAGCGAGTTAAGCGAGTTAAGCGAGTTAAGCGAGTTAAGCGAGTTAAGCGAGTTTAAGGGAACTTAGTAATTGATGGGAGTTTGTGGTTATTGGTAAGAGAGAGACTGGGTTATTTTGCTTTATAGAGTAATCAAAAAGTGCTTACGCATGCGTGAATGATGCTCGAAATCATCTGACACGGAATAGGCCATGATCAACCAGAGGGATTTTCCCGCCTTTAAGGCAAGGTCATTCCTGTCGGGAGTCGCCAATGGCAAGCGCAAGCGAAAATGTGTGTAAGTATTTGTCTCTTGAGCACTCAGCACTCGAATATTGGTTTGTCCTGCCATGGTTTCATCGGAGGGGTGAACCCGCGGCGCAGTCACCCACTGATCATCCACGATTACATTCCCATCAACAACGGCCATCATTTTAAGATCGCTCCCAATGATGTCGTTTTGTTCATTGAAGCCTAAAGCTAGCCAGCCTTGGGTAGGGGCTCGGAGACTGATGTCAAGACTATCCCCTACCCGCTCATAATTCACCTCCATTCCTCCATAGGAAATTCGGTCTTGAGCAAACAAAGTCAGTAAGCCAGCCATGAGCAGTATGCTGATAAAGACAGTACTCGTTTTCATTTTATTGATTTATCAATGATTGATATATCAAATATACGGGTAAAAAAATTTATGTTTCAAACGAACGGTAAATTTTATCCAGCAATTCTTTCAAGGTCTCAATTTCTTGTGGATCTAAGTCTTTTAGGCCCTGTTTTCTCAAGTCTTGAACAAAGGGGGTCATTTCTTTTACCAAAGCAAGTCCTTTCTGGGTAAGGGTCAATGAATAGGCTCTCCGGTCATTGGCTCCATGAGCTTTGTGAACCAATCCTTTTTTAACCAGGTTGTCAAGGCTTCGAGTAATGGAAGCAGGGTCCTTGAAAGTACTACTAGAAAGCTCAATTTGATTAAGACCTTGGGGCTCTTCGCTGATTCGCTTTAAGAGAATCCATTGATCAATATTTACTCCAAAACCTTGCTCCCGAAACATTTTTCTGGTGCTAGATTTGACCACCCGCATGGTCCTTTCGATGCGGTAATACACTACGTCTTGCAGGTTTTTGTCAAGGTTCATCCCTCAAAGCTAATCAAATTTGATTAGCGGATCGGCTAACAATCAAATTAGAGGAATTTGAACTCAATGGCCAAACTAGAGTATACGGGCACTTTTTGCCCTCCAAGTTCGCCGGGAACCCAGCGCGGCATCATCTGCACCACGCGTAAGGCTTCTTCGTCACAGCCAAAGCCAAGCCCCCGTAGGATGTCTAAATCAGTGATGCTCCCATCTGGTTGAACAATGAAGCGAATGTAGACCTTTCCCTCTGCTTTGTTCCTAAGCGCTTCTTCAGGATAGCGAATCTGGTTAGATAGAAAGCGGTACAGCGCAGCCTCTCCTCCCGGAAAAGCGGGCATAATATCCGCCGTAGCCAAGGGTCCCGAAACTTCTTCTGGGTTTACGACCCTAGGCATGCCATCAAAGCTATCCTCTCCAACTGCTGTGGGCTGAATGGATACCGTGCGTGCCGCCAAATACAGGGTATATTCTTCTGGGGAGCGAATGGTATCAGGACGTCGTGTATCCTCATAGCTTACCAGAATGGGGCTATTTTCCTGCTCAAACAAGCTGATTACCTGGCTGCGGGTAAGTTGATTCGCGGGGAAGCTCCTTAATCCAGAGCCACTAGATCCCGACATATACCATCCTAAGCCAGCGCCACCCAGGACTACGACCGCTCCTCCTACGGCAAGAAGGTAACGGAGCTTTTTACGCCGCTCTCGGCGCTCTTGTTCTTCAATGAAACTGAGTAGGTTAGTGGCTTGCTTCAGCTCCATGGTTTAGGGTAATGGCGGGTGGATTAAAGAGTAATGGGGAGGAGAGTAAAAAGAAAAAGGGAGCCCCTCTCCTAGCCTATTGAGTATCGCTAGGAGTGGGGTTAGCTGAACTCAGAGTTGAAACTGCTTTCGGAAGCTGGCGTAGAACTGCTCTCCCAGTATCCGTGAGAATGCAGCGTGGGTATCTTCTACCATTTTGGCTGGTGTCGCGTCTTCAGAAGTAAAGCCAACAAAACGGATATCAGCTTGGCCTCCGCCACGTCTCAGTAAGCCTCTTCGCTTATTCAACACCAAAATATTTTGCTCGTTGAGCTGACTGTGAGACTGTTCTAATTCCTGGACAGACTTGAAAACTTGGAGAATAAACTTTAGATCCTCACTACCGAGGTCTTCTACTTTGCTCTTTTTGTCCAGGCCAGATTTTGAGACAAAATCAGCTAAAGTTGCCCGTTCAACAAAATCTCTGAAGTAATATAAGCCCTCTTTGGCCTCACTTAGCTCACTGATTTCACCCATATCGCCATAGTAAGCCAGTTCCTTCTGATATAGTTTTTCGAAATTGCTTTGATGATCTCCCATACCACGCTGGTCTTGTGGCAACAAGCGGATGAGTTTCACCACAGAGTCCCCTTTAAAGGTTGCCTTACGTGAAGGAAACTCTTCACCGTCGATGGTCTCCCCCAATATGAATAAAGCGCTCAGAGAGGGTTGCCGCTTTTGTGAACCTGCCTTGACAGGCAAGTTACTCTCAACCTTGGGCTCTGCTACTGCCGTCATAGGAGCTGATCCTCCCCCTACTGGCTGGGCTTCTACTCCAGACAAGACAGGCTCCGTCTTTGCAACAGGTTGAGGTTCAGGCTCTGCAACCGGCTCCGGTTTAGGAGGAGGTGTTTTTTCTACCGGTGGAGGAGTCTTTTTCTTCTTCACGGCTTCAGAGCCATTCTGGGATTTTTTTTTAGGAGTCGGAGCCTTTGGCTGCTGCTCGGGTTCGGGTTGTAAGCCTGCTTTGCTGGCTTCTTGGGCCAAGCTGATTCGATTCAGCGCTTCGCTGATGTTCCACTTGATCACTACTCCCGGGATTCCTAACTCTTCACCTCTGGGCACAAATTCAGCCTCATACTCTTCCTTTTTCGCTGGATCTGTACAGGTTTTTTCCAAGCGTTCGAGGAGAGATTCACGTCCTTCTTTGGCCTTGATCTCTGCCTCAATCTTGGCGCGATGGGCTTCTTCTTCAGCCTTTAGGCGGTGTAGCTCTCTCACCTTACCACTGCGCACCATCAACCCTAACACCATTTGGTAATAGGTATGGTCCTCATTTTCCTTGCCTCCGAGGATCAAGGCATCTCCAAGCTTCAGGTCTTGCTTGAGGTAATTCAAGATCGCGTCCTGATGAAGATACTCGCCAAGCAAAGCTACATGGACAATTTTGTTTTGCTTGACTCTCCTGGCATTCAAATGCTCATTCAACCGCTCCCGGTTGTGGGTGATCAAGTCGTTGTATTCTGCATCCTTGAGCCTTACTTCACCAGCTAAGGTAATCCGCTCTGTTTCCTGGGTAATTTGGAAAACGTAGGGTGGGTAAGCTTCTTCAAGCTGTATCGCTAAGTCGGTTTGTCCTTTCACCTTCACCTTCATCCCCGCATCAGCGAAAGCCCTTAAGAGTTCACTCAACACTCGCTCTTTCCCTGCACTCGGTCCAAAATCTTTTAGAGGATACACCTCAAAATTTTCCCCTTTAAAAGGGTCATTTGCTTTCATCAGGGCTTCCCCTTGAAGGTCTTCTCCGGGTTTAAACAAACAGACGTTGGTGTGCTGCTCTTGCGCGTCGAGAATAGCAGCTCCATTTAGGTCCATATCCTGCTCACTGAGAACGCCTAGCAGATAGCATACCGCCAAGTTATCTTCATGAATCAATTCAAAGGAAGCTGGCTGTGCCAACTTGGAGAGTTTGACCCTCAATTGAGCTCGCTCAGCGGAACTTACGTCTACAGGAGTTGCGTAAGCTAGCGGGATCGCTTGATCTCTTTTTTCTCCTATTACGCCGTGGTAAGCTCCTACCAAATCGGCCAAATAGGCGTCTAAGTTTTTAAAGGGAGATTGTCCTGGTTGCTCTAGGTAGGTCTGGTTATGAAAGTGCAATAACTGGATTTCGCCATCGATTTCGGCGCCAGCTATAACTTTCGATCGGGTAAAGAGTACGTGCAGCATAGGAAAAGAAATGTATTCGGTCGCTAGTTGTCAGGTCTAACAATAAAACACGCGTAGCCCTAGCTTCTCACGACCCAAAGATCATGAAGGCTCAACAAAAAGGCGCTTATTATTAGTTAAGGTTTTCCGTTTTTAATCAAAGGTCGGGCCAAACTTATGCGCAGCGTAAAAAGCCTCTTAAAAAAGATCCGATCAGAGAAATTTCCGGCATTGCCTGACAAAAAGCGCGCGCGATCCGTCAAGCTTTTTTTAGCGCTTTGAGGTTTTAGCATTTGGAAAACTGCTTGATCCTTCCGAGTATTGGACAGCGATCGGCAATTGTGTCGATTTATCGCGAAGCGGGGAGAGACCAGGCTCTGGGATCCGCTGGCAACCTGCCTCTTGGTAAGGTGCCAAATCCTGCCCCCTCTGGGGATAGATAAATGGACTGAGACATGAAACTTACCTTACATCGCTCTGCCGAGCCTTTTCGCTTTGACCTTCAAAATCCTCAAGGTTTTACCCTTCAAACTGACGCTAGCCAAAAAGCT
>CAZFPQ010000423.1:0-4649 GCA_964521065.1 uncultured Bacteroidia bacterium | reverse complement strand
GGCCAAGCAAAAAGGCATAACTTATTTTTTGAGTGTTCCTTAAAGGGATTCAAAGTCATATTTGAGTAAACCTGCGAACAACCAAGCATCCCATGGCAGCAAAAAAAACCGATTGGATTGTGATTGGGGGAGGCATTTTAGGAAGTTTCCATGCCTATCATGCCCTTAAGCGAGGCTACAGCGTGCGCCTATTTGAAAAGAATCAACAACCCCAGGGAGCTACCGTAAGGAACTTTGGGCAGATTGTTCCTTCAGGCATGGCTCCCCTTTGGCAAGCCCACGGCAGGAAAAGTCTAGAGATCTATAAATTCTTACAGGAGCAACTCGACATCAGTTTGCGCCCGCAGGGAAGCATTTATTTTGCTTCAGATGAAGAAGAGTTGCAATTGATAGAAGAGATGCGGGCCATCAACCAGGCCCATGGCTATATTTCTGAACTTTGGACCCAAAACCAATGCCTGAGTAAATACCCCCAGCTACGCGACGATTACTGCGTAGGAGGGCTATTTTTTCCTGAGGAAATAACGGTAGATGCTCGGGTCATGATCCACCGAGTACACGAGTATTTACAAGCGCAAGAAGGCTTTCACTACCAGCCTCACACCCTGGTGCAATCGGTTCAGCGAAGCAATGGCCATTGTGAAGTGATAGACCATACCGGCCAAACCTACCAGGCAGAGAAAGTAATTTTATGTGGAGGACATGAGTTCCGACAGCTTTTTCCTGAGTTGTTTGAGGCGAGTGACATTGAGGTGTCAAAACTACAGATGATGCGCTTGTGTCCCCAACCCAAAGCCAAATTACCTGGCAATGTCCTCACCGGGCTGACCATCCGCCGCTACGAAAGTTTCCGGGATTGTCCTTCATACCCTGCTATCAAGGCCAAGGAAGATCCCGATTCCCTTTGGAAAAAGTGGGAAGTCCACATTCTGTTCAAGCAAGGAGAAGATGGCTCCATTATCCTAGGTGACTCACATGAGTATGCCGACGCCAAGGACGCGGATCAACTAGGTTTCGATTCTCATCCTGAGATTGATCGGTATATATTAAGTGAGGCCAAAAAGATTTTTGACCTTGATGATTGGACCATTCAACAATCCTGGTTGGGATTTTACAGCCAGTGCAAGCATCAAGATATTTTTGAACATACCATAGATCAGCATATTCATATTGTTACGGGCATTGGGGGCAAAGGAATGACTGCCAGTCCAGGCTTTGCCTCCGATAGCTTAGCCCGGCTTTGCTGAATTACCTTACCCATACACCTCAAGGAAAACGACATCATGATTAAAATGGTAGTTTTTGACATGGCAGGGACCACCGTCAACGAACAAAACTTAGTTTACCACACCCTTCATCACACCTTAAAAGAGGCAGGCTATCAGGTCAGTTTTGAGCAGGTGCTCTTATTAGCTCCTGGCAAAGAAAAACTCCAAGCTATCAAGGACATTCTCGGTGGATTGGCCGTAACTGAATCAGAAATAGACAGTCGATCTCAGGCCATGCACCAAGATTTTCTGGGTCGCTTAGACCAAGCCTATGAAGCGGCCGAAGTGCAGGCATTCCCGGGCTGTGCCGATCTATTCAAAGCCCTCAAAGGCCAAGGAATCAAGGTGGTACTCAATACCGGATATGATCGAGTGACCGCGGATCTTTTGCTTAACAAACTCAACTGGACGCCAGGCATCGAGATAGACCTGAGCATCACGGCGGATGACGTAGAACAAGGCAGGCCCCACCCCGACATGATCATGCTGGCCATGGAAAAAATGGGTATTCAGGACGCAAAGACCGTCGCAAAAATTGGGGATTCCATCGTAGACATTGAAGAAGGAAAGTCCGCAGGAGTAGGCCTAACCATGGGCATCACCACAGGGGCTCATACTGCTGAGCAATTGGCCAGTGCTGGCCCAGACTTCGTCATTGATTCTCTAAACCAAGTCCGCAACTTGGTACTGAACTGACCGAGTTCTTCCTTTCTGTTGCCCCTAATCAATCAAGCCCATGAAACTTCATTTTTTGCTACCCATTCTGGCCATCCTTCTGGGAAAGATGGCCCTGGCACAATCTGGCCCTCAAAACATAGATCAGTTACGGGTTCATCCATACCTTCAGTATTCGACACAGCACTCCATGCGTATCCTCTGGGAGACGAAAGAAGCCGCCAGCAGTCGAGTAGAATTTGGAGAGGCCCAGTATGATGTCGAAGTGGCCCCGTTGCCTCAGGTACGAGAGTTGAAGGGGACACGTCGAATGCATGAGGTCAGCCTGGAAAACCTCAAAGAAGAAAGCAATTACTTTTGGCGCATCGTCTCAAAGACTGAATCAGGCAAAACCATCATCAGTGAGACTTTTTCATTCAAAACTGCCGTCAAAGATAGTTCAGCGCTCTTCTTTGCCTTAGTAGGAGACACTCAAAAAAACAACGATACCCCCTGGGCTTGGGATTCCATCGCTAAAAAGGTGTGGCAAGAACGCCCTCACTTTATCGTTCATGCCGGTGACTTGGTGGATTGGGGCCCCAAAAAAACCGACTGGACTCAACATTTCTTCCCCGGTGGCAAAGACTTGATGGCCCGCATTCCCATGTACACCGTACTGGGTAACCATGAGGGTGATGCAGACTTGTATTATCAGTACATGGCCAATCCCCAACCGGAGTATCGCTATACTTTTCGCTATGGAAACGCCGAGTTTTTCATGATCGATTCTAACAGAGACCTTAGCGAGGGATCTGAGCAATATAATTGGCTAGAGCAAGCTTTGGCCCAATCTGAGGCTACCTGGAAAATTGCCATTCACCACCATCCCCCCTACTCCTCGGAATCCAATGACCATGGAGATACTTATTACGAAGCTTCGCGGATGGGCACCCATGCCCGTGACCTAACGCCTCTTTATGATAAGTATGGGGTAGATTTTTGCCTCTTTGGTCATACCCATGTCTACGAAAGGACCTGGCCACTCAAGAACCATCGCGTCAACCAGCGACAGGGAACCATCTACATTAACTCTGGAGGAGCAGGCGGGTTTTTGGAGACTTTTGCCCCTACCCGAAACTGGTTTACAGCGGAAATTCAAGAGGCACATCACTTTTGCACCTTTGCTATTTTTGACCAAACCCTGTTGTTCAAGGCCATTGATGACCAAGGAAGGGTATTTGACAGTTTCCAAATGCATAAGGGCAGAGACAAAGATGAGTTGACGCTTACGGAGCCTCCTGCTCCCATCATTGAAAGCAGAGCTTCGGTTTTTCACCAAAGCACCCAGATTAGCCTTTACCAGGGAATAGAAGGATTAAACACGTATTATACCTTAGATGGTAGCACCCCAGACCAACAATCTCCTCTCTATCAAAATCCCATTACCCTAGGTGAGTCAGCTACGGTTAAAGCCAGGTCCTTTACCTCAGACGGAAAGGCCAGTCGCGTAGTTAGCCGGAACTTTCAACAGACCAAGCCAATCCCTGCCCAAAAAGTCAAAACCACTAGGCAGGGCATTGACTTTCAATTGTTTACTGGAGATTGGAGAGGAAACAAAGAAGGCTATTTTGATTCAGTCAGTCCCGAGTTGGAGGGCACCTTAGCCATGTTGTCCCTAGAGGAGCTTAATCCTTCGGAAGAATACTGGGGAGTGGCTATTGAGACCTACCTAAAGGTTCCGGAAACTGGTACTTACACCTTCTATGCCCTCGACTCTAGAGGTTTGACGGCCTATCTAGATGACCTTCTTTTATTTGACTCTGATGCGGAAAAGCAATTGCAAAGGCAAGTGGTCCTCGAAGCGGGCCTACACAGGCTTCAATTCAAGAGTTTCCAAAGCAATTGGCGAAAGTCATTTAGCTTTGGTTATTATGACCCAGAGCAAGGTAGAATCCCCATCAAGCCCTTTGACCTCTTCCTACCAGAATAAGGGCGACTTAACTTTTGTCTGCCTGGTCGAGGTAAAAGTAAATAACCAGCATCACGGCTGCTTCGGCGCCGTGATTTTCTGGGTTATGGGGAATCCGCCCATCAAAATACAGAGCATCCCCTGCATTGAGTTCTACCAGATCTTCTCCAATCACGTAGTGGGCTTGTCCACTGAGCATAAATTTAAATTCAAAAGCGTCGGTAACGGTCTTGGCCCTGTTGGCACCTGGGTCCACCGTCAACAAAACGATCTCAAAACCACTGGACAAAAGCCACTTATTGAAGACCATCTGATAAGAATACCCTTCTGAGTCTTCCTTTTGAATGGGTTGATACTCCTGCTTGCGAATAACGAAGTAGGGCTTGTTGCTCCGAAGCACAATGCCTCGGAAAAAATTACCATAATCTTCTTCAAGTGCTTCCAGCAACGTCAACAGCACCGGCAAAGAGGGCATGGTCCGACCGTTTTCCACCTTGGAGACCATGGCAGCACTGATATTGGCCTCACTAGCCAAATCACTGAGTGTCAATCGCTTGCTTTGCCTTATCTGCTTTAACCTTGGGCCAATTCCCAGAATAATGTCTTCCATGCGGTCACTTTACACCTCCACTGATACAACTGCTATTAATCGCTTTTTACCTCATGAGGTATCGAAGGGCAAATTAAGGCCTTCTCGGGCTATTAAGAATTATTTTTCTCCTAGTGTGGATTTTTATAAAAAGTAATGTCTCATAGAT
>CAZFPQ010000422.1:0-4652 GCA_964521065.1 uncultured Bacteroidia bacterium | reverse complement strand
TGTTCCGGCGGTACCAGCCCACCTGATCGAGGTCAGGGCTACCTGCGTACTCAAAACCTCTCGCGTAGGGGCCACCCCGCGCCGCGTACTCCCATTCCACCTCGGTAGGCAGGCGGTAGCCATGGGCTCCCTGTATCAGCTTGACGGTCCATTTTGGGTCATCAGAAGAGTTTTGATTGTCAGGGTCCTGGGTATACGGGTCGATCTCGTAGGCGGGGGTTAAGCCTTGCCGTTTGCTCAGGGCGTTGCAGAAGCTGACGGCGTCGTACCAGTTTACTCGCTCGACAGGGCGTTGGGGCCCTTGGAAACGACTGGGGTGGGGATTGTCCTTCATGACGGCTGCCCACAGCGCCTGGGTAACCGGATAGCGGCAGAGGGCGTAGGGACTGAGGGTTACCTTGAATCGATCGTCCAGGCGGAAGGTGCCGCCGGGGATGGAGACCATGTGATCGGGGAGGGTGGAAAGGGTGAGGGATGAGGCGAGTTCTAGCATGCTACCAGGGTAATGATTCTCCATTGTGCCACACCTCATAAATGCCCGCAATTTGAGGGTGGTCGGTGCCAACCTTCAGTTTGCCATCATTGAAAGCTGCTTGATAGTCACTTGTACGGCCTAGTCCCGCATAAAACCCGGCAGCAAAACTGATCGCTGGATCATTTTTTATCGGAAACTGGGTACCTATGACGTACATCCCATGCTGAGAAATGGCTTGCGCCATTTTCTGAGTTGAGCAAGCATTTAGGACTACCAACTCGGTAACATGCTCTAACTGAGTAAAGAGTCTTGGAACATGCTCAATAGGCAGTAGTACGCCATGACCCTTATCGGTATCCAGAATAAGCCCGTTTTCTGTACCGTGCCCGGCAAAGTGGATGATCTGGGGCTTTTGATAAAGAGCATCCTGTAGCGCAAGTATATCTGTGGCCTTCAGCGGATCCCAAAATGAGAAGGCTTTTTGACCACTTTTATCCTGCCTGATTCCAAGTTCGGTGTATGCCGCATTGAATTCATCTTTGTGTAAGATGAGAGACAGGTCTCTTGGGCTGGCCGAACAGAAAAGGATTTGTTTAGCGGCAGGGGGAGTCTGGGCTTCCGTTTTTATTTCTTCAAACTGATCTATGGGGAGGGTTTTGGACTCATTCTGGGAAAATTGGAAGGCCTCATGCTTTCCTTCTTTATGCCCTCTAACAAGCTGATCATGAGCATCTTCTTGGGATAAAGGGGAGTTCGTGAAATAAGCCTCGAACTCCGATTGAGCTGAGAGTGGAGTAAATGTCACTCCGTCGAGGCTAATGGTTTCTTTACCATTAGAGCCCTGAAGCTTGGATATCAAATTTCGGACTTTGGCCAGCAGGGGCTTTGCATTGGAACTCAACCAGACGTGAATGGCTTTTGGCTGGGCCTCAATGTACGCTACCTGTCGCCCTGACACTCCCTCTTCGCTAATCTGAATCCCTCGGCGCCAAATGCCATCCAAATCTGCCAAATAGGCTGTCTGGGCAATAAAAGCATAAATGGTTCCCTCATGCAGGAAGCTGTCTTTATATTTGTACTGTATTGAGGGTTGATCTCGCCAGTAGGCATCTATGCCCATAGGCTTTATGTCCCTCAATAACTGGGGGGCAATAAATACCCGGTCTTCAAACTCTACCCGATGCTCACTGGGTTCGATCTCAAAGCATAGGTCGCAGGATTTCATAAAGCCTACGAAGACTTCCTGATGGTCAGGGGAATATCCCTTCCGGTCCCAGACCATTCTCAGGAACTTTCCGGAGAACCGCCCATTGTTTCGTTCAATTAGAGCTGGAACTGCATAGTCATCGTCTTCGTGTATAAATTCTTTGCGGTTAAAAAGGGTGTAGATGGCATCAATGGCCCAGCTTTGATTCAATATAATCTGATCGCTAAAACGGTCAGGTTTAAAGTACACTACTCCAGACTTGAACAGCCAGCCCTCCAGGAGCTCTCTTGGAGCCTCTATGGTAAGCCCTTCTCCTTTTAGCTTTTCAGTTAAGCCTAAGTATTCTTGATACGTGAGTGTTTCTTTTCCTGCTTCCTGTTCGGCTCTTATCAGGCTGCGGAGCCGATAGTAGGGAAGCGGGATCGGTTCATCCTGATGGATGTGCTCAACGGCCTTGAGCACGAAGTTACGCAATGCTACGTAACCAGTATCATAGTCGTAGGCCTCATCTTCCTCAAAGCCTCTGTTGTCAGACTCGACTCCAGCCACCTGGAAAAAGTCGAAAAGGGCCTCATATCGATCCAGGATCTCTTCGGACAGATCGATAGCATGCTCTTTGTCTACACCAACCTTGGTTTGGGCCACTATTGTAGGGCTATTCTCTCCCAGGTGATAGGCATAGTCCAGCCAGTAATGTAGAGGATGGTTTTTATCGCTGTAATCGACGGATTTTTCCTCCAACCCTGGCTCTTTGTCCTTGCTCCAGGCCAGAATGTAAACGGCACCCTGTTGCATAAAGAGGCGGTGGGTACTATGGTATATCCGCTGACCTCCAAAATCCCAATAATTGAGCTGAAAATCTCCCAGTGGCTTCTTTTTTAAGAGAATTCCGTGGGTAGTATCCCACTCAGGGTTAAAGCGGCCCCCTGTTAACCGGCAGGCAATATTGGTCTTTCCTACTCCGCCGTTCCCAATCAGCAATACCTTACATTCATCGTTCTTTTTTGGGGTGCCTTGTTGTAAGGCTGCATGATACCGCCGGAATTCAGGCAGGTGATCCGTATCTTTCCGACCTTCTATCTCGGCATAAAATACACTTGGCAACCTTTTGTTTCCACCCAGGTACAGCGTCTCTAAGGCTGGCATTGTCAGAAGAATCGAGGTTGAGAGATCTTCTAGGTCATTTCCCTTGAGCTGTAAGTTGGAAAGGGCTGGGTAAGAAGTACCCTCAACTTCGAAACGAGTTAGCTTATTATCATTCAGGTACAGGTACACCAGCTTTTGAAAGCCTTCTCTCAGCGTAAATGATGGGAGCGCGGTACCGCGAATAAATAGGACCTGAAGGTTGGGACATGTGCCTGAGAAGTACACGTCTTCGAGTTGCTCATTTTGGCTTAGGTCTAGGTAGTATAAAGCCTCGTAACTAGATGGGATACTTAGCTTCTTAAAGCTGCACTTGAATAGCTCTAATCGTGCGAGTTTTTTCAACCCTGCCGCACAGCGAAGGTTGGTTAGGGACTCATTTTGACTGAGGTTGGCAAAGATGAGTTGAGGCATATTCCTCCCCAGAACAAACCGACTCATTTTGTTCTTGGAAAGATTCAACGAAATCAAATCCGGCAGCTCCAGTTCCTGCAAAAAGCGCAACTGCTCGTCGCTTAGTCCACAGTCGTATAAGTTTAAGCCGACCAGCTTCCCCTCGGCATCGGTAAACGCATGCCTGGGATACATGGCCCCTACCATTTCCTCGGCGGGGGTCATCACGTCGAGGTAGGATGGAGAAAAATGCCCATCCATGTATGCCTCGACATCCTCGATCAGGGTAAGTTCGAAGCCTAGGGAAGCATGGATTTGGGGGAGAAGTTGTTCAGCGATCATGGAGATACAGGGTACAGGTTTCAGGTAACAATGATCAACGAAGAGGGTAGCAATCAAAGGGTGGTAGGGGTGTCCCGCAGGTGCACCTAGATGTAGATTTGGATATTACACCCTCAAGGCGGGCCTGCTGGCCGCCCCTGTTAAGCGGTTGGGGGAGAAGATTCGCCTTGAGGCTTCTGTGGAGTGGGCTTAGGCGCTTTCTTCCACTTGAGGGTCAGGTTGAGGTGGGTCTCCCCGCCGATCTTGGTGAGGACGGCATCTGCCTCTCCGTTGATTTTGACACCCATCTCCAGGGTGACCTCTTCGGGAGAGTCCTTGATCTCCTGTAGCTTGTAGATCACCTTTTGGGTGATGGATTTGAGAGAGTCCAGGGTTTTGTCAAAGCTCTTTTGCACCTTCTTGGCTGCTTTTTCCCCGAGGTCGCCTCGGTAGCCACTGCCATAGCGGTCATCCTTCTGCTCATCGATCAACTCGATCAGGATCTCGGGCTCGTCCTCAAAGCGTAGGTAGTTTTCCTGTTGTGACATGGGATTTGCTTTTTGTTCCTGAAAAATACGCTTTAGCAGGATTTTTCCAAATGGGAGAAGCAAAACAGGTTGCAGGCTCTCGAAGCCTACGAGGGGCAAATCCAGGATATATCTACCGATATATTCGACATACTCCCCAGATATATCTGAGCAGCAAAATCTTCGATTCCCGTACTGAAACGCCGTTTTGCTAAAAACTGCCCCAGATATATCGGTCTAGCGACCTGTCACTTCGAAATCACTTCCGGTACACTAAAAGGATAAAAGCTTGTCCTGAGTGTAGTGAAGGACCTAAAGGCCCTCCAAAAGGCAAAAAAGCAAAAAGAATAAAAGTCAAACGTACCTGGCGAGGCGGAAACCGAGATCGTCGCTCCGGCTGCCGGGGAGGCCGAAGTAGGCGCGGAGGGCGACCCGACTGAGGTCGGCGTCGTCGTACCAACTGCCCCCCCGGAAGACGCGGTAGGAGCCGCCCTCAGGTCCCATAGGGTCTTTTTCAGGACTTGCTGAATGGTAGTCGCCATCGTACCAGTCCCAGCACCACTCCCACACATTGCCACTCATATCG
>CAZFPQ010000421.1:0-4664 GCA_964521065.1 uncultured Bacteroidia bacterium | reverse complement strand
TCCAAAACCCAACCGCGAGGTGGCTCTTTCATCTCTTCCAGGGAATACACTTGCTACATATACAGCCAACTCGACAAACCCTTACCTGAATCTTAAACCCCTGCATAACAAAATGTTAGAACTCCTTGGGACACCTTTTTTACAATATTACCAATCCTCTGCATAGGGGTGGGGAAGATCGGCTTTATAGATTTTTCCCCCAATTTAAGCCATAAAGGCCAAATTGGGGGTGTTTTTTGCCTGCAAAACTAAATGAAGGCCCTCAATATCAAATAGATAGCTACTTGCGGATAGTGCCTCAATACGAAATCTTAAATCACAATCTCTACTTTAGACCAGTTGCGGCTCGCGGGAAGGCTGCATAATGCATCCATCAGAGAATTTTTAGGCTAAAGTTAAGTTTAGGTGTAATAGAGAGCTGATATTAGGCCTACAATTGGGATCAATAAACAGTGACCCGATAACTTATTGACCGGATCCCATCATTTAGTTTAAGAACATACTGTCCTCTTGTAAAGTTACTGGTAGGTAGAAATACTTCATCCTTTTCTTGTGGATTTATCAAGAGAGTTTTGACCTTCCGACCATTGAAATCATAAATCTCAATAGATATGTCAGACTGTTTTTCCAGATACTGAAACTTGAGTGTAATAGGGCGCCCCCTTCGGACAGGGTTAGGGAATATCGCTATAGGATTAGGCTCAAAGAAAACGGTCTTAACTACTGAGAAGGAATAATTTCCGTCGAGGTCTACCTGTCGGATGCGATACATGGTTTCACCAGGTAGTGGTAGTGCATCACGGTGAGTATAGACCTGACTAGCCCCATCTTGCCCTCTAGCCCCCATCATTCCAATTTCCTTATAAACCTCGCCATCGGATGACCGCTCTATTAGGTAGTGGGATACTTTCTGTTCATTTGTTGTTTTCCACTGCAGTTGAACCTGATGCTGTACTTGGTATGCTTCAAATCCTAACCATTCTACAGGGAACGCAACTGGAGGCATAGCAGGATACATCAGGAAAGATGGTACCACCTCTCTCACTCCTGAAGGAGTAAGCCACTCCAACTTCACGGATGCGTACACTCCATTTTCGTAGTATGATAGCTCTAGTGGAATCTGTTGATTACCCGTTAAGGTTATCGTCCCACTAAAGGTGCTGACGGTCTGATCATTCCATTCGTCAATGATAGTATTTCCATTGATTTTGAGTCTTACGCCATCGTCTGCTGTTACATAGAAGGTGTAATCACCAGACTCGGGTACTTCTAGCCCCCCTTCCCATAGAATAGAGAAGGTGTTATATTCTATTGAGGGGTCTGGGGACCCACTTCCCCATGAAAAATCAATATTGGAGTCATTGCGAGAGAGATAAGTGCCCGAGAAGTTTATGTTGTTGTAGTACTTTCCATAGAGCCCTGTACCCTGACCACCACCAGTGGGGAGTACCCATATGTTTCTTTTTCTCTCCGGAGCAGCAGCAAAAGATCCATTCCCTGCCTGGGACGCAGTGACCGTCACCAAACCAATACCTGTTGGAGTCAGTGTAGATCCTGAAAGCGTAGCAGGCCCTGTAACTTGGTACTGGATGGGCAATCCACTAGTAGCAGTTCCCGACAAGGTGATGGAACCGTTTCCTAGTGTCGTCATGTCTGGCATGTCAAAATCGATGCGCTGTCCAGATAGAATTTGGTCAGAGCCCGGGTGGGCGGGACTCAGGCTCATGATCCAATCAGCCAATACCTGGACACCAACTGTATCTTCAAGATTCTTGGCTAGTGGTGGCATCGCTGCGTAGCTATGAACAGCTTTGGCCCGCTGGTAGAGGACTGACCCTTCAAGGTCCCCAGGAATGATCATCCTGGCATCGTGTACCCCAAGGTCATTGTATCCTGCATTGTAGATCATGCCATTTTGGAGTAGCTCGGTACTCCACTGGGCATCAAAAACGGCTCTTACGGGATTATCTGGTCTATGGCAGTATCCACAGTTGGCATCTAGGTAGGACAATGCGCGCTTTTGCAGGGTGGCCGTGTTATCTTGATGATTGACCATTGTAGAAATTGCAGCTAATCCAATATCAGTCGTATCGGGAACGATGTCCAACATTCCCAAATGAGCAAGTGTATAAAGCTGGTTAGCAGTTCTGCCCGTAGAAGGATACAGAATATCTTTATTAAGTTGTCGAGCCTTTGGTCCGAGTGGTCCTATTGAGCCCTCATTGTGACAGAACATACATTGTTGCCTACTGGGATACAACCAGTGAATCTCCCGGGTTCCATTACTTGCGGTAGCAATCTCAACTGTATCAACTCGGGCAACTAATAGTAACTCTGCATCAGTTTGGTCATCCCTCCATCGATAAGTGATTCCATAAAATCGGTTATCAGTCCCTTTGACCATCAGTCGGGTTTCCAATTTGCGTGTAATGCTAGGATTGGTTTCATCAACCTGCATTTCAAAGTGCTTAACCAACACACTTCCTATCGGAAAATCCCAATCCCCATTCTGGGAATAACTGATTTGGTCAGTCCCCGTTGCATTGTTATGCGGAATGATCATCCACCTAGACTTCAGCGCATCGTCTGACCAAAACGGCTCGTTAAGCTCATATGGGATCATGTAATTAGCGGGAGTCAGTGGGTTCATATCAGAGAAAATGCCCGTAGAAGATAATAGTGTTGGAGGTTCTGGCGTCAATGTAGCTGGCTTGAGCCGAAAGACCTGTCCACCGTCAGTGTTTGATGCCTTTAATTTAAGGATATAAATTTCTCCTTCACTATCCGTGGCAAAAGCTGAAATACCAGACTTGGTTCCTATCCCGCCAGCCCTAGGCACGGTCGTTAAATATGTAGCAGTCCCTGTATTAGTAATAGAATCATAATCCATATACCATATCTTCCTTGTCCCATGGTCCCCAAACAGATACTTTCCATATAACTCTGGCCATTTTGAGCCACGGTACACAAAGCCTCCGATTATCGCAGTACCTTCACCACGATCATAATGAAGTGCCGGCGGTCTGTCGGTGCCAATTAAAGGGGATGGCATCGGCTCGGAACCAATCAGAAAGCCCTCTCTATAAGGCCATTGCATGTTATCTTTTTTGCGAATGACACTCACTTCTTCACGAGATCCCTGCCCAATGTCTCCTGTATAGATCAGGCCTGTAACGGTGTCCATGGTCATGCGGTGAGGACTCCTTAATCCAATAGCATAAAATTCTTCTAAGGTACTGCTATCTGGGCTCTGCCAGGGGTTGTCATTGGGAATGTAATATCCCCTAGAAAAAGAACCTGGATAATCATTAGTTGGGTCTGAATCTAGATTATTAGGGTGTATGGCAGGTAAACCTGTGTTTTCGTCAATGGCGTTCTGAGTATGACGCCGAATAGGATGACTACGAGTAGAATCTTGGTCCACATCAATTCGTAGAACTCCAGCAAATAGCCCCTCGTTTATCTCCTGTCCATTGCCATAAAAATCCCATGATCCACCCTCATCACCTACAGAGATGTAAAGGAATCCGTCTGGCCCAAAAAACATACCTCCTCCATTGTGCCATTCATGGCGGTCATATTGTTGAATCATGACATATTCAGTACTATCATGAGTAGTCATAGTAGCAAGATCCACGGTGTAGCGTGACAACCGGATAAAGGCAGCATTATCATATACCCCTGGAAGTGGGCGAAACCGATACCATATGTACAGATACTGGTTGTTGGGCATGCTTGGCTGGTTAAAATTAGGATGTAATACTACCCCTAAAAGACCGCCATCTCCTGATATCATTACACTGTCTTGTATGTCAAGCATCAAATACCGGGTACTAGCAGCCGTATCTTTATCGAACGTCCATAATTGGCCCATTTTCCCTGCTACCACGAATCGATTGGCATTGGGAATCTCTCTCATGTCAACCGGGTCTACGAAGGCTACATTGGGATATGCTACTTCCGTAGTCCAGGATGCTGCTCCAGAAGGTCGAGTAGTAGGTAATACACTTAGGAAGGGAGCGACCTCTTCCGGATTATCTAGCCCGAATTTCAGCTGTGTTATCCCGTACGGTACCGCAGCTATAAGCGGAATAATAAGCAGGATCAAGAAAAAAAATTGATAAGGGGATTTTCTCCCAACCAACGAGAGGATAGACTTTTTTCCAGGTTTCATAAAAGCTTAGGGTTACTAAAGGGACAGAAGAAAAAACGAATCACAGGGTAAGTGATCTTTTACGAAAAGTTATATTTTTCAATAGAATCATATTACAATGAGGCATTTTTTCCTGTTAGATGGATGTAACACTTGCATGATCGGGTGATTTTTACACCCCAATGGCAAGCCAACTTACTATTTTTGTCAATAGCCTTGTCCCAGTTTAAGTGCCTGACTATCAATAATCATAGCTTAGGGTCGGAGTAATTCCAGCAATTCCCCATATGGCCCATTTCACTCGAGCTGAATGGAAAAGAGGCTAGCAACTCGTCGATAGATTTGGTGCATGGAAAGACAGATGGAGGTCTGAAATAGGGCTCTGATGGTTTGCCAAAGCCTCTTCTTGGTTCTGATGTGTTTCTCGAGGGTTTGGAAGACCTTTGAACACGCTTGGCTGAGTACCGGACAAAAAAAGGTGGGCCAGAGAAAAAAGGATAATTTGAGGTAA
>CAZFPQ010000420.1:2113-4679 GCA_964521065.1 uncultured Bacteroidia bacterium | reverse complement strand
TTCTTCAAGTAACGGCCTCAGGTGGAGTAGGCGCTTTATCCTTTGACTGGGACAATGGATCCAGCTCCTCCCAGCGAAGTGACTTGGGAGCTGGAAACTATGATGTCACGGTGACTGACATTACGGGTTGCCAAGTGAGTGATTCCTATGTGCTGGGTCAGCCAGAAGCGCTTGTAGCTCAGATCGAGATCGAAAAGACAATTAGTTGTAAGAGTGAGGCTGATGGTGTGCTAGAAGCTTTAGTGTCCGGAGGAACACCAGGCTATCAATATAACTGGTCTACTGGGGCTTCTACACGTAGTGCAGCAGGACTTGATAGCGGCTTCTACCAGGTAAATATCACAGATCAAAATGGGTGTATGGTTCAAACTGGCCTAGTGCTCGGTGACCCTCCTGCTCTAATGGTCCAGGTGGAAATGCTGGAAGAGGTTGAGCAAGTAAGCTGTTTTGGTTTGTCTGATGCAAAAGCCAAGGCTGTAGTAACGGGAGGTATTCCTCCTTACCAGATTGTATGGGATGATGGTACGATCGGCGAAGAACATCAGGAGCTTTCAGCTGGAGTTCATTTTGTGAGTGTAACGGATGCTAATGGGTGTACTGCGCAAGGAGCAATCTCCATTTCGGAGCCTAAATTGTTGACTTCTAGGGTTGTCATCCGCAAGGGAATCTCTTGTAATGGAGCTGATGATGGAATTTTGATTAGCTATGTACAGGGGGGAGTTAAGCCGTACTCCTATTCATGGACTAATGGATTTAGGGGGGCTTATCCCTCTAACCTCGGACCAGGTTTACATGTATTAGCAGTCGTCGATGCAAATGGTTGTGAGACTAGGGATTCTGTGTATTTAACAGAACCTGATTCCTTATCGGCAAGCATCAACATCCTCTCAGCAGCGAGCTGTTTTGGGGCAAGTAATGGTTCAGCAGAAATAACCTTGGTTGGAGGAACTCCCCCTTATGAATTTTTATGGAGCAATGGTGCGACTAAGGCAAAAGTGGATGGACTAAGTCCTTTACCTACCCAATATCAGGTAGACATTTCTGACCAAAATGGTTGCACGGAACAAGTATTGGTAGAAATTCCTGTGGAAGACACGATCGCTCCCATACCTTTAGTGCAGATTTTGGATACGGTATGGACTCAGTGTGCCATTACATTGGTAGAACCACAAGCACTAGACGGATGTGATGGTGTTATCGTAGGAATGAATCTTGATGGACAAAAGGAATTCTCTGAACAAGGAACCTATCAAGTTACCTGGGTTTATAAAGACAGTGTCGGGAACGAAAGTCGACAATCACAAGTAGTAATGGTAAAAGACACAGAAGCCCCTATTCCGGATGTGGCTGTGTTAGATACCATTTTTGCCCAGTGTGAGGTCTCCATACAAGACTACCCAACGGCTACAGATTTTTGTGTAGGCCAAGTAACGGGAGAAACATCGGACCCTTTGTATTACAATGCTCAGGGGTTCTATGAACTCACTTGGGTCTATTCAGACGGCAGAGGAAACCGCCAATCGCAAACTCAGGTAGTAGTGGTGAAAGATACCATTGCCCCGACTCCTACTTTACTTGTACTGCCAACTCTGGAAGATGAGTGTGAAGTTAGGATAACAGATTTTCCTGTAGCTCAAGATGCTTGTGAAGGATTGATTCAGGCCTATACCAATGATCCTCTGGTCTATAAGGAAGAGGGTACTTATCAAGTTACCTGGATTTTTGAGGATGGGAATGGCAATTCCAGCACCCAATTACAGCAGGTAAGCATCTCTGACACCACTGCTCCTGTACCAAGCTTGGCAAAGCTGCCCGTATTGAGAGGGGGCTGTGAGGTGATCGTTACAGAAAAACCCATTGCTATGGATGCCTGTGTCTTTGAATTAATAGGATCTACTCAGGACCCCCTTGAGTACCGTGAGCAAGGGACGTATACCATTCGTTGGGTATACAATGATGGAAGGGGCAATGAAACGATCCAAGAACAGACTGTAGTGGTGAAGGATTCTTTAGCACCTGCTCCGCTTAAAGACAACTTGCCACCACTCTCTGCTGCTTGTGAGATTTCCGTCGATAATGCTCCTCGAGCCTTGGATGCTTGTTTGGGCGAAGTGGTAGCTACTACCCATGATCCTCTGCATTATGACCGCCAAGGAACCTATCAAATCACTTGGATTTATGATGATGGACACGGCAACCAGGCCACCCAGATCCAGGAGATTGAGATCAAGGATACTGAGGCTCCCGTTCCTCATCAAGCCAGTCTGCCGACTATCTATGGAAACTGTGAAGTGACCATCGATGCCGAGCACCTTGCCGATGACAACTGTGCGGGAGTAGTGATCGCCACGACTCAGAGCCGCACCTACTTTGATCAACAAGGTACTTATGAGGTGATTTGGGTGTTCAATGACGGGCATGATAACCTCACGACGCTTACCCAGAAGGTAATCTTGAGGGACACCCTTCCTCCTGTACCCGTGCTAAGCGAACTGCCTGTGTTAGAAGCAGATTGTGAGATCAGTATTGTTGATATTCCCGAAGCACGTGATGGTTGTGGAGAGCG
>CAZFPQ010000420.1:0-2013 GCA_964521065.1 uncultured Bacteroidia bacterium | reverse complement strand
GATCAGGGAGGACAAGTAAGCCGGTTGAATGAGCTGAGCCCCCTTTCTTTGACCTTATATCCAAACCCTACTACGGATTGGGTTACAGTCAAGCTAGAAGGGAATAGCGAACTCACCTTGGTGAAACTCTTTGACGCCACCGGTAAGAAAATAGAAGTCCCCAATGAACAGCGTGGTGCTGAGTGGTCTTTTGACCTTCAATCGCTTCCCCAGGGAACCTATTTCTTGAAAGTAGAAACTCAAGGTGAAGCCTTGCTAGAACCAGTGGTGAAACAATAGGCAGTATTTGAGTAGAAATAGAATTGGAAGGCTGGCAAGTCCTAAAGGATTTGTCAGCTTTTTTCTGCTTTGGAAGAAATTTAATCCTCCCTTCCTTGCATCTTCATCTCGCAGCACGAACTTTCCATCCAAACTTTCCACCCAATAAGGACCCATGAGAAAGCTGATCTGTTGGCTATCCCTCACAGGCATTATTTCATTAGGCTTCTGCCAGAAAAGCTCAGAATTCTGGTCTCCATCAGATACGTTACATTCTAAGCGGACTCGATGGGTGACCAGCTTCAGCTTGGGAAGCTATGGACTTGGTATGTTAGGCTTAGGTTCCCTTTGGTATAGCCAGGAAGATCTTGGAGGGTTTCACTTTTTCGATGATAGCCACCAATGGCAACAAATGGACAAAGTGGGACATGCCTTGAGCGGCTTCCAGTTAACACGGGGCCTCATTCATCTGTATGACTGGGCGGGCCAACCCAAGGCTCGACGAATTGCATGGTCGGCAGGAATCGCTTGGGTGATGGTGGGAAGTGTGGAGGTGTTTGATGGTTTTGGCGAAAGTTGGGGTTTTTCTTGGCCTGATATAGCTGCCAACTCCTTAGGAGTTGGTCTAGCGGTATTGAACCATGCCCTTTGGGAGGAGGACCGCATCCAGTTAAAGTTGGGTTATCAGCGCTCTCCATACGCAGCTGATCCCGCTAATGAGCGACTATTTGGGAGTTCCTTGGCTGAATGGTGGCTCAAGGATTACAATGGGCAGACCTATTGGTTGACCGCGAGGGTTCATAGCTTCTTACCTGAAGGAAGCTTCAAAGACCGCTATCCTCGTTGGCTCAATCTTGCGGTAGGATATGGCGCAGAAGGCATGATCGGGGGATATGACGACCCCAATGAAGCTTGGCGTTGGCGCGAATATCGGCAGTTATACCTGAGTTTGGACCTAGATCTCAGTCAAATAAAAACCCGTTCGCCTTTCCTAAATGCCCTGTTTACTACTTTTAGTGTGGTTCGCATCCCATTTCCAAGCTTGGCTTGGGATCAGCAAGGCTTCCGGTTTATTCCCCTTCACTAGGTTACCTCCTTGATAAGGTGTACCAGTTCGGCCATCATCATCGCGGTAGCTCCCCAAATCAGCTCTCCCTCTAGGACTGTGAAACCAGGAGCTTCAATATTGAGCCCTTGGGTAACCCTAACGGGGTGCATACCTTGCCGACTTTTCTCCTGAAAATGCTCAATGGGGATTTCTAAGATTTCATCCACTTCTACAGGATCGGGGACGAAATGGGGTCTTTGCTCCGTGTGGGCTAAAAATGGAAATACCAGGGAATTACTCGGAGGGATGTAGAGTTCTGTTAAAGGGCCTAACACCGTTAGACTATCGGGCTTGATTCCCATTTCTTCATCTGCTTCCCTTAGTGCTGTAGCAGTAAAGCTGTCGTCTTGCGGATCACGGCCTCCTCCTGGAAAACTAATCTGCCCACCATGTACCCGCCCATCTTGGGTACGCCGCATGAAAGGAATATGCCACTGCCCCTGATGAGGATAAAGTAAGATCAGCACGGCACTCTGGCGAGCATTGGGTGGGATGCGCACCTCACGAGCACGGATAGAAGGAGCCAAACGCATTTGAGCGTCCAGACCAGGAAGGGGAGACTGCAGTCGGTGTTGAAGAGCCGAAATCAGTTCAGGGGAATATTTCACTGAGGATAGATTTGAGGTCGAGGTATGGAGGGTTTTAGA
>CAZFPQ010000419.1:2421-4691 GCA_964521065.1 uncultured Bacteroidia bacterium | reverse complement strand
CTTAACCCTGCGATTGTCTCTGTAATTCTACCACGGTTGCTAAGAGGCTGTTTGGCTTTTTCCTTTACGGCCAAAACTTGTCTTGCCACGAGTACTTGGGATTAAGGGGCCCAAGTAGGAGTCTGACCGCGCCGATTTTTCTCGAAATAGCTCGCTATTCTTCAAAAAATCTGCTTGTCAGAACCAAAAAATCCAGCGTTTGGGCTCGAAACACCAAAACCCAAACAGCCTCTAAACCTACAGGTGTATCATCCCCCCCAACATCATAGACGATGCAGCTCAACTTTTCTATTGTCTGTGAAATTTCACCGCCGCCTCTAAAGACAGCAGAAGGACTCAATGATGCTCCAGGTCAATCATCTCTAGCAGCGCCACGGCTGCTTCAGCCCCCTTATTACCCAAGTCACCCCCTGCCCGAGCTTCGGCCTGGGCTTGGGTATCGGTGGTGAGCACCCCAAAGATGACGGGTTTATGGTGGTCAATGCCTACACGCATGATGCCTTGAGCCACAGCTTGGGCAATGAATTCAAAATGACGCGTTTCCCCTTGGATAAGACAGCCTAAGCAAATGACTCCATTGAGCTTGGGGTACTTGGACAAGGCCATTTCCGCCCCCATGGGCAGCTCATAAGAGCCGGGGACGTCATAACGAAGGATGTTTTCGGGTCTCAAGCCCTGATCAATGAGGACTTGTTTTGCACCTTGAAATAGGGCCCCCGTAATCACAGGATTCCACTTGCTGACCACGATGACTACGCGATCTTGTTGGTGGTCCTGGTCGCCATCATAGTGGATGGCGGATAAGTCGTGGGGCTGGTCGCTCATGTTAGTTGGCTACGCGGGCGATGTATTTCTCAATGTTGCGTGCTTCGGCACTGCTAGGGAAATCTTCCTTGATCTGAGTGTAGACCTTTAGGGCTTTATCCAAGTCACCTGCATCCTCATAGTTTTCACCTGCTTTGATTAGCAAGGCAGGTGAGAGAGGGCCTTCCTCAGGAGTGGTAGCAGCTTTTTCAAAACTTTCAGCGGCATTTTCCCATTCCTCAAGTCCTTCATATGCGTAACCCAAAGCCTGGTATCGAGCCATGCCTAGCAAAGCACCTTTACCAGATACCTCATTGAGGTAGTCTACGCTAGTGGCATAATCTCCCTGGCGGGCATAGATAATTCCAGTGTAGTACTTAGCCATGTTGCCAGCAGAAGTTCCGCTGTATTCATCAGCAATATCGATGAAGCCCAAAAAGCTTCCGTCTCCATTTAATGCTTTGTTGAGAGAATCTGCTTCAAAAAAACGCACCGCCGCTATCATCTCCTCCTGCGCTTCTGCGTCTTTGCTATTTTGAAGGTATTGGTAGCCAAACCAACCCCCTACGAGCAGCAACACGATGCCTGCGACCATCAGCAACATGCGCTGATTCTCTTCAATAAAGGCTAAAACGCCCCCCTGTTGCTCGTCGATTTCATCCGCCTCTTGCTCTATAGGCTTGACGGTTTGGCTCCTGCCTTTGACTTTATTTGCCATGTCTAATTACCGCGTTAAAAATACGGACTGCAAAAAAAGTAAAACCCCCCAACAAGTACAAACCTTTTGCTGCTTATCCGTTCAGAGTCAGGCGGAAATCAAAGGATAAAGGCTAAATTTTACTCAAAGTATCCTGCATGCTAGGAATTTGATCTTCTTCGCAACCCATAAAGTAAGCCACCCACCAGAGCGAGCGATGCCAGCAATATCCACCAAAGACGATAGGGATGGTTTGGCTCCCACCTTACTTGGTCAATGCCATCCATGTCTCCCTGAATTTCATAGGCAGCCCAGTGGTAAGGCATTTCTGTATCAATTAGGCTTAATTTTGCGAGATATAAGGCAGAATCTTTTGGGTAGCCAGCTCGAAGGTGACTGACGAAGGCTTCCATCAGAGGTTTGGCACTGGTGGTGGTCCATTGAGTAGAAAGGATGCTTTTGACGCCTGTCTGGGCAAAACCATAGCTCATGCTGATTACCCCCTCTCCGCTGACCAACTTACCGTAGCCTGTGTTGCAGGCGCGGAGGATCAAGGTCTCTGCATTCAGCTTCAACTGGGATAAATCTGCTAGATACAAGATCGAGTCGTAGAAGGCTATACCACTCATAAACGCTTCTGCTTCATTCACGATGCCATGGCTCACTAAGTAGAGCAAAGCATAATCATCCGATCCCTCTAAGAAGGTCTGGAGCTTTGCCTGGCCCTTGATAAATAGATCAGACCAAGTATAACTAGAAACCTCATCTT
>CAZFPQ010000419.1:0-2321 GCA_964521065.1 uncultured Bacteroidia bacterium | reverse complement strand
TTTGCCTGGCCCTTGATAAATAGATCAGACCAAGTATAACTAGAAACCTCATCTTCGGTGATTCCTAGGGGTATGTGGCCGCATGGGAAGGGGGGTAGATAAAATGAGAGGAGCTTTTGGAAAATAAAAATGAAGCAAAGGAAATATATTGCCCTTCACTTGGATTGGCAAGCTGAGGAGTCAAGAAGACCTCTTGGTTTGCCAATTTTACATACAGCATTTCACTGCTTCACTGCTTCACTGCTTCACTGCTACCATCAATCCATATTCCCACCAGGCCCCTTGTAAAGCCTGCCACTGCCAAAGGGCGGTACGCACACTCTTCCGCTGAACCTCGCTGGGGGAACCAAGCCATTCATATAATTTCTGAATGGGAAAACCCATCAGAAATCGCCGATACAGCCGGCGGGCAGAGGGATAAATTTCTTGGGTTAAGTCCTGCTTATGCTTCAGTTCAAAACCTTGAATTCTTAGCAAAGCTTCCCACTCCGCAAAGCTCGTTAAGTCTGGCATGGCCCATCCTGCTAACCAGTTTTGGTAAGCTGAATGAGAGCTATACTTTCCAGGCTTCGGACTCTTGACGAAGTCACAGATTAGCCAACGCCCACCTGGCTTCAAAATTCGCCGAGCCTCAGCAGCCAATTGGGCCTTGTTGCTAGCATGACAAGCACTTTCCAGGTTCCAAATGAGCTCAAATGATTGATCTGGAAAATCAGTTCGATGAAAATCCTGTACCGAGAAGGCAACTTGTTGGCTGACTCCCTCAACCTCTGCTCTTTTTTGTGCGAGGATTACCTGCTTCTCACTTAGGCTAATGCCTTCAATCTGATACGTTCCTTGGGTGGCCAGCCAGCGGGCAGGACCTCCAACCCCACAGCCTGAATCCAGCACCCTAGCACCAGAATGGAGATGGCTATGCTTAAATAAATACTGTTGGGTATTTAGTAGGGCCTGCCCAAAACTACGGGTTTCAGGCCACCACAGGCCGTAGTGCATAGCCTGGTGGCGATTCAATCCCCAATGTTGGACATAGTGGGCGTAGGACTGATCGTAATAGCGGGCGATGTCTTGAGCCTTAATCATGGATTGGCTGCACGGGGTACTCCTTCATCATAGATCACCTGTAGCACCGTCTGACCGACAGCTTTCATGGTCTCTGGATCAATGCTCGGAAGGTCATCATCATGAGTATGCCAGTGTTGAAAAAAACCACCCACTCTAGGAATGTCGATGATGTCAATCATGGGTACACCTCCTTGCATACTCACGTACACGTGGTCGTCGACGATGGGATTGGCCTTTCGATTAACAAAATAGGTGCCATAGCCAAGTAGTTTAGCTGTTTTCCAGACCCTTTCGACTAGGAGGGCGTTGAAGTCTAAGGATCGACCCTCTTTTGGGAACTCTGCACCCTTAGCCCCTACCATGTCTAAGTTAATGCCCCAAATGGCGCGGTAATTAGGAACGTGTTTATTGCGAGCCCAATATTGCGAGCCCAAAGCATAGGAATCACGTACATTTGGATTGCCATAGTCTTCTGCATCCCAAAAGGCTAGGTCCACCCCTATCTCTGGGACTTGTTGTTGAAACAGCCGTGCCATTTCTAATAAGACAGCTACTCCACTGGCTCCATCATTGGCGCCAGGGATGGGTTCGTCTTGGCGTTCGTCGTCTTGATCAGCTACTGGACGAGTATCCCAGTGGGCTGAGATCAAAACTCGCC
This sequence comes from uncultured Bacteroidia bacterium, assembly GCA_964521065.1. Taxonomy (GTDB): domain Bacteria; phylum Bacteroidota; class Bacteroidia; order J057; family J057; genus CAYVAP01. The sequence continues at coordinate 598 of CAZFPQ010000419.1, read as the reverse complement.
GTTGGGCTCCAGGATTATAGCTCGCAAAGATATTGCTTATATAAAGAGGTGTCTGGTCATAAGCCGTGACGGTGGCGTTTTGCACCTTTACCTTTGCCCCATATTGCTCTAAGGTTTCGACTAGCCATATAGCCATTGCTGCATGCCCCTCGCTGTTCGGGACCCTAGGGCCAAATTCTAATTGGGTTTGAACGTACTGATAAGCAGTATCTCCGTTGAAGGTGGGGACATCTGACCGTAGATGGATCTCTACAGAAGAAGAGGAGCCTTCTGTCTTTCCTCCCTCTTCACAAGCGACCAGACTCAATAACATGACCATTAAGCTGCTCGCCAAAAATCTATTCATGGGATTACAAAATATAGGGTTGAATGAAGCTGTGGAAAAATAGTTGATTAAAGTCTCCAAAAAAAACGACTAGCTATTGGATTATCTAAAAAAAGCCCCCACCTTTGCAGTCCCTTAACGGGAAAAGGCAAACGATCTTTCACTTTTTTAATTTCTAGCCAATTTTTTTGATCATATTTTCAAAATAAATTTGGCAGTTATAAAAAATAGTCAGATATTTGCCCACCCATTACGAAAGTGGTGGAATGCAAG
>CAZFPQ010000418.1:0-4698 GCA_964521065.1 uncultured Bacteroidia bacterium | reverse complement strand
ATATTGCATGTGGCACATTGGTCATACAGAGGCCAAAGGTTCCCGCTATCCTGATCCCATCATCTATCAAAATGGTCAGTTCCTTGATGATACCGATGGGAAATACGGCCCGGATATATTTTCCGATTACTTGCTGGACTTTGTCAGCCGGAATAAACACAAACCATTTTTTGTCTATTACCCCATGGCGCTGCCACATTCTCCCTTTGTGCCCACTCCAGAGAGTGCCGAATGGAAGGATGAAAACAAGCGCCATCAAGCCCATGATCGCTTCTTTGGGGATATGGTGGAGTACACCGATAGGGTAGTAGGAAAAATCATCAATCACCTGGAAAAAGAAGGCCTGGCCAAGAATACCCTGGTGCTTTTTTACAGCGACAATGGGTCCGGTAGGAGCCTCCGCATTCCCTATGGAGATGCCATCGTGCAGGGAGGGAAGAGTCTTCCCATTGATGCGGGCACCCGGGTTCCACTGATTGCGTATTGGCAAGGAAAAATCGAGGCAGGTAGCATTTCTCAAGAAATGATTTCGGCCCCCGATTTTGTACCTACCATGTTGGATGCCATTAAAAGTAAGCTTCCACTTGGTTTTTTTACCGATGGCCAGAGTTTTTACAGCGAACTGCTTGGAGAGCCATCCTCAAGAAAGGACTGGGTGTTCGTAGACTACAACCCCTTTCCGGGATGGGCCAAAGCCCACCTGAAGGAAGCAAGGTTTGTGAGAGGACCCAGGTACAAACTGTATGACGATGGGCAGTTTTACGACGTAGAAAATGATCAGCTAGAGGAGAAACCACTTACAGAACTCTCAGCAGATCTGTTAAAACTGAAATCAACCTACACAAAGATATTGGACAGCCTCCGGCCTTATCCAACCATGGGCTACCTGGAAAGCCTAAGTCCTGAGTTTGACGAAATGGTTCCACCATATACCAAGATTGAGATCATCGCCAGAAATCATACCTGGTCCGAAGGGCCGGTCTGGCTCCCTTCAGAGCAGTGCCTGCTTTATTCAGATGTTCCTCGTAACATCGCCTATAAATGGACGGAAAGAGAAGGGACTTCAGAGTACTTGGAGCCAAGTGGAAATGCGGTAGTGGGAAAGGGTCCAGGGTCCAATGGCATGGCGCTGGATCAGGAAGGCAAGCTAATCATCTGCCAGTCGGGCAACCGGAAACTGGTGCGCTTATCCGCTGACCTGGCTTCCCCGATTCCGGTTTTTCAAACACTTGCTGATACCTATCAGGGTAAGCAATTCAATGCCCCCAACGATGTGATCGTTGATCGCCGAGGCAATGTGTATTTTACCGATCCCAATTTCAGCCTGGATCTGAGTAAAAAAGAGCTGGATTTCGAGGGCGTTTACCGGATCAATACGGATGGGGAAGTGGAACTGCTGAATGCAAATTGGCCCACACCCAATGGGATTGGGCTTTCTCCCGATGAGCAAACCCTCTACTTTTCAAATTCCAATCCTGCCAAGCTCATTGCCATGGATTTGGAAGGGGGCAAAGCTAAGAACGAGCGGGTGCTCCTAGATCTGGTCGACTTAAAGGAACAGAGCATTTCCAAGATGAGCCCAGATGGCATGGACGTGAGGAGCGATGGAACCATTTTCATGACTGGGCCAGATGGGGTGTTGGTGATTGACCCAGATGGAAAACATTTGGGGACCATTCGTACCGATAGGCGCACTTCCAATTGTACCTTTAATGAGGATGAGTCAGTTCTTTATGTGACCAGTGATGATTTGATTTTGAGGGTAAAGTTTTGACTTAGGTTGTCGATAACCATGATAATTTGTCGTAAGTGTGGCCTATTCCGAGCGCAAAATGAAAGGCGAATTCAGCTGCTTTTATCTCTTTGCGGAAGCGGGACCTGATCATCTTTTCGACCAGGGTTTCATCGTCTACAACCAGGATGGCAAGTGGCATCAAAAGTCAGGAATGGAGAGTGCTTAAAAGGAAAAGAAGTTTATCGATAGTCTATATTAGTCTTTTTCACTGAATGTTGCGCTCTTTTTGTTTATCCCAAGCTGGAAAGCTCTCGGGTATATTCCGGTTTGCCTCCCCTCACCCCAACAAGCTCGGATAGCGATCAATTGCCGCCAGCGCTTCCTCCTGAGGCAAGGTCAAGGCCATCATTTGCTGCCATACCCGGTGTCGCTGCTTCCAGGTGCGACCTTCATCAGGGAGGACACTTCTTTGACCGGGGTCTACGCCCTGACCCAATAGCATCAGGTCAAACCCAAAGGGACCAAAAATGATGTCTTCCTTGAAAGGACTCATCAGGTCTTGGGTAGGCTTATCCTGGTAGGACAAGGGGCCGGTTTCCCGATACATGGAGATCAGGTCTTCCACCCCAGAAACGTCGGTTTCCTCTTGACAGGCCTTCCAAAAGGGGCTATCGTACTTGTGGTTGAACTTGTAATGGATGGCCAAGAACCAGCGCAAAAAGTCCCAGTTGGCGTTTTGGCGGCGGTTCAATAAACTGCGCCGTGCGGTGTCGGTTTTTAGCTCAGGAAAATGATCGGCTAGGTCCATGATCTCTTGGATGATCATGTGGATTCCCGTGGATTCCAACGGCTCCACGAAGCCATAGGCGTTGCCGATGGCGACCACGTTGCCTTTCCAGAAGTGCTGGCGCCGGCCTGTGCAGAATTTCACCAAACGGGTAGGTCCTATTTCAGGGTTTAGGCGCTTCATCTCTGCCAAGGCTTCTTCATCCGAGCAAAAGGCTGAAGAATATACATAGCCACGGTGGTCCGAGTCCCGTAAGGGAATGCCCCAACACCAACCATGCTGCATGCTGTCGGCCAGGGTATAGGGCTTGATCTTGCCGCCATGTGGCACGTGACCGACCACGGCTCGGTCAGTAAACAAACTCGGGGCGTAACTCTCAAAAGGTGAGCCCAACGCTTGACCCATCAACAAGGACTTGAAGCCGCTACAGTCTACGTATAGGTCATACGAGAATTGCCGGCCATCCTCAGCCTGTAGGGATTTGATTTCTTCTCCATTATCCGTGGTCTGTACCGAAGCGATGGTCGCGTCAATGTGTTCCACCCCCGCTTGACGGGCTAAGTCTTGTAGATAGGTAACAAAGAGTTTGTTGTCCAAATGCAGGGCGTGAGGGGTGCGGTGCAGCAAAGATTGAAATTGACCCTCACCACCAGCTTGCATGACCGGAGCTCGGTCCTCGGCCATCATCATCATGGTCAAAGAGGCCTGGTTAATGTCCCCGCTGTAGCGCCAAGCCGGGAAGATATCCGCTAGACCAAAGGGGTGGTTGAAGAAGTGGTCACCGGGTAGGCCCCAAAAAAAGCGGATACCTAGCTTCCAGGTAGGTCGGACCTTCTGGTAGAAGTCCTGGATATTGATGCCCAGTATCTTGAATAGGAAAAAATTGAGCAGGGGGGTGGTGGCTTCGCCGACTCCAATGATGGGAACCGAACTGGACTCAATCAGACTAATTTTCAAGTGAGGAAAGCGCCGCTTGAGGGCGACGGCCGTTAAATATCCGGCTGTGCCACCTCCTAGGATTCCGACTGTCTGTGTACGGTCTGGATGAGCATGGGCCCAATCGCGGTCTCGTCGAATGCGCGACTCAGGGCGACCTTTGACCCCTGAAAATGATAGTTCCGTCAAAGCCCTCGCCCATACCTTATTCTGCAATAGATTGGGCTGGGTAGCCAGGTCTTTTTTGCCAGATGGAGAGTCAGGAGGGGCCAAAATCTCATGGCTTTGGCTACTGGTTCCCGTCCAAACGCTGACTTTATTCAGGTACTGAAAATTGGAGCCAGGATGTGCCCCTAATAGCTTGCCTACTTCAGGAATGACTTTTTGGATGGCTGGGCTAAGGGTGGAGGAAGCGATTTGGCTACCCGGGGTAGAACTGAGATCAGCCTCACTCAGGTCAAACTGTTCCTTGACGCAGTCCCAACCATTAGAAATCCCTGGCAGAAAGCTAGGACCGAGCCATATTTTTCCTTGGATCTCGCTAATGAAAAGGATGGGAAAGGAATCCTCGTAAGCCTTTTGGATCCAACTATCTAAGCTTGTCAGGGTCTGAGTTTGGACCACAAAGATGAGCAGCTTAGGAGGAGAGTAGCTTGCTCCTGCGGTAGATACGTCGACGGGCAAGGGAGCCAGGGCCTTTTCTAGGGCTTCAAATAATGCCCCTACACCAAGCAAGGTGAGCAAAGGTTTTGGGCTAGCTGGGCTAGCCTCTGTCTGAGCTTTTCGCTCATAAAATATCTTAGGGCCGTATTGTCGCACAAAGGCCAAGACCTCTGATTGAGACCAATCCGCTTCTAGTTGCGTCAAAATGCTGGCGACGGTATTTTCTCCGTTGATCTGGGTGATTAACTGCCGGGCCAGTTGAGCTTCTCGCCCCTTGAACTGCTGGCGATACGAACCATGTTCCAGCAACAAATCTCCTTCAGCTCCTTGGGTAATATTTAGTTGAGGATGAAGTTGAGGAATGCTAAATGCTTCACGGCTAGGTAGTTTCATGAAAAGAGGGTAAACAGATGTATCGTCTAAGAGACTGTTTGGATTTTTCCTTTACGGCCTAAACTTGTCTTTTTTGAACCTGACTGCACCGATTTTCCTCGAAATAGCCCGCTATTCCTCAAAAAATCCGCTTGTCAGAACCAAAAAATCCTGCGTTTGGGCTCGAAATACCAAAACCCAAACA
>CAZFPQ010000417.1:0-4720 GCA_964521065.1 uncultured Bacteroidia bacterium | reverse complement strand
AAGTATATGTTTTCCAAAGAACTCATCGCAGCCTCTACCATTCCCATTGTGCTTTCCCTTTTGGAGCAAGGTGATAACTATGGTTACCAAATAATCAAAGAGGTACAAGTCATCTCTGGTAACACCCTTAAGTGGAAAGAGGGCTCTCTTTACCCTGTTTTACTCAAGATGGAGAAAAAAGGGTTGATCCGCTCCTATATAAAAAAAGAGGATGGGAGAAACCGGAAATATTACTCGATAAACCCAACTGGGCAAACCACCCTGGCCCAGCTCAAACAGGAGTGGAAGAGCATCAATCAAACCTTTAATATCCTATGGAAACAGAATCCAAGTTTGACCTAGACCTAGCCATCCGTCAACACCTGGCTGCTATCAACACCAAAGAACTGCTATCAACCGAGGACAAAGATGAGCTAGCTGATTACTTATTTTCGGAGACAGAGCACCTACAAGGTTTGGGACTTTCTAAATCAGAAGCATTTTTGGTGAGCAAGCACCGTCTTGGGACTGAGCAGGAGTTGGTTCAAGAGTATCAAAAAGCCAAACCTTGGGTAGGCATTAGGAATTTTTTGTTTACAGGCTTTCTCTTTGGGCTGGGAGCAAAATTTATGTTCAATAGCATGGTTATCTCCTCTCTGGGAGCAAAGGTTCTGTTGACCAAGCTTCCTCTCAGAGAGGTAAATCTTCATGGCTGGCATGATATTGTCCTGCAAATCAGTTGCTTATTCTGCTTGGGCTTGTTTGTGATTTGGCTGATCAAGTCGGCATCCAGCAAACTTGATAAGCGATACCTATACTTCATTCCCGCAGCGATGCTGGTCTCAGAAATAGGAAGAATGGCCCTCATTCCACAAGCCTTTCACTCCATAGGAATGTCTGAGTTTGGACACACCCAAGCAAATACTTATGGTTTAACTGCATTTTTAATGTTTGCAGGGGTATTAGGTGTCTGCTGGGCAATCAGCCGTAAGCAACAACTGCCCATACAACTTACCTGAGTCATCGCCAACTTTGGCCTGCATGATGGCGGATTGAGGTCATAAGGAAAGTCTTCTGTTTATTTAGGTAAGTCCAAACCCCTCGTGCATGCTTCGAAGGGTCTTGCCAACCTGATCGGAAGGCTTTTCCTTGATAAACTCAACCATCAAATGCCCATCTACCAGGAGCTGAGGCTTAATGGCTAAGCTAAATATCTCCCCGTATACCTGCTTTTTATCAGCCAGTGATATGTCGGGATGTTTTCTTAGATTTTTCCGGTAGGTAACCCAGTTAGACAAAAAAATAAAGGGGTAAAGGAATGGAAACAGAATGACAGAGGTAGGTTTTAGTCGGGTAAAATGAATTTTTTGAATTCGAAATCCAGTAAGCTTGGCTAAGACCCTCAGCTTTTGGATTCCGATCAAGAATATATGTCCAAAATAAAACTCAGAGGTCAGCTCCTGTCGGGACATCCAGACACTATCTAACTCATTGGGCGCCATCTTAGAATTGAAGCGTTCACTTTCACCTAATAGGTAGCTTATTTTGGCACGCAAATTAGAATAGTTGGGCGTGGTAATCAGTAAAGTCCCGCCGGTCTTCAATACCCGGTTGAATTCTTTCAAGGCCTGAAACTGATCACTAAAGTGTTCGATTCCCTCTTGACAAATCAGTGCATCAGCACTTGAGTCACCAGCGGGCAAGCCCTCCCGGATATTTGCCCGCTGGCAAATGATGTCCTCCAGTTCAAAGTACTCTGGAAAAAGGTCGTAAGCGATGGGCATGGCCTCGATTTCTTTCAAAATCCGGCAAGTAATCCCATTCCCTGCCGGAAAATCGATTACTCTTTGATGTTTATAACGGTCTCGATTTTGATGAAGGTAACGCTTTACGTGGTACTTGATGCTTTTGGGGTTATCTTCATACTTCATGAGGCCAAAATCGCTTAACTAGTGGGGCAGCAACCTAAGAATTTTTTTTATGCTATTGAAGGCGACCAAATTCTCTAGGGAAGCTTCAATTACCCAAGCTAGCTTCTCCCGACAGCATGTCATTGATGTTATAAATGACATCATCGATTTCCAAGGCTGTATCCGCAATCGACTCCAACACCTCGCTTCTGCTCAAAGGTTCTCCCCCCTCCTCCTCTTCTAGCAATACTTGAATCAAACTTATCAGACGAGCAATGGGAGCTCTGAGGACATGAGAGTTCATACGTGAGTATTCGTCCAAGCAGGCTTGGTGCTTGGCAAGCTTGGCTTTGAGTTTTTCAATGCTCGCTTGATTTTGTTCTTTAACCTGTAGAGCCCGCTCCATTCGAGACCTTATGGAATGGACCAACTCTTCAATTTTGAATGGTTTGTATAAGTAATCATCTGCTCCTGCAACCATCCCCATTCGGTGATCCCGGTGATCGGTTCTGGCAGTTAAGAAGATAATCGGCACCAGAGCCAAGTTGGGATTCTGGCGAATTTTTTCCACCGTCTGAAAGCCATCCAACCCCGGCATCATGACGTCACAGAGAATCAAGTCGGGTTGATGCAGGGTGGCCTCCACCAGACCAATTTTTCCGCTACTGGCTAAAATTACTTGATAGCCATGCAACTGAAGCACCTCAGCCAAGGTTTCCCTGATGTCGATTTCATCTTCTATGATTAAAATTTTAGGTAAGTAGTTGCTGTTCTTTTCCATTTTAGTTCATTTTCGGTAGGGTTCAATGAGGGTGATTAAGGTCATGGACTCCATGCTCGGCCAAGGGCAGATAAACCTTAAAGGTGGTTCCTTCCCCCAGTTGGCTAGATACACTTATGGTTCCATGATGCTGCTCAATGATGGCCTTCGTGATTGAAAGCCCTAACCCCGTTCCCGGAGTATCCAGGGCGTTTTTTGCACGAAAGAATGGTTGGAAAAGCTGTCTTTGGTCCGCTAGATCAATCCCCATACCATGATCTTGGATTCGCACTTCCACTTGATTTCCCTCAAGTGAAACCAAGATAAAAGGGCCTGGCGCATCGGATTCTGAGTACTTTATGGCATTGGAGATAACATTGGAGAAGGCTTGAACCAACATGGGATAATCCCCCCGTAGGATCATGGGTGTAAGCTCAGGACCATCTTCAAACGTAATATTGGAAGAATGACTAAAATTTTGGACTACCTCCTTGAGCAACTCCGTTAAACTACAAGAGTCAAAGTTGATCTTCATGGATTGAGACTCAATCCGCCTTAGAGTCAATACCTCCTCGACCAGATTGGACATTCGACCTATTTGCCGCTCCATCCGCTCGAAGGAAGAGCTGAGATGGGTGGCAAAACCCAGTTTTTCGGTCTTTATTTTGGTTAATTCTAGGGTGGTAGTCAAGGCCGTTATGGGGTTTCGCAATTGGTGAGAAGCCATAGAAACCAATTGCGACTTTAGCTCTCCTAGCTCTTGCTCCTTATTCAGAGCGCTTCGAAGCGTAGCTTCTACATATTTTCTCTGGGTGACATCCCGGCTGGTAGACTGGATTTGTACTACATTCCCTTGATGGTCTAAAATAGGGGTACTCAAAACCTCCAGCCACACATAGTGCCCCTTGAGGTGCTTGAATCTAAGCTCAATGCCATCCTGGACCGTTTGCCCCTCCAATACCCGATCGTGGGACTGTACTTGAACACGCTCCAAGTCTTGGGGATGAATAAACTCGTAAGGGTTTCGCCCCAACAAGGAAGCAGCCGGATATCCCAATACCACCTCTACTGAAGAGGAAAGAAATATATAGGTACCATCTGGCTCATGCAAGCATATCATATCTTGACTTTTCTCAGCCAGCATTCGATATCTTGCCTCTGAATCCACCAATTCCTGGCTCCGGCGAGATACTTCGAGCTCTAGATTCTCTTGAAGTCGATACATTCGATCAATGTCATGCAAGATGCCCACTGCACCGATCTGTACGCCTAGTTCATCAAAAAGGGGCGAAGCATGAGAGTTGAGGTAGCGTCCTTCAGGATAAAATTGATTCCGAATAAATAAGATGAGATCCCGCACCTTTTCTCCTGCTAAGCCGCGGCTCATAGGTAGGTCCTCTTGCGCAAAAGGAGTCTGCTTATCAAGGTGGAATATTCCATAATCCTCTTGCCACCTATCTGGTGAGGTTGCTATGTCTCCCACTCCTAGATAGCGCTTGGCGGCAGGGTTGAAGACCCAAAATTCCCCGGCCATACTACATACTACTACCCCATCTTGTATCGTCCCCAGAATACTTTCAAAGAGTCTGCTCTGATCCAATGACAGGTCCTTCTCCTTCCTAAGTTTTTCTGTCTGGAGAATCTCTTGGTGAATGTTTTGGCCAATGGCAATCATTGAATCTACTTCGCCTTGCTTATTGACCAGGGCCCTAAAGGTCCACTTAGACCAGGAGTACTCCCCTTTCTTATTAGGTTTTTTCATGGCAATCCCATACTCCGTCCCCGGTTCTGCTAGACACTTAAACGCCACCTCCATAACGGCTTGAATGTCGTCAGGATGCACCGTTTTTAAATAGCTCTGGTTCAGGACATCATCCTTTTCAAAACCGAAATAATCCAAGAACCATTGGTTTACATAGGTATAGTTTCCTGCTAGGTCAGTAGTTACCACAAAGCCGGGAACCAAATCGATCAAATGGGGAGAGGTAAGCAGCGAATTCATATATCATTTTAGCAGTAGTCAACCCCTATTATAAGTAAAATATATGTCTCTCATTAGATCATCTTATAC
>CAZFPQ010000416.1:0-4743 GCA_964521065.1 uncultured Bacteroidia bacterium | reverse complement strand
ATTACCGCCAAGCCGCTAAATTAGCCCAGATCGCCCTAGGATATCCCACCGGAACCCCGCAGCCCGCGCGTGACCTGCTGACCCAAGCTAAAAGTCAGATTCTAGCTTGGCACCGTCAACCCATGGTGCGTAATGGCGGTGTACTAGCCCTGGTTTTCCTCCTAGTCTGGGGTGTCGCCCATTTCTGGCCAGAATCTTCTACTGAGGCTGGGCCCATAACTTACGAGTCAACCTCCCAACCCACCACCGACCTCATACTCAACCTCGCCGACTACGGCCTACCCGATTATGAGCTGACCCCGATCGATAGCGGAAGCTTTGAGATGGGCAGTGACGGTGGTGACAGTGACGAAAAGCCCATCCATCGTGTATCGCTCAGCAGTTTCCAACTAGGGAAGACCGAGGTAACCCAAGAGCTTTGGCAGGCGGTGATGGGCAGCAACCCCAGCTACTTCAAAGGAGATAGATTGCCTGTCGAAAGCGTTTCTTGGGAAGACTGCCAGGAGTTTATCCAAAAGTTGAATCAGAAAACGGGATTGACCTTTCGCTTGCCTACAGAGGCAGAGTGGGAATACGCGGCTGGTGGGGGCAGTACGGCGCGTACTAGCTACGCAGGCACTGACAATAGCAATTCTCTTGGCACCTATGCTTGGTACGGGGGCAATAGTAACTCGGAAACTCACCCTGTCGGCCAGAAACAGCCCAACCCTCTTGGCCTTTATGACCTGTCAGGCAACGTCTGGGAATGGTGCCAGGATTGGTACGGCGATTATCCCAAAGAGCCGCAAACTAATCCTACGGGGCCAGATGTTGGCTCCTACCGAGTGATCCGCGGGGGCAGTTGGTTCGTCGACGCCGTCAACTGTCTGGTCGACGACCGCGACAGGAGCAGCCCTGGCGGCCGCGACTCCCTTCTCGGCTTTCGCCTAGCCCGGTAGTTGCCTTTTAGCTTTTTAGTGTGCCAGAAGTCATATTTACGTGCGGTCGCATTTCCCCCGTAAACGGAGGAGCTTTTTAGCCAAAACGTCGATTCCAGCATTTAACACGGGTTTTGCCACAGTGCCGCACAGTGAGACCACGGCAATCCTTGCGGTACTGCATGTACCGCCGTAGCCACACCGCAAAGATTGCCGTGGCGGTGTCCCCTACTCCTAACTGAGCTTCCTGCCTCAGAGGGTCCGCAGCCAACCTCCTACCATGCGCCCGGTTTCGTCGATCAACTGCGATAGGTGTTTGTACTGCTGCGTAGAGATATAGCGCCGATCATGGCAGAGCCGCCAGAGAATACGTAGCTGGCCTAGCCGTAGGTTGATGCAGCGTAGAACTTGGCGGCGGCGTTTGGCTGGGGTAAGGAAGGCCAGGAGATAGGACCTCGCAGAACTTAGCATCGATCTGCTTTCGGCCCATATCGAGATTCCCTTTTTGGTGGCCACCTGAGACCAGATGCTACCCAATCACTCAGATTTACGTATCTTGTTTAGGGATGCTTACATTTCCCGGACTTCTGACCTTGGTTACCCATCACCTTTCCTCCATGAACGACCTTCAGCAACACATTCTATCTCTTTCCTCCAGCGAGCGACTTCGACTAGCGAGCTTCATCTTGGCCTCGCTGTCAGAGGAAGAATTGGCCGACACGCCTCACATCCCTGCTCAATGGATCGCAGAAGCTCAGGCCAGTGTGGCGGCAGCCAAGCGGGGGGATGCACCTTCTTATAGTTGGGAAGAGGTAAGAGCTAGAATTGATGGGCGCCAGTAAGCAGTACCAACAGATCATTACACAGGGGGCCAGTGACGACATATTTGACTTGCACGTGTTTTATGAAGAGATGCAGATTGGTCTCGGTGATGAGTTCATGGATGCTGTAGGCAACTGCCTGCTCGACATTGAGGAGAACCCATACCGTTGCAATATGCCTACTCTCGCCATGAGCGAATCCGACGGGCACTGATTCGTAAGCCACCAGTGGTGATTTTGTACGAGTTGGAAAATACTAATATCTACATCGGTCGCGTCAAAGATACCCGTAGCGATTGGCAATAAAGGCAGTTAGGAGCCATCCTCAGGCTACTCGGGATTTCAAGCCCGAGGCGCTGACCTGCGCGCAATCCCAAGCAGCCTCAACTTGTCGATTCTGTGTAGGTTCAGGGCGTACCCTGAACCTACAGGTGAAATAGGCAAATTATCAAGGGTAACAAATCGCATTGGACTGATTTGGAGCAAATTGCTACCTTGGGAATCCAGAGGCTGATACACCCCTTATGAATCCAAGACTGCTAGCCATACAAACCATCCACCAGCGACCTCGGTCCGCGGCTTCGGTGGAGCAAAAACCTCCCAGCGAAATCTTTGGAGAAAATATTTTTTCTCCCGACGTCATGAGACAGCACCTGTCGCCAGAGGTGTTTGCCCAGTTGCAGGCTTATAGCCTTAACCGCAAAACCTTGGATCGAGGCATCTCGGACGCGGTGGCCATAGGCATCAAGACCTGGGCCATCCAAAAAGGAGCCACCCATTTTACCCACTGGTTTCAGCCGCTAAATGGGCGCACCGCAGAGAAGCATCAGTCGTTTCTGAACTTGGAACAAGGTACCCCTTTGGATCATTTTTCTGGGAATGAGTTGGTGCAGCAAGAGCCCGATGCCTCGTCCTTTCCCAGCGGAGGACTTCGAAGCACCTTTGAGGCGAGGGGGTATACCGCTTGGGACTGCTCTTCGCCCATCTTCATTTTTGAGACCCGACACGGCAAGACCCTTTGTATACCGACTATATTCGTCTCCTTCACGGGAGAAGCCCTGGACTATAAGATCCCCTTGCTGCGGTCCATCGCCATGCTGGATGAAGCGGCTACTGAGGTAGCCCAAATCTTTGATCCCAAGATTGAGCGCGTAAATGTACATATGGGTGCAGAACAGGAGTTTTTCTTGGTGGACAAAGCCTTTTTTGACCTTAGGCCCGACCTGCTCATTACGGGCCGCACCATCATTGGCTCTCCTCCACCCCGCAGTCAGCACCTGGGAGGGCATTACTTTGGCGCCATTCCTCCACGGGCCTTTGCCTTCATGAGTGAATTGGAAACCGCGTGTCATAAGTTGGGCATTCCGCTAACTACCCGCCACAACGAAGCCGCTCCCAGCCAGTATGAATGTGCTCCGGATCATGAGCCCCTCAACGTAGCCATCGACCATCAGTTGCTGCTCATGGACTTGATTGATCGCTTGGCGGATCGACACCATTTTGCGGCTCTACTCCATGAAAAGCCTTTCTCAGGCGTCAATGGCTCTGGCAAGCACAACAACTGGTCTTTGCAAACGGGGAAGGGAAGGAACTTACTTTCTCCAGGCCCCACCCCAGAGGCCAACCTGATGTTTCTGGCTTTCTTTGTTTGTGTCATTCGGGCGGTGGCAGAGCACGCAGATCTATTACTTGCCTCTATCGCCTCACCGGGCAATGATCTCCGACTGGATGGTCCAGAAGCCCCTCCCTCCATCATTTCGGTATTTGTGGGCACCATGCTAAACAAAGTGCTAGATGACATCGAAAACCCTCCCCGCCGCAAGCGAAACGAACAGGTATCTGACCTGATGCATCTGGGGATTTCTGAAATCCCTGAGCTCCTGGTCCACAACACGGATCGAAATCGCACTTCTCCCTTTGCCTTTACTGGCAACAAATTCGAATTCCGGGCCGTGGGTGCCTCAGCCAATAGTTCTGGCACCATGGCTATCCTCAACGCGATGGTGACCCAAAAACTCAAGCGCTTCAAGAAACGAGTTGAATCCAAAATCAATCGGGGCAGGAACAAGGAATCGGCGGTACTCGACATGCTTCGTGAGTACATCTCTGAAAGTAAACACGTCCGGTTTGAAGGAGACAGCAGCAGCCTAGAATGGCAAGCCGAAGCCAAGAAGCGCAAACTGAGCCAGATTTCTCATGCGCCCCAAGCCTACGAAGCTTTTTTGGACCCCAAAGCATACGCGGTGCTGGTAGAGTCTGGCTTGTATAGTGAGGCGGAGCTAAAGGCTCGGCATGAAGTCTTGCTTCAAAGCTATTTGGGGCAATTGCAGAGTGAAGTCGATGTGTTAGAGGAACTGCTAAATAGCTATGTTTTTCCAGCCTTGTTGGAGCAGCAAAGGTCTTTGCTAGAACTGTGGCAACTGACCCAATCAGGGAAGGGGAAAACCCCTAATTCTTTGGCACGCATATCTGAGGGAATACATGTCCTGGAGTCGTTACAAGTTGATCTCTCTGAAGTTCGAGAGCAGGGGAAAGCTATCCAAGACAGCAGGAAATTGGCTTTTTACTACGCAGAAGAAGTCGTCCCGCGCATTCAGGCCATTCAGACTCAGGTCAATCAGTTAGAGGCATTGGTACCCGATGCCAACTGGCCTTTGCCGAAAATTCGGGAAATGTTGTTCATCGGGTAATGGGTATGAGGATATGAGGCAGGCTGTTCAATTTGGCTATGAATCCGTCCGGGGTTTTTGCCACAGAAAATCGAGAATCCGAAACAAAGTTTACCATCATCAAGAGTCATCCCGATCGCCTGCCCCGCTGAGCACAGCGAAGTCCCGCAACGCGGGGAGCTCAGCCGGAGGGACTATAGCGAGGAGGAATCTCAACGGTAGCACTGGCTCTGCGTTCCCCATTCAAGAGGCAGCTTTAGGGACAGCATACTGAAATTTGGAGTAGAAAGTGAAGCCCGTGAGATCCTTCCTCCCTGCGTTCGATCAGGATGACCT
>CAZFPQ010000415.1:0-4747 GCA_964521065.1 uncultured Bacteroidia bacterium | reverse complement strand
CTGATGTCACTATTTGCGCGCCCCTCCCCATAAACTTACACAATATGATTCGATTTATGCACACGTTTGCATAACTTTTTATTGATCTGATTCTATGCCGGGAATCCTGTGATATAAGGAGGGCTGCCACCCTTAGAGACTTAATACTCAATCGCATTTTACAAATCGCGCATGTGGAATAATTGAAAAATCGGTTCACCTTAGGATTCCATGGAGCTTATCTAGCTATGCCCTCATATGGTCTAAATCTAGGCTTAGCAAGGCCCTCCCCTGCTATGCAGAGGGCCAAAGTCAACGCTGCTGCCCGCGCCAGTTTTTTCAATCTGTTCTACTAAAAACTTCATGGCGAGTCGGTTTTCTCAATTCTCACCCAAACGAGCGAAATACTCATCTAAGCCCTAGACATACTCATTCTAGACATGCGAGTCTGCCCAGGAATCGATACCTTTCTACTTCATGAATTTCTTGAGCATGCGAAAGGTATATTTCAGTATTCTGACTGGGATTGGCTGGTTGATTTTTCCGCAGACTTTATTTACTCAGTCCGTCCTCAGCCCCTCCCTTTTCGAGAATCCTCAGGCCATTACCTCGGTAGATGGTTTGTGTTCTGATCAGGTAGTTGAGATTGGGGAAGATAGCCAGGGATTTATCTGGATGGCTGCTTTTGGGGGAGTTTGTCGATATGATGGCAGTGAGGTCAAATGTTTCACGGCGGGAGAAGGTCCCAAGGACCTTTACAATTCCATCACGACGGATATGCTAATTGAAGAGGACCGGATTTGGGTCACCCACTACCGGGGCTTCAGCATCTTTGACCTGCGTCGTGAGACCTTCACCAACTACCAGCTTACCGATTCGGGCTTGACCGATGAGCCCCAAGTCATCAACCAGCGCATGTTTGATGTCTACAAGGATAGACAAGGAGAATATTGGTTGTCTTCTGGACGAGGCATTATCAAGGTAGACGCTGGACTCGCATCAATGGAGAACTATCCCTATGAACCCCAGCCAGGTGATGTGCTTCCCGAAGACCTTCGTAACATCAACCGCATCTCCGTTTATCTCCAGGATAGATTCAACGATTCCATTTTATGGGTGGGCACCAATGGAGGTTTGCTCAAATTCAATAAATACAGCAAACGGCTCAAGCGCTATTATTTTACCCATCAAGACAAAAGCCTCGAGGGAAACCTGAATCGGGCCTCAGAGGGCATCTACCAACACAGTGACGGCAAGCTATTCCTGAGCACCTTCTTTGCAGGAGTTAACCTGTTTGATCCCAAAACAGAAAGCTTTGCTCGACTTGCGGAGCCGGGGACGGGTTTTGATGAGGTATTTTTTGACGCGGTCAAAGACATCAGGCCTAAATCCGAACAGGAACTGTGGTTTACCTCGGTAAAAGGGCTCATGGTGTACCATCTTGCCTCTCAGAGTTTGAAGCTAGTCAAACAGAATAATGAAAACACAGGTACCTCCTATGGGATTTCCTTCATTGATAGCCAAGGCAGAATATGGCATAACACCCAGCAAGGGGCCATGCTGTTTGATCCTGTAGTCAAGCAAGTGTGGTCTAGTACCTACCAGAATCCCCTCCAATCCAAGGAAAAATCAACTACGGTCCAGGCTGGCCTGAGTCAGGATGCTCAGACGCTCTATCTGCTTACTCAGGAACAAAATGGGGTCTATCAATTTGACCTCTTTAATGGCCAATGGAACTACTCCAAGGGAAATTCTGCTCAAGGAAAAGGAGAAAAGATTGATTGGCAGGCCATGCTGCCTTATCGAGCAGGAAAGTGGCTGCTACTCGATCAGGCGAGGGGTTTATTTGTCTGGGATGAAAACCAGCATTCCCTCAGTCCTTTTCCTCGACAACCAGACCTGGAGCCCCATGCCTATCGCAGTCTGTTGGTGCACAGCAGTGGGGACCTCTACATCGGCAACAAAGAAGGGGGACTCATCCGCTACGATCATGAAAGAGATACCTACCAATACTACGTGACAGAAATGGGGCAGGACAGCCCCTATATCAGTTCTAGCTACGTCTACGACTTGTTTGAGGACAGCAAAGGCCAGGTCTGGATTCAGCGCAGCGGGGGATTCAGCGTTTTCCTTCCTGAGCAAGAAAGAGCCTACCACTTCTTCAACGACCATAAGCCCGATCAATCTTTTGGGCACATCATCTACATGGGCGAAGATCAAGTCGGAAGAGTTTGGATGGCCAGCACGTTTACGGGGATTGGCTATGCCCAGGTAGCACATCCAGAACAAGGAATCGTAGAAAAGATCTCCGTTCAACAAACCTTGACCCAGGCTACCTTAGCAGGAGATGGGAAGCTCTGGATGCAGACGGGAGACGGATTGCTCAGCTTTGATCTCCAGACCCAAGAAACCGAGTTCTTCGGCAAAGAATATGGTTTTGACGTATACAACACCTGCTTTTTGCAAGCCTTGCCAGATGCCCAAGTAGTCATTGGAAACTACAATGGGCTGAGCCTCATCCAGCCCAATCAATTGGCCCGCAACCAAGAGTTGCCTCGCCCCTATATGACCGGATTCAAGGTATTTGATCAGCCGCTCTTTGCCGACACCAACCTATTTGAGGTGAGCAAAATAAACCTGAGTTACCAGCAAAATTTCTTCTCGATTGAGTTTTCGGCCATCTCTCACTCTTTTCCCGAACTCAATTCCTTTCGCTATCGCTTGAAAAATTTTGATACGGATTGGATTGAGGCGCAAGAAAGGCGCTTTGCCAACTACACCAATGTTCCTGGAGGTAATTATGTCTTTCAAGTTCAAGCCATCAACAACGAAGGCTTATCGAGTGAGGAGACCTTTGAGGTTTCTATTTTCATTTCGACTCCATGGTGGAAAACGAGCTGGGCTAGGTATGGCCTCTTCATCTTGATCTCTGTCATCATCGCGGTGATCTACAGACTTCGACTGGAGCAGGCCATCAAGAAGGAGCGAATGAAGACAGAATATGAACGCAAATTGTCCCAGGCAGAGCTCTATGCGCTCAGGGCCCAGATGAACCCCCATTTCATCTTCAATTGCCTCAATTCCATCGACTTTTACATCATCAAAAGTGAGACGCGCAAAGCCTCAGAATACCTAAATCAGTTTTCTCGCCTGATTCGACTCATTCTCCAAAACTCACGCGCAGAACACATCAGCCTGCATAGCGAACTGGAAGCACTAGGTCTATACATGGACATGGAACGTTTGCGTTTCCAACAGCGCTTCACCTATGAGATTATCACTGACGGACTCCCCGATCTGGAGATGATCGAATTGCCGCCTATGTTGATGCAGCCCTACGTGGAAAATGCGATCTGGCATGGATTGATGCACAAACAGGAACCTGGCCACATCGCCATCCAAATTTGGCAAGAAGATGCCCACTTGATCTGTACCATTGAGGACAATGGCATTGGCCGAGAGAA
This sequence comes from uncultured Bacteroidia bacterium, assembly GCA_964521065.1. Taxonomy (GTDB): domain Bacteria; phylum Bacteroidota; class Bacteroidia; order J057; family J057; genus CAYVAP01. The sequence goes on along the minus strand of CAZFPQ010000415.1, from coordinate 1,304 downwards.
AGCCAAGCAACTGAAATCCAGACACTCTGGAAAGAAAAAATCGGTAGGAATGAAAATTACCGGAGACCGCATCGAGATGATCGAGCGCCTATACCAAGTAAGCGCCTCTTCAGAAATTCAAGATCTAACAGATCCTATTTCAGGAGAAGCCCAGGGTACCCGGGTGATCTTGAGCATTCCTCTTAGACGAAGAGACTTGTAAAAAAGCCCTAGCAGATAGGGAAATAGAAGATACCAAGTTTATATTCTTTCTGGTTCAACAAACGCATCCAAGTCATGAATCCCAATCAAGCCGTAATCATCGACGATGAGGAACACAGCGTAGAAACCTTGCGCTGGAAGCTGGAACAATACTGCCCAGAAATTCAGGTGATCGCTACCTTTACCAATCCGATTGATGGGCGGGACTACCTGCGTACCCACCGCATTCATTTGCTCTTCCTAGATATCGAGATGCCTTTTTTGAATGGGTTTGATATTTTAGAAGAATTGGGGGAGGTTCCTTTTGATGTGATCTTTACGACGGCTTATGATGACTTTGGCATCAAGGCAATCAAATACAGCGCCTTAGATTATTTGCTCAAGCCCATTCAGAATCAAGAACTCAGGCAAGCGATAGATCGGCATCTCCAAAAGACTCGGCATCAAATACCCAAACCCCAATTGAATGCCTTGTTTCAGAATGTCCAGCAAGTAGAAAACGGAAAAATCGCTCGCATCGCTCTTCCTACAGCCGAAAGCATCGAATTTGTCGAGCCAGACGACATCATCGCCTGCACTTCTGACAGCAACTACATTTCGGTTTATTTACTAGATGGGCGCAAAAAAGTCCTTTCCAAAACCCTAAAAGAATTTGAGGAAATTCTGTCCTCGTATAACTTCTTTCGCACCCACCAATCTCACCTGGTAAATCTGACCTACGTCAAGGAATACATTCGTTCGGATGGCGGATATTTGGTACTCAAAAACAAAATGACCATCCCTGTTGCCAAGAGTCGCAAAGATGATCTACTCAGTCAGTTTTAGCAATTCTCAACCAATCCTGCGGAATTCTCAGTCAAGTCTGACCTGGACTCATCCACCCCAAATTTTGCCAAATAAGGGATCGATATTGATGATGTAAGCGAGACACACAGCCTCTGTTCATGAGCTGTGGTTTGCCCAAACCATCAAATTAACCCTTTATACTATGGCTTCCTTAAGCAACCGAATCACCGGGGTGATTCGGCACGTCGAAAGTGGACGTGGCATTCCCGGAATCAAGGTTTTGATTCAATATTTCGCTCCAGGGACTTCTCTCCCTT
>CAZFPQ010000414.1:0-4756 GCA_964521065.1 uncultured Bacteroidia bacterium | reverse complement strand
CTGGACTCGAACCAGTGACCTTCGGGTTATGAGCCCGACGAGCTACCTACTGCTCCACCCCGCACTGTATGTCAATGTTTCTTTTATTACGAACTTGCCTTCCAAAAGATACATATGAAGATATTGTCTTTCTGAAGGGAGCGCATAGTTAAGGCGTTTTTTTTACATTTGCAAAAATTACGCTAAAAAATATCTCATCTTGTCTCAACCTACCCACCGCTCCGGCTTCGTAAGCATCATCGGGAAACCCAATGCTGGTAAGTCTACTTTGCTAAATGAATTGCTGGGCCGCAAGCTCAGCATCACCACCCCCAAGGCCCAAACCACTCGGCACCGTATCTTTGGCATCGATAGTGGAGAAAATTACCAGATCGTTTATTCTGACACTCCTGGTTTGATCCGGCCTAAGTATCAACTGCATCAGCGCATGATGGGCTTCATCGATCATTCGCTGGAAGATGCTGACCTGATTGTGTTGCTCGTGGCGGTGGATGAGACCTTCCCAGAGGAAGACCTGATTGCCTTGGCGAAGAAAACCCATATTCCCAAGATCCTGACCCTCAACAAAGTCGATGCAGTCCCAGAGGAGGTCAGTTATCGCCGCATGGCTGAGCTCTCATCCAAGGTAGATTTCACAGAAGCCATCCCAATTTCAGCCCTGAAAGGGACCAATGTCCCCAAGTTAAAAGAGCTTATCCTTCAATACTTGCCAGAAGGACCCGCCTACTTCGATCCAGAACAAATATCAGATCGACCCGAACGCTTCTTTATCGCGGAGATGATCCGCGAGAAGATATTCTTGGGCATGCGGGAAGAAATCCCCTACTCTACCGAAGTAGTGGTCGACACCTTCGAAGAGGAGGAAGATTTGGTACGTATCCAATCTACCATTCACGTGGAGCGAAAATCCCAAAAAGGGATGTTAATCGGTAAGCAGGGACGCAACCTCAAGCAGATTGGTACCAAAGCTCGAATTGATGCGGAGCAGTTTTTGGGCAAAAAAGTCTTTTTAGAGCTGTATGTAAGGGTAAGTGATGGTTGGAAAAACAACGACCATCACCTGCGAAATTTTGGGTATGAATAGTATTTTCAGATGATTTACTATTTGTGAAATTTCATGATTAGAAAAGTTTTTTGGCGAAGTTTTTGAAGCAACGAAAGAAACATTATTCAGGGTTCAAACCACTTCCTCCCCATGGCAATCCTGATTGATGTGAGGACCTGTTAACCTCATTTTGCTTGCTTGTCACCTACTTTAGCCATGGAGAAATTCCTAATTACCGCCCTGTTTTGGCTTGGCTGGATGCCCCTTCTTTGGGCTCAATCCCAATTTGGGATATCCTTAGAAAACCCAAGCTATAGCACCACCAACGACACGCTTTGCCTAGACCTGGGGATGTACTTTGACACCCCAGGTCACTTAGGCACCTCGAACCTGATCTTTAGCTACGACACCACTAGCCTGAACGATCCATTTCTCGCCGATCAAACTGGAATAGATACCAGTGTCTTTTTTCCCGCCACCTTAACCGACTACGATCCAGGACTCAGTTCCCTTAATTTGGAGCTTCGCGATCTGGATTCTGGTTTGGCAGTTCCGAGTGGCGCTACCCCCTATCATCTTTCTACCGTTTGCTTTACGGTAGTCAGTCCAAGTGGGGACCACAGCGTAAACTGGTACTTGGACCAAGATGCGGGGACGGTTATGTACTTAGAAAACGAGAGTACCCAACTTGCAGCTGGTGCCATTCAAAACTATGCTGCTCCGGGTGCCTTCCCCGTTGAATGGCTCACTTTCGAAGCTTTCCAACGCGAAGGCAAAGTGATGTTGGAATGGACGACTGCTCAAGAAAAGAACAACGCTGGCTTCTACATTACCCGTTCCGCCGATGGAACGGCTTTCGAAAGCTTAGATTTTGTCGAATCCTATGGAAACAGCAACAGCCTCAGTCGCTATACCTGGCAAGACCAGCAACTCAATGGGATGGCCAATGGCCAAGTGGTTTACTATCGATTGTTGCAACAGGATTTGGATGGCAGCACCGATCAAAGCGAGGTTCGATCCCTACGTCTAGACTTTCAGGCACTCGAATATCTCAGCATATACCCGGTGCCCGCACAGTCGGGCCAGGCCCTCAATCTATCTTTGATCAGTGCAGACCTTGAGTCCGTCCAATTGACCCTTTTCAATGGACTAGGAGCCTCCATGGTCTCTCAATCCTATGTGCTACAGCCCGGCCTGGAGAATGAGCTCTCCCTCCTGCTACCCGAATTGCCAACAGGCACCTACTACCTTCGCCTCTCCAACCACACAGAGGTATACCACTTTGCTCGCTTATTGATCAACTAATTACCCTATCACATCATGGCAGCATTAGACCCTTATACGGGGGTGCTGGGGCTACGCCTCGCTAAGCACCTGCTCCGTAGATGCACCTTTCAGATTGACAAAACTACCATCGACCAATTCGCACTTATGACGGCAGATGCTGCGGTGGATCAGTTGATGACTTTCCCAGGTTACAAATACCCCGAAGGACCTCGAGATCCCAATGGTTTTGCTTGGCTCACAGCAACCCCTGCTGTTTATGACGATTACGGCTTTGATGCGGGATTTAAGGCCCAGCAAGCCATTGAAGGGTGGATTGCCCAAGAGCTTTACCACAATCCCTCAGCAGAGGGAAAAGTCGCGATATGGCTACATACCTGCTTCATCGCTTCCAATATCGGCAACTGGGAACCTTTCGAATATTGGCGATTGATGTTCTGGGGAACGCGCAACAACCTCCAGTCCTTGGCCTACAAGGTCACCTTGGATCGGATGATGCTGCGGTACCTCAACAATGATCAGAACCGCAAAAATTCTCCCAACGAAAACTACGCCCGCGAATTTTTGGAGCTCTTTACCATTCGACGAGGTCCCCAAATTGGCCCCGGCAACTACACCAACTATACGGAATACGACATCCAGCAGGCCGCCAAAGTTCTGACCGGATTTACTGCCTACAACAGCAACTTCGCAACCAAGGATCCTGAAACAGGTCTAGCTCAAGGCCATGCCCGCCATAATCAGCATGACCTGAGTGACAAAACTTTTTCTTCTGCCTTTGGAGGACAAACCATCACCGGAGCGACCTCAGAAGCGGATAATTACCGCGAGTTGAATGATTTTGTCACCATGGTGTTCAACGAGCAAGAGACGGCCCGTTCTTTTGTGAGGAGAGCATACCGATTTTTTGTAAGCGACTTGATCAATCCTACGGTAGAAAGCGAGGTAATCCAACCCTTGGCCATCCAATTGTACAACTCAGGCTATCAAGTCAAGCCCATGCTTAGCACCCTGCTCAAAAGTCAGTGGTTTTTTGACCAGAACGATGGAAATCCAGACGATGAGGTAATTGGCGGAAAGCTAAAGTCTGACATTGACATGCGGTTGCAGGTCATGAGTTTCTTCAAAATTCCTGAAGCTGCCACCGTCAGTCCGACCAACCAACCTGAAGATTTCTATCGCCAGTTGTGGCGAAGAATTGGCACTGAGAGCATTATGCATCCCGCCTCTGTGGAGGGTTATCCAGGCTTCTACAAAGAGCCCTCCTACAGCAAATTTTGGTTCACCAGTTCCTCTATTGTTCGCCGATATTCTATGCTCAAAGACGCTCTGAATGGCCGAGCTTCTCAACGAATAGATCAGTATGGGGCAGAAATCGATATTGTTGGCTTTGTCCAAAGCAACTTTACCGATCAAGACGACGCCCAAAAGGTGGTTCAGCAGGCGGTGGACTACTTGCTCCCTGAAACACTCTCAACGGATCGATTCACGTATTTCTACGACCTATTCTTAGGTAGTCTTTCCCCCATCAACTGGATGTTTGAATGGCAAGGCTATCTGAATGGGGGTGATGCTGCCCCTGTACGGAACCCTTTACGCCGGCTCTTTGATGCACTGGGCAGCAGCCCTGAGTACCAAGTTCTTTGATTCAACGCTTTACTTCCAATTCAACAAAAATGAAAAGAAGAGATTTTCTCAAGGTAGGTGCTCCCCTGAGCCTGTCTCCCTTGTTTTTGAATAGCATTGCGGTGCGTGCCCTGACCAATCCCACTTTGCTGCCGCCAGGGGCCTGCGCCATTGAAGACCGCATTGTGGTATATGTATTCTTGTTCGGAGCTAATGATGGGATTAACAACGTGGTACCCATCAATCAATACAGCGAATATGCCACCTTGCGGCCCAATATCCGCTTAAACCAAAGCTCTCTGATCAACCTGGACACCACCTTGTCCCTAGATCGCCAGGTAGGCTTACACCCCTCTCTACTCCCCTTCAAACAGCTCTATGACAACGATCGATTGAAACTGATTCAGGGTGTTTCCTATCCTGACCCAAACAAATCCCACTTTCGCTCCGCAGAACTACTCATGACAGGGCAAGATGGACAAAGCGGGGGTTCCAATGGCCAGTTTAATGGCTGGCTAGCCAATTATCTTCAAAATCGCTATCCTGAATATGCAGGGCTGCCCTTACTCAACATGCCTGACCCACTAGCCATTCAAATGGGAGAACCTGGGCACCCAAGTTCCCAGGGCTTGAAACACGATTTAGAGCATGAAGTTGAAACGGTATTATACGGCCAAAACCCGGCCGGTTTTTATACCCAAATTGCTGGCTTAAGTGGTGAACCGCTTAGCAACTACCCTTCTTCCGAATATGGAGAAATGCTGGAATATATCGCAGGAGTGGAAGAAGCCACCAACGCTT
>CAZFPQ010000413.1:0-4785 GCA_964521065.1 uncultured Bacteroidia bacterium | reverse complement strand
CTCGATGCCATGGCGCTCCTCTATCGCGCCCATTTTGCCTTCATTAGAGCGCCCCGTGTCACCTCTAGTGGTCTCAATACCTCCGCGATTTTTGGTTTTGTCAATACCTTGTTGGAACTCATCAACAAGGAAGATCCCAGCCATTTGGCGGTCATATGGGATACCGCGGCTCCTACTTTTCGCCACATAGAGTACAAGGAATACAAGGCCAATCGAGAGGCTCAACCAGAGGACATGAAGATCGCCCGGCCCTATGTGCATCGGATGATGGAGATCCTCTCAGTATCGGAATTTGCCATGGATGGCTACGAGGCCGATGACCTGATCGGTACCATTAGCGCCCAGGTGGACCCTGAGCAGTATGAAGTCTTCATGGTCACCCCCGACAAAGACTACGCGCAGCTAGTCAAGGAAAATGTATTCCTTTATCGACCTCGCAGCCGCGGCGGCGGCTTTGAATGCCTGGATGTAGAAGGAGTGATCGGTAAGTTCGGCGTAAGGCCCAATCAGATCATTGATTTTCTGGGGCTCAAGGGAGACTCCGTGGATAACTTGCCAGGAGTTCCTAGAATCGGTGACAAGACCGCGGTGCAGTTGCTGAGCGAGTTTGACAGCATCGAGGACATCTTAGAAGGAGTTGAAGGAATCACCAAGAAAAGCATTAAAAAAACGCTAGAGGAAAACGGGGAACAAGGCTTGCTGACCAAGCGTCTGGCGACCATCAAAACCGACGTTCCTTTTGAATGGTCCATTGATGAGTTGAAAATGGGCCACTGCGACCTGGAGAAGCTGATGGAGCTGATGCATGAGCTGGAATTTCGGACTACCGCTCAGCGCATCCTCAATTCCAAGCTCAACCCCATGCGACCGGATCAGCAGCAGGACCTTTTTGGGAATTCGGTGGGAGATCGTCCCCAAGTCCAGGTGAGCGACGTACCCGGAGGCGTAAAAACCCTCGATGAAAACGATACCCAATACCATCTGGTCCAAAGCCTTGAGGAACGAAAAGCCCTGCTTGAGACCCTGCAAAAAGCAGATGAAATCTGCTTCGATACCGAAACCACCAGCTTAGATGCTTTGACGGCTGAATTGGTGGGGGTGGCCTTTTCGGTCAAGCCCAAGGAAGCCTACTTCTTGTACTTCCCCCCCGAACTCAGTAGAGAACAAACCAAAGAAATATTGGACGAGTTTGTTCCTGTGTTAAATGACGGGCAAAAACTCAAAATAGGCCAGAACCTGAAATATGACCTCTTGGTACTCAAGGGGTATGGGGTTCACCTTGAGGGACCATTCTTTGATACCATGATTGCACATTACGTGCTGGAACCAGAAGGGCAGCACGGCATGGATTACCTGGCTGAGCATTTACTGGGCTATAAGCCGGTTAAAATTGAGACCTTGATCGGTAAGCGGGGTAAGAATCAAAAAACGATGCGCGATGTGGAGGTTACAGAATTGGTGCCTTATGCCTGTGAAGACGCTGACATTACGCTGCAACTGAAAGAGAAATTGGCTCCACAAGTGGCTGGCAACCGCATCTTTGAAGAAATAGAGCAACCTTTGATGCCAGTTCTGACAGAATTGGAATATGAAGGCATCAAGGTAGATCGGGAGGTCCTTTCAAACTATTCAGAAGAACTGGAAGGGCGTTTGGACACCTTAGAAAAGGAAATTTATCAGTTGGCGGGAGAAGAATTCAACATCAACTCTCCCAAGCAACTTGGCAACATTCTCTTCGACAAATTAGGGCTAGGCAAAGGCAAAAAGCAGAAGAAGACCAAGACCGGTCAGTATGTTACGGACGAACAGACCTTGACTTATCTGGCCATGGAAAACGAGTTGCCTGGTAGAGTGCTGGCTTACCGAGGCATCAAAAAACTGAAGTCTACCTACGTGGATGCTTTGCCGCTGCTGATCAAGGACAGTACCAGCCGGGTGCATACCACCTTCCGCCAAACAGTGGCGGTCACTGGTCGCTTGAGCTCCGAAAAGCCAAATCTGCAAAACATTCCCATCCGCACCGATGACGGCAGGGAAGTGCGCAAGGGCTTTGTTCCCAGAGATGAAAATCACCTCCTTTTATCTGCCGACTACTCCCAAGTGGAACTGCGTATCATGGCTTCTATGAGTCAGGATGAAAATTTGATGGCTGCCTTTCGCAACAAGGAAGACATCCACCGGGCTACCGCCGCTCGGGTATTTGGGGTAGACACAGATGAGGTCAGCGGTGAGCAACGTTCTCGGGCCAAAACTGTGAACTTTGGTATCATCTATGGGATTTCTGCCTTTGGCTTGAGTCAACGCATGGGCATTTCCCGCAGCGAAGCGGCAGAGATCATCGACCTATACTTTGCGCAGTACCCTGCAGTAAAGGCGTATATGGATGGCATGATCGCCAAAGCACGTGAACAAGGATTTGTTGAAACGGCCTTTGGGCGCAAGCGTACCCTGGCCAACATTAACAGCCGCAACGCTACGCAGCGAGGATTTGATGAACGTAATGCCATCAATTCACCCATTCAAGGAACCGCGGCGGACATCATCAAGCTGGCTATGATCCGCATTTTGTCTGCCATAAAAGAAGCTCAACTCAAGGCTCGTATGATCCTCCAAGTGCATGATGAATTGATTTTTGATGTGCCCAAGGATGAAGTCGAAACCTTGAAGGAGATCATAGAGCGCGAAATGATGGCAGCTTCGCCTTTAGATGTACCCTTGGAGGTCGAGATGGGAACCGGCCAAAATTGGCTACAGGCTCATTAAGGTGATCTTGAGATACTGGGAGGCGAGATATTGAGGCGTTGAGATCAATAGCCTCAGCAAATGGGAAGCAGGAATAGTGAAAGAAGGAGACGTGGAGATACTGAGAGATGAGATATCGAGAGCAATGGTCGGTGTAGATGGAAAAGTGATCGGTAAAGGAAATATGTTTGGGGGGACCTCAGGTTACGACTTTAATCCTCCTCGTATATTTTTCTTTGGCCGTTGATTTCTCCAAAAACATAAAGTACCGACACAATGACGGCTAGGGGAGGCAGATCGTGGAGTTGATCACTTGGCTTGAGGCTAAGATATCTTGCTTCAAGGGGTTCATCGCTGAGTTCAAGTAGGGTAATGGGGGTCGACTCTCCGTTTACTCCTTTGATCAGTCGATACAAATACCATTCTTGGGAAGTCCTCTGGGAGTCTGCTGGATACTTAGTCAAATAGAAGGTATCACTACGCATAGCCAAACGCATAATTTCTGGCTGAGCTTGGTAGGGCTCTACCTCAATTTTGATCTGCCCTCGGCTTCCTTTGGCCCAAAGAGGTCCCGAGTCTGGGGAAAGTACCTCCAAGGAACCACCAGGATCGTCGATTAAGTACCACAATCCTTGTCCCTCAGGGTCCTTGGTGAGATGCTTGAGATAAACGTCTGACTCGCCATCTTCAGAGTAGAGTCTGATCCATCGTATGTAGGGGCTTACCCCATTCCCTTTGAACTTTACCTTGGCTTCATAATAGCTAGGTGCCTGCCCAAATAGCAGCGTAAAAGAACACGATAAGACGGCGAAGCTTAGAAAGGGGGGGAGATAATATCGCATTGACATCGCAGTACGGAAAACAATTTGGGCAAATGTACAAGATCGTACCTGTACCTCACGATTGGCGAGCCCTGAATCAATAGCTATGCTGAAACAAAGCTAGGTAGGTCAAACTTATTCTTTTAAAGAGCGGGAGAGCTCCTCTAAGCGTTTGCGCTCTTTGTTGCTAAGGTTTTCTAGACCTTTATCTAGTAAATGGTTGATTTCTTCTTCAGGGGAAGAAAATTTGTCGTTTTTAGGCTTGCTAGCATTACTCTTGCCTATGGTTTCTTTGACCTTGAGTGCTTCACCTTTGAAATAGCCTGGAATCATGAGCATTTCTGGGCGAGTATATACCAAGTAAAGGAAGACGCCGGCAGGGATAAGTAAGGCAGCTAGCAGCAGAGGGTGAGATACTAGGATGGTAGGCCTAAATAGGATAGCTGCCAGAATCCCAAAAATAGCCCCACCGAGGTGAGCTTCATGGCTAATCCGGCCTGCTTGAGCGCGAATACCATAAATGGTACCTGCTAAGTATAATATCCCGAAAAGCCACCCTGGAATGAACCATACGCTGATCCCAGGAGCTAAAGCGATGGCCGCAAAAATAACCCCATTAACAGCACCTGAAGCCCCTAACGCCGCGTAATCTCCATGGTTCCTATGTAGGAATAAAGCTACTAAGTGTCCACCCAGCAGAGAACCAAAATAGATCAACAAAAAATACCAGCTTGGCAAGGCCATCTGGTTAAGTGGAGAAGAGAAAAAGTACAGGGTGAGCATGTTGAAAATCAAATGAGGCCACCCTGAATGTAAAAAACCTCCACTGATGAGGCGGTGATACTCTCTTCCCAACAGAATCGCATCGACCCTGAACACCCACTTGCTGCGTAACTCTAGGTTGCTAAACCCTTGAACCGAAACCAGGAAGTTGGCCAAAATCAGGCCGAGTGTCACCAATTCAATGTTGATCTGCATACATTCACCGAATAACAAATAAGACTACTTATCTATCAAGCTAGCAATATTTTCTAATACGTTTGAAAAACCAGAGTTTAGGCCTTTAGAAGGTATAAAAAGTAATGAAGCCAGACCTTGACTCTAGTTGAGGTAGATCGAAAATGATGCCATTTAGATATCTATGTTTTAACGCCGCTGGTACAAATCTGTTTCGGATCCAATAATCCCTGAAGGATTCTGTGCTCAGATAGGAAGCAAAATT
>CAZFPQ010000412.1:0-4794 GCA_964521065.1 uncultured Bacteroidia bacterium | reverse complement strand
ACCGCCAACTATCGCATCGAAATCATCGAGGTAAATCCCGCTGATTTTCGGGCTCGGGCAACCGCCATCACCGACTTTGATGGCGATGGGAGCTACAATGTCTGGGAAATCAACAAGTCGGGCATTCCTCAAGAGGTAACTCCAGACTGATGGGAACTTGGGTTACATATCTGATGCTGACCGCTGGTGCGGTGGGCGGTCTCTGGATCGCTTGGCAGGATTTTCGAGACCGAGAAATCTCGGTGCTGGCTTTCTTCCTACTTGGCTTGGCTGGACTGGGTTTTCAATTAGGAGAGAGCTCGTCACGATGGTGGATGAATGCTTTGGTCAACCTAATCTTGATTTTCATACTTGTAGGGGGGAGCTATGGCTATGCTAAACTAAGGCGAAAAGGGGACTTCTTTGATCGGCAGTTGGGCTGGGGAGACGTGGTAATGTTTGTCTGCCTAGGTCTCTGGTTTCCGCCTTTGGTTTTCATCGCCTTTTTCACCCTCTCCACCCTGATTACCCTATTTTTTGCCCTGGCTTACCTGCAATTAAGCTCTGCCCAGAAAACGCTTCCCATTCCTTTAGCCGGGGCCATGGCCTTAGGCTTTGTCTGTGCCCTTCCTTTTTATTCACTTTGGACTGATCCTTGGCTATGGCTGTAGAAGAATTGGATTTTCGTCTCAAAAACCTGATCACCGCCGAGCAGGCTCATCGCTTTCGAGTCTATCCCAAAGCAGTAAGCGATTCTGATATTTACTTGTGGGGAGATGAGACTTCTCGCCAATTCCTGCCCCAATTGAGGTTGATTCTTGGAAAAACTGTTCACATTGAATCCGTTCAAAGTGAGGACTTGGAACGACAGCTAGTCAAGTATTATCCCTATCAAAACCAAGTCGCTACCCCGGGACAAGCCAGCTCCATGGCACAAGAATCTGACGTGGTTCGCTTTGTGGACAAAGTCCTACATGAAGCTGCCCAAATGGGGGCCAGTGACATCCACGTCGAGCGTTACGAATCTGAAGCCCGCATTCGCTATCGCTGGGAGGGACAGTTGATCGAAAAATATGAAGTCCCGCTCGGCCAATATAATGCCATCATCAGTCGCTTGAAGATCCTAGCCGACCTGGACATCGCGGAGCGCCGACTGCCTCAGGATGGGCGGATCAATCTGAGTGTGGGCCAGCAAAAAATTGACCTCAGGGTGTCTACCGTTCCAGGTAAGCACGGCGAGAAGATGGTGCTGCGCCTGCTGACGCGTTCCAAGGAGCATTTAGACCTAAGCAAGGTCGGTTTGAACGCCGAAGAGCTCGCCGTGTATGAGCGCAGCATCGCCTATCCCAATGGCCTGATCCTGATCACCGGCCCTACCGGTAGCGGTAAGACCACGACTCTTTACGCAAGTTTGAATCGACTCAATCAGCCGACCAAAAACATTTTGACCATTGAAGACCCTATTGAATATAATCTTACTGGGATCAACCAAGTGCAGCTAAAGGAAGGCATTGGACTGACTTTTGATCGGGCCTTGCGGGCCTTTCTACGCCAAGACCCGGACATCATCATGGTGGGGGAGATCCGCGACGAAGCCACCGCACAGATTGCTATCCGAGCCGCTTTAACGGGGCACCTCGTTTTTTCTACCTTGCACACCAACAGCGCCGGGGATGCCATCAGCCGCCTCACAGATATGGGAGTGGAACCATATCTCTTGGCCGCCGCTTTGCGTTTGATTGTCGCCCAACGTTTGGTCCGTAGGCTTTGCCCTCATTGCAAAAAAGCATCGAAGCAAGTTGACCATCCCCTTTTTCAGGAAAAATGGCAAATCCATGAACATGCTGTTCCCTCAGGATGCCCCCAATGTTATTATACGGGTTATCGTGGTCGACAGGCCGTATTTGAACTGCTGCCCATAACTCAAGACTTAAGAACGCAGATTAAACTGGGAGCTGAGGCTCTCGACTCTCGTTCGCTCGATTCTGATTTGGTTTCCTTGGAGCAGAATTTGGTCAATTTGGCTAAGCGGGGGGAGAGTTCTCTTGTCGAAATACTTGGGCATATTCAGTCTTGAGCGAAGAGGGATTAGGTCCGAAAAGGGGAGGATATACCTTTACATTTGGTAGACAGAAACCGTCACGCTGGGGCAAAAAAAACCTCAGCTTAGGCCCTCTGGCGTCCACGCCTGATGGTGACGTGTCGGAGTAATTGACCATCTCTATTGCGCAAACTGCTTACTGTAAATTTTACGGTAAAGGAGGGTGTTGGAGGCTCTCAGGGCCGAATTAATCCATTTCGTGGAAAGTCAAACCCATTAGTGGTATATAAATATTTCCAGTATATAGGGGAAAAATCATATGTGGTATGATAGAGGGAATATGTGGCACCTATACTAGCCTTATTCCTCGAAATTGAAGCTATACCTAAGTAATGTGGAAAAATAACTACGTGTTCCACAACATCATTTCTCAACCAAATTATAAGTATGATGAAACTACTACTGAGTAAAAGGTCCCTGCTACTAGCTGCAATTATGATGGCTAGTTTTGGCATCTCGGGGGCGCTCTTTGCTCAAGGCAGAGTAAGTGGCAAGGTCCTCTCTAGTGAGGATTCAGGCCCGCTAGCCGGCCTCACAGTTTCTGAACAAGGAACGACGAACGGGGTCCTTACCAATGACGAGGGAGAGTTTAGCCTCGAAACAGAAACAGCTAACCCCATACTTGTTTTCTCTTATGTGGGGTATCAGCGTCAAGAAGTCGCCGTCGATGGCCGTACCGTAATCAACATTAACATGCTTCCTATGTCTTTGGAGGAAGTAGTGGTGGTGGGTTATGGAACCCAGACCAAGCGTGAAGTAACGGGCGCGATTGTGCAATTGAAGAGCGAAGAGATTGACAAAGTTGCGACTTCCGATTTAGCTACCGCCTTACAGGGGCAGTTAGCTGGGGTGAGTGTACGCAACGGAAGTGGCCGTCCCGGAGAGAATTCTCAGATCCTGATTCGCGGGGTAACCTCTTTCCAGGCTGGAGGTTCAGAACCTTTGTACGTAGTAGATGGGGTAACCTATCTATCTAACCCCAATATCACCCCTCAAGAGATCGAATCGATTGAGGTATTGAAGGATGGGGCTTCCGCCGCGATTTATGGTTCGCGTGCCTCAGCAGGGGTAATCTTGATTACCACCAAGCGGGGTAGCCAAGGCTTACATGTAAGCCTCGACTCTTACTATGGAATCCAAAACATTCGTTCGGGTATTCCCTTGGCGAATACCATTGAGCAGTTGTACATCACTGACCTCCGTCAAAGAGGACAGACTTCAGGGATTTTCAATCCCCTGCAGTTTAACCCCGACGGTTTGAACTATGACACCGATTGGTATGATTTGCTACAAGTAGACAACGCACCGATTCAGAACTACACTTTGAACGTAAACGGAGGAAGCAAGTATTTGAACTACAGCGTGATTGGTACCTTCTTCAACCAAGGTGGATCTCTTTTGAACTCCAACTACGACAAGTATTCTCTGCGTAGCAACACCACCTTCGAGAAGGGTAAGTTTAAGGCTCAAACCAACATCGGTTTGAACATCAGCCGCCAAGATCGGGAGCCCTTCGCCTTGATTTTTGATGCTACACGATTAGAGCCATACCGCCGTCCCGTGTCAGTGGGACGTGACGATGAAAATTTGGACTTTAACGTAGACGGCACCAACCCTGAGCGAGTGGCTGGATTTGCCGGTAAGCTGCGCCAAGAGAGCTCTCGTGATGGGACTCAGCTTAATGGTAACCTCCGCTTGAGCTACGAGATTTTGAAAGGATTGACCGCGACGGCCAATTTGGGAGGCTCTGTCAATCGGATCAGAGATCGCCTATTCATTCCCAAGTTTGATGTCTTTGACAACGAAGGGAACCTGAACGAAGCTGCGGGTAACCCCAATACCAGCTTGCGCCTTTCCACAGGAGAAACCGTGCGTACCATCGCGGAATTGATCCTTACCTACAACCGTACCTTTGGTGATCACAAGGTGCGCCTCTTAGGGGTGAAGAACTACGAGACGTCTAACTATAATTGGTATCAAACGGGTGCCAACTTCATCACTTCAGTTAGTACGCCCACCATCTCCAACGGAGAGCCCATGGTAGGTCAGCAGAACATCACTGAGAGCAACATCGATTCTTGGGTTGGTCGTGCTTTCTATAGCTACAAGTCCAAGTATTCGGTTAGCGCAGTGATCCGTCGGGATGCTTCCAGCAACTTCGGTCCCAATAATCGAGTGGGATACTTCCCTTCTATCTCTGCTGCTTGGAACTTCTCTGAAGAAGCTTTCTTAGATGGAATTGCTGATGTACTGACTTTGGGTAAAATTCGGGTAGGCTACGGAACCACCGGTTCCGACCGTATTCCTCCTTACGCCTATTCTCCTGTGGTGATTTCCAACGTGGACTATCCCCTGGGCAATAACAATGACCTGACTTCTGGTTTCACTCAACCTGGTTTTGCGGATCCCAACCTCAAGTGGGAAACCAACATCAGCCGCAACCTAGGTATCGACTTGGAGTTCTGGTCTGGCCGTGCAGGTTTCACCGCTGACATCTACCGCCAAGACAAGCAAGACATGCTTTTGAGCATCTTGACTCCTGTGTCAGCTGGAGCGACGCCTCTAGCTCAGTACAACCGTTACTTGACCAACATTGGAGACTTGAGAAATCAGGGCTATGAGTTGAGTGCGTTCTACACCCAGCCATTGGGTCAGCGCAGCTCTATCCGCTTCAGCGGGATGTTCACCAGCAATGAAAACACCGTCATCAGCCT
>CAZFPQ010000411.1:0-4813 GCA_964521065.1 uncultured Bacteroidia bacterium | reverse complement strand
CTCATAATCAGATTTTTAACATAAATCATATTCTGCAAAAACACCCGCTCCAATTCTTTCTTAGAGTTGGAGTCGCATGCAAAAGAGAAAAAGTCAAAGAAAAATAGTGTCCAATGATATAGACTACTCTATAAGCCCATACGAAAATCGGTTATACTTTCTGCAAAAAAATGACCCATATCACACATAAAGTATTAATTTACAAACACTTGCATACAAAATATTTCTGCAAAAATGCCCAATCCTGAACCACCACGCATCGCCTACATGCTCGGGACATTATCTTCCAAGGAAAAAAAAGATTTTCTTAGATGGATCTCTTTTCAAAAAGGCAAAGAAAAGTCAGATCCCTGGCGATGGGCTCAGGTCTTGATTCGAGAAAGTTCCGCTTGGATTGATGGGAAGAAAAAGAAAAATGCAGTTTGGGAAGAGACCTTCACGCAACATTTTCCCCAAAAAAGTAGAGACCGATTCCATAAGCTAAATGAAGAGGTCAATCGCTACCTTGAACAGTTTCTCATCTGGCTGGAACTGGATCAAAACAGCCTAGAAAAGGATCTCATTCTCATGCGGGCTGTATCACAGCGATCTCCCGCCATGATGCCTGGTATACTTAGCAAAGTTAAAGGCCGGCAAAACCGCCAAGATCGAAGAGAGCACTCTTATCATCAAGGGCGTCGCAAGTGGCTAGAATTCCGCTTTGAAAATGCATTTGCCTTACCTGGAGCTTATCCCAAAAACTTCCTTTCCAGGGAGAAGCAGATAGAAATCCAGCAGGCCCAGAGATTAGCCATAGCCCTGGACGGTATAGTTCCATTTATAATGGAGATTTCACCTATATATACCCCTCCACTCAGTCCCTTGTCAAAATCGATATTAGCCATTTTGGAGTCACAAGCAGAGGAGTGGCCAGTAGTAAAAACCCTTTATGAAGTCCTAACAGTTTTAATCCAATCCCCTAGCGAAGCAGATATCAAGGGGCATGAATTCATGCTAGAGGCCTTTCATCGTCAACACGTTGAGGGCAGATTCGCCCCCTACTTAACTTTAAACTTAGGCATCAATCTACATAACCACTTAAAGCGAATCTCCTATTTTCATCCCGAAGTTGAAGATCGCTGGCTTTCTCTTTCCATCAAGCATTATCATTGGCTCAGTAATCATTGGCACTTCATAGAAGACAGCAAAGGAATGCTTAACCTGCTGGCTTGGTATGGTACTTTGATCGATAGAAAACCAACAGCTAAAACCAGGCAACGACTATGGTCTGAGGCTAACACTGTTGCCCAACAATGGTTAGAAAGGATAGATCCTAGCTATCGGAATACAGGACAGATCTTTTGGAAGAATTGGCAAGCCTATTACCAAGGGCTAAAACCTGATTTTCACCAGCTGTCCATAGAACTTGCCAATCAATCCTATTTAGGTGCTTACATGATTGAGGTATTCATGATCAAGGTGAGGGTCGAAGCATACATTGTGGAACCTACAGATCAAGAAAAAACATCCATTCAACAACAGGTTCGAAACCTGATAGAGCGGCTTGGTTATCAATCAGGAAGGACTTTTATGGCTTCTGAAGAGGCATTAAGAAACTTTCTTCGCATGGTTCGCGGCTTAGTCAATACCCATTCTCCTGATGGATTAAGCAGCTGGGAAGTAAAAATAAAAGAAGCCCGCCCCATTGCAGAGCAGGCTTGGCTTCTCAAACAAATTGAGGCTCTAAGCCTACGAGGCTATCCCCTCAGCCACTAACAGGTCATTACATTTTTTGAATCCGCCTGATCACCACTCCTTGATTGGTCTCTACCCTTAACACATAGATTCCCGAGCTTAGAGCTGCCTGCCAAGTAGTCCCCTCAGACACCTGACCAGAGAAGACTTCAACCCCACTCAAGTCTGTGATGCTAAAAGCTAGGATGTTAACATCTTGACTTGCCTCCAATGTCAAGAGTTCTTCCACAGGGTTGGGGTAGACTTGGACCAACTCTATTCCTGGAGAAGGAGCTTTACCAGACCAGTCATTCATGATGACGATGGTCTGAGCACATAAGCTTACCATAGAAAAGGCTGACAGAATAAAGAATAATAATGACGCCTTCAGAAAGGATGTGCCAACTTTGGGCAAACGAAGCCCGTTGGCATTGGCCAAAGAAAAAAATGACATAACTAATAGTTGCTAATCGATAAAAATGAATACAGAAATCCCAGGCCCGAATTGCTTCGGACATGTGTTGGCAGACAGGAGGGCGCCTCTCCGGTGTCTACCCAGAGTCCAGGACAGTACAATCCTTCCCTAACCTAAGCCGCTAGGCTACAGGCAGGTACGGTTAACATGGACCTATATCTCTGCTCAAGCGTTCAGAGTAAAGGTCTAAAGCGGATGGCTAGATGGTGTGCAGTGAGATATCGCACCCAGGGCGACTAATCAGCCCAGTTTGTCAATAGCGTCACACACATCCTTTCGCCCACTACCTAAAATTAGATGGTTCAACATTTGGGAAACCACACTTCGTAGGGATGACATTCTCTTGTTCACTCATCATGAACAGAGCTAGTACACACAACAATTCGCTAGTTGAGTTTGACTAATGTATAGCCTACTGAGAATAAATGGTGGCAATTGAGGGGATTGCATCGCAGTTGGTTAAGTATACGGTGGGTACGAAATCATGTTCTGGTGTAATGTTATCAAAGCGTTAAAATGAAGGTCGTCCCCTTCCCTAGAGAAGAGTTGACTGACAAGCTACCTTTGTGCTTCTGCATTATTTGACGAGAAAGGCTCAGGCCAATCCCCGAACCAGATGATTTTGTGGTATAAAAAGGCACGAATATTCGATCTAAGACCTCTTCAGAGATGCCTGGGCCATTGTCTTGGATGGCCATCATTACCCTACTGCCATCCCGACCATAGCTCACCGAGATCAAGGGATCGGTGACGTCCTCCAAGGCTTCTATGGCATTCTTCAGGAGGTTGATCAATACTTGCTCGATCAACTGAGGGTCCACTTGCAGGCGCAGATCTTGACTAGATTCATGTACCTGACATTCCACTCCCTCTTGGGCAAACTTGGGCTTAAAGAGCGTCAAGACCCGGTGAATCAACTCCTTGGCGGAAACTTCCTCAATCTCCGGCTCTGGCAGCCGGGTAAGGTCTCGATAGGCTTCTGTAAAGCGGATTAGACCTAAGCCTCGGTTTTTGATGGCGCTCAGTCCTTCGCGAGCGTCGGTTAGCAATTCGGGGTCTTCCAGGGCCTCCTCGTCGTCAAACATTTCCTGTAAAGTCCCCGTCAAGGATACCACTGGAGTAACCGAGTTCATGATTTCATGGGTCAGGATGCGAATCAGCTGCTGCCAAGCTTCTAGGTCTCGGGCTTCTAGTTCCCCCCGGATGTTTTGAAAGGATACCAGCAAAAAAGGGTCTTGCTGTAGCTTAAACTCGGTTGCACGCACTGCCAGCTGTAAGAGTTCGTTCTCAGTCCGCAGTTTGACAAGCTCCCTTTCCCCCGGCTTGATGCGGTTTAGGACCCCATTGAACGTATCGCCCAGGTAGCGAAAGCCGTTGATGTGCTGCACGTAGGGTCGTCGGAGCATGCGTTGTAAGGCCTTGTTCATCAGCAGTACTTCCCCACTGGCTTGGTCGTAGCAGAGCAGTCCCACCTCCACGTGCTCGACAATGGTCTGGAGGTATTGGTACTGCATTTCTTTTTCGGCGCGAATCTGCTGGAACTGATCTGTGATCTGATTAAGTTCTAGGTACAATCGGTCAAATGACCTTCCTCGCTGGGAAGTGGTAAAAGTCATGCTGTAGTCATCGTGCTTGATAGAGGCCAAAAAGCCCGATAAATCTCGGTGGCTACGCTCCAAATAGGCTATCAACTCTAGGGTAGCCAACAGGACCATAACCCCACACAGAAAGGTCACCACAATAAAATCCGTTCCGATCCAAACAAAGGCAAGCAGCAAGCTCAGTCCAGCCAGTAGCAGGACCCGTATCAGTATATTCAGCCGAAAGTTCTTTAGGTTCATACCTTGCTAATTTACCCTTTGCAGTTGGGTAAAGATAGCTTTTTGTAGGAGTGAAAGGCGATACAGAATTGGAGGGTCTTGGGAGAGGATAATTGGGCGATCACATCTAATGGGCTCAACGTTGGATAGAAGAATTTCCTCGTAGGGCACTTCCATCCCTGACATAGGAAGTACAGTTTTTGCACATAAAAGATACCAATTGATTACATCAGATATTTATTTATGCTAAATGATTCAAATTTATCTACATTTGCATTTCAGATTATATTATTCACATCCATGAACGATCAATCACCATGAGAGGCCAAATCGAGATCCATCAAGGGCCAGAAGGCATTGAGGTTAACGCACAGTTTGAGAGCGATACAATCTGGTTGTCCCAGCGACAGATAGCTCAACTTTTTGATAAGGATATGAGAACCATCCATGAGCACATTCAAAACATTTATCAGGACCAAGAGCTCAACGAAGCAGCCACTATCAGAAAGTTCCAGATAGCTCGCTGGCAGGGCAACCGGGTGGTGGCTAGGGTAATAGATCACTACAACCTGGACATGATTATGAGCATTGGTTTCCGCATCAACTCGGTAAAGGGCATGCTTTTCCGCCATTGGGCTACCCAAAGATTGGCAGATTATTTACTTGAAAATTATGCCTAAACCCATGGCGGTCTATCCTAGCTTAGCGAGAAATCCAGGCGATTGAAACGAGAACCTACCCCCCTGCTGGCTAAGAGGCTGTTTGGATGTTGAGTTTACGACCTAAACTTGTCTTGCCACGAGTA
>CAZFPQ010000410.1:0-4817 GCA_964521065.1 uncultured Bacteroidia bacterium | reverse complement strand
ATATGTAGATAATTAAAAATCATAGACACGAATGATATTAGTCATTCTACATCATTATAAAATACTGAATATCAATAAAATATATCCACATTGAAAAGCATCCATTTTTATTCGAAGCTCAAACAAAAGACAAAAAAAATCAAAAAATAGTTCATCTATCGATTTCGACCATTCACGCTAAAAGAAGAAAGACATTCCGATTTCGTTGGTATTTTGGAACTAAACTTACATCCAATTAGATATGCATAGGTTTCTGCTTCTTGGCTGCCAATTATTACTGGGATACAGCCTACTGGCTCAGACCACCATCCTCGGAGGAAGTCTTACCCCAGCAAGCACAAACGTGACGGGCATTGATGCCGCTACGTCTACTTTAACCGTGGGTAACACAGCTTCCTTTGCTGCTGGAGACGAGGTCTTACTCATCCAAACCCAAGGAGCCAGCATGGCATCAGGCCAGACAAATGCCAGTTTTGGTGACATCAACAGCCTCAACGGCGCTGGAGCTTACGAATTCAATACCATTTGCTTGATTGATGGAGGCAGCAACGAAGTCACCCTAGGTTCTCCTATAGCTAACAGCTTTGCGACTACGGGCATCGCAGCCGCGGGAATCCAACTTATCAAGGTCAACAACTACGTTGATGTAGAAGTCAATACCGACTTAAGCGCTCCCGCTTGGGATGGAAATACGGGTGGGGTGCTACTCATCGCTGCAACTGGGACCGTGACCCTCAATGCCAACCTCGAAATGAATGGAAAAGGATTTAGAGGAGCCGCGGCTGAAATCATGAGTGTCGCTGACGGCAGCCCTATCTGCAACACCTTTGTTCCTATTATCAATACTCGCTTCGATGATTACGCTTACACTCAAGGGGATTTAGACGCAGGCAAAAAAGGAGAAGGAATCGCAGCCTATGTCAACAACCAAGAGTATGGTCAAGGTAACCAAGTGAATGGCGGAGGGGGAGGTAACGAACACAATGCTGGAGGCGGCGGAGGTGGCAATTATGGCATGGGAGGTATAGGTAGCCAGAAAACCAATGGAGCTTGCAATGGAGATTTCCCAGGCGAGGGAGGAACGGGATTAGGAGCGTTTTATGTAGCAGGTAATTCCCTGTTTATGGGCGGTGGCGGTGGTGCTGGCCATAGCAATAACCAAACGGGGGCAGATCCTCAAGGGCAGGACGGAGGCAATGGTGGCGGTATCATTATCATCAGAGCGAGCCTATTAGAAGGAAATGGCTTTGGTATATATGCCAATGGAGCCAATGTAGACTTCGGAGCAGGTCCTACCCCAGTTCTTTCTGACGGCCAGGGCGGTGGCGGAGCCGGCGGGACCATTGTCCTAGATATAGACAACCTAGGAGTTTCGGCTTTGACGCTAGAGGCCTCAGGTGGGAAAGGCGGAGATACCAATAGTACTTTCCTCTCTGGAAATCAAAACTGTGAAGGACCTGGCGGGGGAGGAGGCGGCGGTGCCGTCTTGACCAGCTTAGCAGCCTGGGGATTGACCCCAGATGTAACAGGGGGTGCCGCAGGGAATGAATTGGGAAATGGGGGTGGATGCTCACCTAATGGTCAAGCCGGGAGTATAGGAGCCGTTCTATTTAACTATAACCCCATTGTCGCTTCAGGTAGCAACTCCAATTGCGGAGCGGTTCTTTCTGCCTCCCTTGAAAATGCTTCTGCTCAGCGTGAAGACAGGGGCGTATCGCTGCGCTGGACAGTCAATGGAGCAGAGAGCATAACCCACAGCAGCGTCCAGCGTTTAAGTCCCAGCGGCCATTGGCTTACCCTTTTAGAACTTCCTATTGATGACGCTCAAACCAATTATCACTATCTCGATTATCAATCTGCTTCCCAAGCCGTAGTTTACCGGATTGGCCTAATCGCCCAGGACGGAGGACAGATTTTTTCCCCACGATTATGGGTGGGTCCAGATAAGCATCTCCCCTTAAGCCTCCAGGTATTTCCCAATCCAGCTTCAACAAAAGCAGACATCTGGATAGAAACCCAGCTAGTCTCAGAAGCCAAATGTCAACTTAAAATCTATGACCTATCGGGAAAACGGGTCTGGCAGAAGAACTGTGCACCACAGCGGGTCAACGCATATAAACTAAACCTGGAAAGCTTGAAGCCGGGGGTATATCAATTGGTCCTTAAACAAGACGGTCAAAGGCTTACCCAGGCTTTACACCTAGTTGACTGAAGCAACGCACTTGGCCAGAAAAAGTCGGGATATGGGCTAAGGACTAGGCCATCAAAGTCAATCTATTCCACTCTACACCCGTTTTTCACCCCTTGATGACCTTTTTTTCTCTTTGATCATGCTTTTCAGACTTTTTCATCAGCTTTTTATCGCTCCTTTGCCGTGATTTAAGCATCCACCCTAAGCCCAACAGCGCAGGGATCACCAGGTTGATTACATATAACCCAAAAGTTCCAAATACAATGTGAGCAGAAGTCCAACCAAAGGCTCCCATCACCATTAGGGCCACGGACTCTCTCAGTCCTAGCTCAGCCAAGGCCATGGCAGGAACTACCGATTTCAATAAAAAAACCAAACAAACCGACGCCAAAACCAGAGGCCAAGTCGATCCATCAAGAAAGGCCAACATAATCAAGCTGTATTGCCCCACAAACACCAAGCCTCTGAACAGACTCAGCCACCAAACCTGCCGAATAAGAGGGGGAGTTAGGCATAAGAGAGCTTGACTTATCTGCGCCATGATCTTTCCACGTATAGGAATCCGCTCTACCACGTAAAGGACTTTTCCGGGAAACTGAAACGCCAACGTTGCCAATAGGGCCAAAACCGAACTCAGGCTCAACAAGGCACTTAGCCATCCAAAAGCCCATCCCAGCCATCCTCCATCTAGATAGAGGCCCCAAAGAGCCAAGGTGCCCAGCAACAAGGTGACAGCCATTTGCGCAATCCGGCTTACAAAGGTGTAAACAGCAGCTTCGACGTGAAGGCCAGCAGGAAGATACATAAGCCTACCAGCGTAATCGCCCATTCGATTGGGGGTAAAGATTCCAGCGGCCGCTCCCGCTAACACCCCTCGCCAAGCAGAGTTCAGGGAGTAACCTGGTTGGGCCTGAGTAACCAGCAAGCACCATTTTTTAACTTCTAGCCATAGATTGATCGGCAATAAAAATATACTCAAGGCAAATGGCAGCCATGCAGCGTGTTCCCACACCTGCCAAATAGATTGCTCCCACACGTGCTGATGATACAGAGTCCAGCCAATGTACACCAATGCGGTCAGGGTAAGCGCCCAACGCAGGCCCTGCTGAAACCGCGGATGCAAGCAAATGTTCAGGGCTGGGGTCCAGATGTGAGCTAGAGCTCGGGACTGATGAATTGGCATTTGCGCAAGCTAAAGTCCTACTTTTTCCGTGCCAAATAATCTTAGACCTAGGTTAGAATTTTTGATAAATAGTTCCTCTAAAAAATTCGGCTAATCCAATTTTTCGACTGACTTATTTGGTTTGGCATAACTCAAGCGCGCTAGCCGTTGGGTACGATGATAACTATCTAAGCCACTGACCGTTAGGCTTCCCGCCCCCTCTACGTCTACATAGCCGTCTTCGCTGATTAGGTCCTCAGGAACATACACTTCCTTGATTTCCCCAATCACCAAAATGGTGGCGTTGGTTAAAATATTGTGCCGTTCTTTAAAGCTGAGTCCCAACCTGATGACGGATTCTTTTACGTATGGCACATTGAGTTGCCCATCAAAAATCGGGGTGAGGCCGGTGGCATCGAACTCAGATTCCTCTCTCGAATAACGTGCACTTGCTTGATGTGCTTGTTGATATATCTCTTCGGTTACGTGGTTGAGTGAAAATAACCCTGTATTCTCGATGTTTTCCAAACTGTGACGGGGAACTACGTGAGGACGAAACAGAACCCCAATCAGAGGAGGATTGGCCCCTACATGGATCACCTGAGACATCAAGGCCAAATTGGTATGCCCTTCGTGGTCTTGGGTAGCACAGAGGCAAAGGCTTTTGAAACCCGTTAAAGAATTGATGAAGTTCCGCTTCACCTCCTTACTTAGCCCTCCCATTCCAGCTTGGTCTAGGTAGCGTACACTTTGGTCAATCTTTTCCATCTGCGTATGTTTGAGAAGTGACTTCCAGCTATTCAGATGAAACAGGGGTGATCACCTATAGGTAGCGGTCGCTGATATTTTAGCCCAAATTGCCCCGGCAAATTGAATAAGACAAATAGGCGATCTCCTATGAATGTGCCTTTACCAGAAGAATTACCAGGACTAGCCCGTGACAAAGCCAAAGAAAATCGACAGTTTTTCAATCGCATCCGGAAAAAAGCACCCAAGAATTTAGACCAGCAGGTGGCTGAATGGCATGAAGAGGTTTTCGAAGAAGTAGACTGTCTGGCTTGCGCCAACTGCTGCAAAACCATCAGTCCTGTATTTACCGATCGGGACATCGCCCGGATCGCCCGTCACCTGCGAATGCGGCCAGCCGACATGGTAGAGCAATATCTCCACATTGACGAAGATCAAGATTACGTATTGAACCAGGCACCCTGCCCCTTTCTAGGAGCAGACAATTATTGCAGCATCTATGAGTACCGCCCCAAAGCCTGTCGAGAATATCCTCACACCGATCGACCAGGATTCAGAAAGAAGCTTTCACTTACCCTAAAAAATACCGAAGTCTGTCCCGCCGCTTTCTTGATCGTGGAACGGATGAAAGAAAGCATGGGGTAAGAAAAAGTCGAGTTAAGGGGGTTAAGGGAGTTAAGGGAGTTAAGGGAGTTAAGGGAGTTAAGGGAGTTAAGG
>CAZFPQ010000409.1:0-4832 GCA_964521065.1 uncultured Bacteroidia bacterium | reverse complement strand
AAAGAGCTAGGGGCAGCACTATGAAAAAGGTAGGGCCTGCGGATCGAAGATTCCGGGAATCGGAAAGGCGACACCGCAATGAATTATGATCCGCATTTTGGCCAAAGTCCAGCTAAGATACCTTATGACTTTTTCTTCACTTGACTAGCCCGGGGTTGGATAGGGGGCTTCATCCCTGTCATATGGGCATCGAAAGCCTCTAAGGCATCGCTCACGTGCAGGTAAAAGTGATCCCGCCCCATTTTTTCCATGAAGCCGAACCGATGTAGGCTATCGCGCACAGGGCCTATGAATGCAGCGAAATAAAACTGAATCTCGAGTTCCTCTAACTCCTTGGTAATCTCATCTAAGGCTTGAAGAGCTGTGGCATCTACGGAGTGAATGGCCTCTCCATTGAGTACTACTAGCTTTAACGGGTTACCTTTCTCTTTGACCTTGCGCCTGATCCAATCTTGGAAAAAGTCCGCATTGGCGTAAAAAAGTTGGGCGTCAAAACGAAGGATCAATACGTCTTCTCGCTGCTCAGCTTCCGCAAAACGCTTGATATTTCGAAAATGACGGGTGCCGGGGATCTTGCCTAAAACAGCCGCATGGGGATAGGCACTATGGTAGACCACTAACACTAAGCTTAACACTACACCGATCAAGATGCCATACTGTATCCCCAAGGCCAAGGTCGAAACGAAGGTGGCGAGCAACATATAGAAATCTTCGCGCTGGCTTTGCCACAGCTTTCTCGCAAAACGGACATCGACTAACTTTATAACTGAGACCAAAATCAAGGCCCCCAAGGCTGCCTGGGGCAGGAAATAAAAGACTTGGGTGAAAAATAGGAGACAAGTCCCAACTAGAAATGCTGCAAAGAGCCCGGCGAGGCTACTGTGGGTACCGGCTTGATGACTTATTACGCTACGTGAAAAACTGCCTGTATTTACATAGGATTGAAAAAATGCTCCGATTACCTTAGACAGCCCCAATGAAAGTAACTCCTGATTTGATCGAAGTTCATCTTTCTTAGGTAAGGATCTTGAAATGGCCATGGATTCAACAAAACTTATCAGGGCAATGGTCAAGGCCATGGGGAACAATGAGCGGATGGTTGCTAATGAAATATCTGGAAAGGAAAACCAAGGAAGGCCTGCAGGTATGCTGCCTACTACCTTTACTCCCAATTGGTCTATGTGAAAGGCTCCACTTAATCCGATGGCGACGACTACCAAGATGAGAGGGCCGGGTACCTTTGGAAGGTATTTCTTTTGTAAGAGTAAAGAAAGTACCGATACCAGTCCGATAGCTAGGGTTAGGGGGTGAACCTGGGTGAAATTAGCCATGAGATCTAGTAAGATCTCATGGAGCAAGCTAGATCGATTCAACTGGATACCCGTCAAAGCCCGTAGCTGGCTAAAGGCAATAATCAGAGCTGCGGCACTGGTGAATCCGTTGATCACAGGCTTGGAGAGGAAGTTCATGATGAAGCCTAACCTCATGATTCCCATGAGAACCTGGATGATTCCAGATAGCAAGGCAAGACTAATACTCAGGGAAATAAAATCTGCAGTGCCAGGCTCAGCAAATGGCACCACCGCAGCCAAACTCAGCAGGGAAAGCAAAGCTACGGGCCCTACAGATAGGTATCGAGAGCTTCCCATCAACGCATATATCAGCAGGGGGATTAGGCCTCCATAAAGGCCATATATAGGAGGAAGGCCTGCCACTAGGGCATAGGCCATGCCTTGAGGAATTAACAATACCCCAATGGTTAAGCCCGCTAGCATATCAGCCCTCAGCCCTTGCCAGGAATACTGTTTGAGCTGGTTTAGCAAAGGAAATAAAGTGGAGGCCTTCATGGGCTATCTGAATGAGTGAGGCTGGTCATAGTTAAATCTCTTGGTGATGAAACGCAAGAAAGTTCTCCCTCATAGTCCTGGGTTCTAAGCCAAATGTGATGACTTCCTTTCCTAGGGCATTACATCTCATTAACTCATAGCTTTAAGAGGCTGTTTGGATTTCTCCTTTACGGTCCAAACTTGGCTTCTTGGAACCTGTCTGCGCCAATTTTACTCGGAATACCTCGGTATTCCTCGCAAAATTCGCTTGCCAGAACCCAAAAATCCCGCCTTTGGCCTCGAAATGCCAAAACCCAAACAGCCTCTAAGATAGAGACGTCCTTGGCCTGCCCTGGAGGTCTATCTGGATGTTGAGATGCCGTCAAATGATTTTCTTGCTAATGGGGCAAGTGAGGGCGCAATAATCCATAAACGAAATTCCCTAAGGCTGCTGCCCCGATGGCCACCAAAATCACGGTGATGCCATTGCCTACCAGAATATAAAGAGGCCCAGGGCAGGCTCCCGTCATGGCCCAGCCAAACCCGAAAAAAGTCCCCCCAATTAGGTAGCGCGCGATGCTCATCTCCTTGGGATTAAAGGTGATTTGACTCCCTTCAACGTCGCGCAATTTCATGCGCTTGATGATCATGTTGCTTATAATCCCCAGGGTGACCGCTGTACCAATAACCCCATACATGTGAAAGGATTGGAAGTAGAACATTTCTTGAATCCGGTACCACGAAATCACTTCACCTTTGGTTAAGGTAATTCCAAATAGCGTTCCTACTAGTAGGTAAATAAAGTATTGAAGAAATTTATTCACGTCGCTGGAGATTAGAGGATGAAGGGAAGGATAAAGTGGGTCATGATCAGGCCACCTAGGAAAAAGCCAATCACAGCGATGAGCGAAGGAAGCTGTAGATTGGACAGGCCACTGATGGCGTGGCCTGAGGTACATCCTCCGGCATAGGCGGTGCCAAATCCTACAAAAAATCCTCCAACTATAATCATGAACAAGCCCCGGAAGGAAAGAAGACTTTCCCATGAGAAGATGTCGGGAGGAGCTAAAAATTGAGTGTCTACTTGAACCCCCATGGAGGTCAGGGTTTCGACAGTGGTCGAGGAGATATGGACGGCCTGATCAGGCATCATATAATTGCTGGCTAAGAACCCTCCCAGGATGGCCCCAACTCCGAAGACCAGGTTCCATATTTCCTTTTTCCAGTCAAAATTGAAAAATTCGATGCGTTTACCGGCTCCCCCTATGGCGCACATGGTGCGCAGGGTGGAAGAAATCCCAAAGCTTTTGCCTAGGAATTGCAACGCTAGCATGGTGGCTGTGATCACCAGGCCTGTAAACCACCAAGGCCAAGGTTGGGTGAGAATCCCTAAATCCATCCCGATCAAGGGTTGGAAGAGTGTTGTTTCCATTTAAGTCTAGTAAAGGTGAGCAAAGAAAGTCGTAGTAGGAGTAGCCAAGGAAATCCATGTAATACAAGGTCAAACCAATCCATCAAGGCCATTCCCTTGGCTCCGCCCCAAATCCACATAAGCTTTCCCCAAATATGGGGTTCTGGAGTGAAAGGAGCCAATCCAAGGGTTAGGCAAAGAATGAAAACTACTTTCCAGTCATTGAACCAGTTGCTCATTTTAGGTTTTTCCAAGTGTCTATAGAATAGTGGAGGCTAGGAAAACAAAGGGCGGGATAAGGCCTAATTGAGAATATAAGGTAGTAAACCTACCATTCCATCAAATGCCTTACCCCGCTCGCCTTCTACCTGCTGGTTAGGCAATTTAGGCGTGGGTGGTCAATACTTCCTTAAGCTGAGACTTAGGCATCATACCAGAATGCCTCCATTTAATTTTTCCTTCTTTAAATACCATGAAGGTAGGAACTCCCCGGATCTGAAAATGCTCGGCCACGGCGGGGTTCTTGTCTACGTCTACCTTAATGATATGTGCTTCGTCCTGGATTTCCTGAGAAAGCTCACTCAGCACGGGCTGCATAGCTTTACAAGGTCCACACCAAGTGGCAAAGAAGTCCACTAAGACGGGCTTGTCACCTTTTATGAGTTCAGAAAAACTTTTTTTCTCTTTCATGTATGCAAATTTTGTGGGGAAAAATACTCCCCTCCTGGATCTTATTGCCAGGCCCCATAACCGCCGCGAAGTTCGTAAATCTGAGAGAATCCCTTGTCGGCTAATTGACGACAAGCCATTCCACTGCGACCTCCACTTTGACAGTAGATGAAAAGGGGCTTGGTCTTATCTAATCGTTCCATTTCAATTACAAAATCGGGACGCTGAAAATTGATCAATCTTGAGTGAGGGATGTTTCCTGCCTTATATTCTGCGGGAGTACGGACATCAATCAACTGGGCACCAGGATGAGTAGCCAAAGCTTGCTTGAATTCGCTGGCACTTAATCTTTGGACATTTTCCGGTCCTGAGAATAAGTTTTTGAGTCGATTACCTAGATTAGACATAGTAGAAAGTTAACGAGTGGTTATATGGTACCGAGCTTTGAAAAAGCTCAGTTAATGCATTTGAATTAGCGGTCACAATCTATGCATGCATTGATGCATCGCATGAGCTGGGCTATGCCAGGGTGATCCATGGAATATAAGATGGACTTGCCTTGGCGATCTGATCTTAGGACCCCTGCCATCTCTAGTGCTTTTAATTGCTGTGAAGTGTTGGATTGACTGAGGCCTAAGGTTTCAGCTATGGTACCTACGGTAAGACCTCCTCGGTCTAGCAATAGATCCACCACCAACATCCGGTTAGGGTGGCTGAGGACTTTCATGAATTGGGCCGCTCGTTTAAGGCGCTGAGGTTGGTGGAGCAATTGTGACATGCGGCAAAGGTAAATCATTTAATAATATTATGAAAACATAATTTTATAATTTGAGCCACTCCCTAGCCTAAGCATAATAAAGTCAACTTGCCGTACGAACAGCCTCTTACGGCGATGCCGTCCTCTAAGAGGCTGTTTGGAAATTTTC
>CAZFPQ010000408.1:0-4888 GCA_964521065.1 uncultured Bacteroidia bacterium | reverse complement strand
CTCTACTTTCAATTAGTACGCGATAGGGGAAGAGGACGTGAGCAACAGAATATAAGCACCTCATAGGGTAAATTTCATAGTTCCTTTGTGAAGGCAAGACTGTTTTCTAAGCTCAGAAAAAGATCGTTTTTGATATAACATAGGAATGCGTCAAAACTGAACACGGGTTAGATTTCAAACAAACTGTTTCTGTCTTATAGGTCACCGCTCTCTATATTTGATTCGTAACAATATTTTGTACTATACAATAATCATATTTTACGAATAATGGGGATAGTGGATGCTGAAAAAATCACTGTACTGGTTGCAGAAGATAACTTAGTCAATCAAAAGGTGGTCAGACGTATGTTGATGAAGATGGGTATTGACGTCCTCGTTGTTAATGACGGCTTAGAGGCCCTTAAGACCGTTCAGCAGGAACAAGTTGATCTTATACTTATGGACATTAACATGCCTCGGATGAATGGCGTAGAAGCCACAAGAGAGATTCAAAAAATCTTAGCTGAAAAGACTCCACCTATCTACGCTTTATCAGCTAGTGTGACTGAGAATACCTTAAGTCAGTCTATCCAGGCAGGTATGAAAGGCTTCCTCCATAAGCCTGTTAAAATAGCAGAGTTAGAGACATGCTTACGGAATGTGTTCATAGTGAACAACGCTTCAGGAACGAGCCAGGATGATCACATGTAAGCATCGCTCATTACCCACTTAGATAATTGAAGATTGTGAGTGGAATTCCTTTTGGTAAAGCCCCAATTTTACTTTCAGTTGCGAGAAGTCATATCAGGTTCTATTCTAAGAATACCCTGCCGATAAAGGACAGGGTATTCTAATATGGTGGCTATGTGTCCTTTCAATATTTAGCGACCATCCGCAGTACCTGTTCGATGGCACGTTGGAGACGTTGGGGATTGACAGGTTTGGCGACAAAGTCATTAAAGCCTTCATAGGCTAAGCGATCGAGCTTTTCATCCACTACCGAAGCAGAGAAGGCTATGATGGGTGTCCATTGATTGAAGGTGCGAATGGCCTGAGTCGCTTCGACGCCTCCCAAAACTGGCATGCGGATATCCATGAGGATGAGGTCGTACTCCTTTGCTTTGGTCATATCTATTGCCTCCTGGCCATTCTCAGCGTGATCGATGTTAAGTGCTCCCCATTTCTCAAGTATCTTTTTAGCGATCTTGTAGTTGAACAGGTTATCTTCAACGATGAGAATTTTATTCTTTGATAGATGAAGGGTATTGTGGGGAAGAGAAGACTCACTCTTGCCATGCTTTGCAAGATTTTCTGCTACCTCAAATTCCAGGCTAAACCCAAAAGTCGATCCATGATCCAATTTACTCTTTAGCCAGAGTTCTCCCCCCATGAGTCGAATGAGGTTTCTAGAGATGGCCAGTCCTAGCCCAGTGCCTCCATACTTACGGGTGGTCTCTACCGAGGCTTGGGTAAAGGGTGAGAAAATCTCCGCTTGAGCCTTTTCTGAAATGCCAATGCCCGTATCTTGAATTTCAAACCTTAGTTTGGCTGCTTCCTTGGTTGCTGACTCTTGATGGATTACGATGCTTACCGACCCTTCCTCGGTGAACTTAATGGCATTACCGAGTAAATTATTGAGCACCTGGGTCAGTCGGACTGGATCTCCTAAAATTACCTCGGGGACCCCTGGCCCTATCTGAACCTTGGTATCGAGCAGCTTATCTTTGGCTTTGATTTCATGCCCACGGCATACCGCTTCAACGACCTGTCTGAGGTTAACAGACGTGGTTTCAATGCGAACCTTGCCCGCTTCAATCTTACTAAAGTCTAAGATATCATTGACCAAGGTCATCAAGTTTTCACCTGAGAAACGAATGATGTCAATCATCTCCTGGTTATCTGGGCTTAACTCTGCTTGAGAGACGAGGTGGGTGCTGCCGATAATGGCATTCAAAGGGGTACGAATTTCATGGCTCATGGTAGAGAGAAAGGCGGATTTTGCTTCGACAGCTTCCTCCGCGGCTTCTTTAGCCTCTTCTAGTTTTTGCTGGCTGTGGTACTGTAGGGTAACATCTTGAAAAACGCCAAAAATCTGAACAATCTTTCCGTCTCTGAATTCTGGTTGTCCAATGGCTCTGACCCTCAATGCCTGTCCCTGAGCATTGAGGAAATCCAATTCAAGGTCATAAGGAATCCCTTTCTGGACACAGTTATCAAAGGCTTGGGTGATCTTCGCTTTTGACTCGTTGGGAAAGAAGCTGATAGCCGATTCAAAGTTTGGGTTAAATTCCTCAGATACTCCATGAATACGATAGGTTTCCTTGGACCAGCGAACCTCCCCCTGCTCTAAATCGACTAGCCAATGCCCGATTTTAGCAACCTCTTGTGCATGGGTCAAAAAGCGCTCTGACTCTTGTAACTTATGGTTGGAGAGATACTCTTCAGTTACATCTTGAATGATACAAAAGAGGATTTTGCTATTACTCTTCTTCGTAGCCGCCCAAGAGAGGTAGCGGTACTTCCCACTTTTGGTCCGATAACGGTTGACAAATTTATGGGTAACGTGATTTTTATCGGCAAATCGACTAGCCTCCGCCTGAGTCTTTTCAACATCTTCAGGATGGATTAGGTCCAGCCACGAGAGCTGCTTGAGTTCTTTAGTTGTGTAGCCAAGGGTCGCTTCAAACTGAGGATTGACCATTTTAAAGGAACCATCAGTGGTCGCAATGCAAATCAGATCCGTCGATAGGTTGAAGAGATACCGGTAATAGTCCGAATCGAGGTTGAACCATCCCAACCTAGGAAAAACCCGCGAGCGAATGAACCAGTTGAGGACAATGGCTAGAATTCCACAAAAAATAAGTAACCTGCCTTTTTCAGGGGTAACATCCCCCAAGAAGCCAAAAAGAAACCCCAAAGAAATGACAGCCATCAAGCCTGAGTCGATCCCTCTGATGTGTAATTTATCTGTAAGAGCTTTGAAATGGTTCTTATAATCCAATCCCTCTCGAAATAGCATAGAAGCATCACTTTGGGATGCTAATTAGTTCACCGATTAGACTATTCATAGACAAGATATACTATATCTTACATTGGTTCGAATGAACCTCAATTAGAAGTAACGGTCTCAATGAGTCTGAGAAGTGAAACGTAATCATCAGGCTTTTGATACACATTGAATACCCCTCTTTGAAAACAGGCTTGCTTGATTTCTTCTGAGAGATAGTTGGTCACTACGACAATTTTTCTTCTCTGATCATCAGGAAAATATTGACAGAGCCGTTCAATGTTTACTTCTTTGGTGAGAGGCTGATTGAGCACCCAATCGGTTATGACCCACGCATGGTCTGAATCCTTTATACGCCTCGCCTTCTTCTCTAAACAGGGATAAAAATTGTAAAACCTTTGGAAAAGGTGGAGTTCTCCAGAATATCCTTGCTCGTCAAGAGCCAATCGAAATAAATTTAGAAAACTTTTAGAATCATCAAATGCAAAGACGAGGGCATCATTGCAGTCTTCAAGTGGTTTTGCGGTAATATTCATGCTTTCAATCTGTTCAGTGTCAAATTGGGCGTTGAAGTAAGACATAAATCCTTTCTTAAGGTCACCAAGACTCTTTTCTAGACCCATTTCAGAGCTCTTAAGGAGGCTTAGTATAGATAAAATGGAGGGGCGATCTATAGACTGGAACTAAGGGCGTCGAACCAGTTTTTTAAGTCATTAGAAGCCTGACCGGTGTTCTAACACCCATTTATTTCGAAGGTTGGCAAAAATCTTACCTAGGAGAGGTTAGTCTATGTTACAAGATGGTCCTTCAAAAGCGGGATTAATGATTTATATAAATGAAAATGTAGGACTCATTTTATGCTTTTCACCCATCAAGGAGATAATTCACGGGTGGAATATTAAGATAAGTTATTGATTATCTGATGTTTATCAATTTTGAGGCCGCCTAATTAGAAGTCTTACATGGTGAGGCGATGAAAATCATCATTATGTGTAACGGCATTCGAATTATTTAATATTTAGATGGCACATAGAAATGAATATTTGGGTGAAATAACCAATGTGAGATTCATTTCACTTACATGTACCAATACATACCGACTACCAAAGTCTTACTCATTGCCTTACTATTCCTGCCTTTGCTGGGGCTCTCTCAGCCTGTTCCCTCGGTCTCTCAGGATAACCCTGGGTCTGAGTTTATCAATGAAGAGTTTTGTTTTGAAGCGACTTTTGATCTGAGCGGAGATCCGGGTTATGGTCCCTACTTGCGGATCATGCTCCCTCCGGGCTTCACGGTCAGTCAGATGCAATTTCTTGGTGGAAGCCTTGCTTTTACCAAAGTGGGCGCTTTTCCCGTTACCCCAACATTGTTTGACCCCATTGGAAAAGACACGGTCAGGGCCGCTGATGGAGCAGTAGCAGGCGATACCTTATTTGTTGCCGATTTACCCATCGGATCGGTGGTGGCTACCACCCCTGAACTTACGGTAAGTATTTGTGGCTCCTTTAATGATGATGCCACCATTGATAGCAACTACACCTTTACCATTCAGCCAGGGCTCGAATTTGGGGATACCCCCACAGGCAGCAATGGCTTGATCACTGGTACAGCAACTACAGGGCAAACCAAGCCCAAACTGGTTGAGTTCACCAAAGACAACGATGCCCCCGAGGAAGAGCGACCACCGGGTCCCTCTTGGCCTTTTACCTATAGCTTAACCTTAGACGTGGCTGAGGGCAAAACCCTCACCAATTTAAGTTTTGTGGATGTACTGCCGACTGATGTGACCTGGGTAGGCGGCTTAAGCGTTACTGGCGGCGTTGGCTGTGTGGCCAATTATGACGCTGGATCTCGAACCGTGAGTACCACCTGTACCAGCGTGACGGGGGCCAGCGGCAGTGG
>CAZFPQ010000407.1:0-4926 GCA_964521065.1 uncultured Bacteroidia bacterium | reverse complement strand
ACCACCTCTTTCCTAGGAGCTTACAACTCTTTGAGCCTGTTAAATCCGCAGGCCACGGTATTGGGGACGGCCTTCTTGATCCCTTCAGATATTGCCAACCCCAATTTGACTTGGCAAACCAATACCGAGACCAATTATGGGGTGAACCTTGGTTTCTTCAACAACCGATTCACCCTAGGGGTCGACTACTACACCTCCAACATCGAAGACATCTTGATCAACCAAAGCGTCTCCGAAGTCTTGGGTACAACTTCTATCGCCCTCAACTCGGGTGATGTCAGAAGCTCTGGTTTGGAAGTTGAGCTAGGGGCTGGATTGATCAACAAGGGAGACCTTCGCTGGAACGTGAGCGCCAACCTATCTACGGTTAACTCAGAAATCACGGACTTAGGGGGATTGGATGAACTGCCCCGAGTCATTTATGGCCAATCTGGTCGAGGCCCAGTTTTTAGGAATTATGTGGGTGGAGAGATTGGTGAGATGTGGGGATTGGAAACCATCGGATTGGTAGAAACCCAATTCATGAGCGATCCTTCACGCGCGATTGGTATCAACAGCTCAGAATACTACGTGGTAGACCAAAACGGCGACGGCGTAATCGACCGGACGCGTACCGTAGAAGAGGGCGGGGACCTGGTGAAGATTGGCCAAAACATTCCTGACTTTTACTGGGGATTGAACAGCCAGTTGAGCTACAAAGATTTTGACCTGTCCTTTCAACTCCAAGGAGCCCAAGGGGGAGAGGTATTCAACATTGACCAGATTTACTGGAGGTCAGAGTTTGGCGGAAGGTTGAAGTCCAGCTTTGATGCAGATGAAGACGGGTTTGCCGATCACAATGGCCTGCCTTACACCCAATCTAGAAACCAGCTAGATGCCCAGATCCAGGATGCTTCCTACATCGCCTTGCGAAACTTGACGATTGGCTACAGCATTGTCAACAAGTTGGGAATTAGTTCTGCCCGGATCTACCTCGCCTCTACCAATTTGCTGTACATCATGGCCAGCGACTACACTTCACTCAATCCTGAAGGCGTAGAGATCACCAACGGTGGCTATTTAGGGCCTACCACCTATGGGGTACAGGTCGGGGCAAGTCCCGTGGTAAGAAGCTTTACCCTGGGTGTAAATCTTAATTTCTAATCACAAACACAATGAGAAAACTATATATCCTATTGGTGGCTGTGCTGTTAACCACCGCCTGTGAAGACTTAAATCAATTTCCGCCCAACATTGCCAGCTCAAGCTCGCTTACCGATTTTGAGGGCGTATTGAATGCGGCTTATTTCTACCAGCACGGTTCCGCCACTCCCATGGCCG
The DNA here is from genome assembly GCA_964521065.1 of uncultured Bacteroidia bacterium. Taxonomy (GTDB): domain Bacteria; phylum Bacteroidota; class Bacteroidia; order J057; family J057; genus CAYVAP01. The sequence goes on along the minus strand of CAZFPQ010000407.1, from coordinate 3,606 downwards.
TGATGGGCGATTTCAGGGCAGACAATGCCTTGATGCTCGAGCCTCCCTACACGGAGTTTGATACCTATGGCCCTAATTTGACGGCGATGGAAGATCAATTCTTTGGGCCTTTTTATACGGCTTTGTACAAGTCCATCCTCAGTGCCAACAACGTAATCGAAAACTCCTCTGACGCCACGGAGGTAGGAGAGGCGAAGTTTTTGAGGGCCTTGTCCTATTTTAAATTGGTGCGGGTATTTGGAGACGTGACCGTCAATCTATCGGCTGCGCCCAGTACCACGGATGGCTCTATCTTGGTGAGGCAAGCTGCCTCAGATGTGTACAGTGACGTGATCATTCCTGATTTGCAGGATGCCATTGCTGCCTTAGAAACGAATATCATAGATGGACGGGCCTCCAAATTTGCCGCAGAAGGAATGCTGGGTAAAGTCTACGTCCAGCTAGGGGACTTTGCCAGTGCCGAAGCGCACTTAGCAGCAGTAGTGAATGGCGCTGAAGGTTCGGGAATCAGTCTTCAGGAAAATTTTGCCGACATCTTTGGAGTAGACAATGACCTGAATTCAGAAATCATTTTTGCTACCCAAATCTCGAGCTCGGTAACAGATGAGTATGGCTTTTCTGAGTTTTGGTCTTGGTCAGGCGGATTGGATACCAAGTCTCTGACCCCATTGGATCAGGATCTAGTTGCGGCCTTCGATGCGAGTCCTGGCGACCTACGCAGGGCGGTGACCATTGATAGCGCCGGTACCGCTTCCCCCAAATTCCCCCAGACAGGCGGCCCTGATCACGACTGGATAGAATTGAGACTCGCCGACGTGATTCTTTTGTATGCCGAGACCCTAAACGAAAATGGGGCCTCATTGGAGGATGTACTAGATCTCTTAGATCCACTCCGCAGTCGAGCTGGGGTAGACCCGCTTGACCACACCGTACTCAATACCCAGGAGTTGGTTAGGCAAGCCATCCAGGACGAAAGAAGGCTGGAGCTGGCCTTCGAGGGACAAAGATGGTTTGATCTAGTCAGAACAGGAACGGTCAATGCAGAAATGGGGCAGACCATTGATAGCCGGTACCACCTGTTTCCAGTCCCTGTCTCAGAGGTGCTGGCCAGCTTTGGGGTAATCACCCAAAACGACGGCTATTGATCATCAAGAAGAAAGGGGGGGATTGGAATATGGAAATATTGTATTAAGCGTAATTGGCAAGTCACGCACATAATTCCTCATACCCCCCTTCCTTTTCAATCGGCCATTTTCAATGTAGTAGTAGTATTTGAAGTTCTTGGGGGAGGTCTTAGGCCTCCCTCCAAGGACTCTCTCAAACCGCTTACCCAGGGTCCCTCATGACTGTTGGAAGGGTGATCCGCTAAACTTTGACCCGATGCCAAAACGAACCCCTCTCCTGAAAAAACTATATCAATTTCTTTTGGGAATTGGGCCTGGGATATTTGCCATTGGCTATACCATTGGGACGGGCAGTGTCACCTCTATGATTGTAGCAGGTAGCAGCTACGGCATGCAATTGTTGTGGGTACTGGCCTTGAGTTGCCTCTTTTCATGGGTGCTGATGGAGGCCTATGGAAGGTATTATTTGGTCACGGGCGAAACAGCGCTTTTTGCCTTTCGAAAGCATTTGAAGCTAGGTGGCCTGATGTCTATACTGATCATCGTAGGAATCAGCTTTGGCCAATGGAATTCGCTCACGGGGATTTTAGGTATCTCCACCAATGCCATCGTGGAGGTCCTGGTTTTGTTTTTCCCCGCGATCAAAGGCCATGAATATGGCTGGGTATTAGGGATTGCTCTGGTGGTGATCGGCATCATGTACGCCATCTTATGGAAGGGGAGGTATGCCATTTTTGAAAAGATCCTCCTCTTTTTCGTCACCTTGATGGGGCTTTCCTTCTTGCTTTCCCTGTTCATGGTCTTGCCTGATCCCGCAGAAATTGCCAAAGGCTTCATCCCTTCGATTCCGCAAGTAGAAGGAGGGCGGATGTTGGTCGCGGCCTTCGTGGGTACCACCATGGCCGCGGCGACATTTGTGTCTAGACCCTTATTTATCCAGGGCAAGGGTTGGAGCAAAGCCAACCTCGCCGAGCAGCAGAAAGATGCGCTGTGGGCGGCGGTGTTGATATTCATTATCAGTGGCTCCATCATGGCGGCGGCCATGGGAGCATTTTATGAGCGGGGCACTGTAGTCACCAAAGTGCTGGACATGGTCTACGCCCTAGAGCCCGTAGCGGGGAAATTCGCCATCGTGATATTCTTCATGGGGACCCTCACGGCAGGCCTGTCCTCTGTTTTTCCGATTTTGATGATTGCGCCTTTGATGATTGCAGACTATCAACAAGGAAAATTGGATACTTCCTCTACTCAGTTCAAAGTGCTGGCAGGGATTGCCTGCCTGATTGGGCTTACCGTGCCCGTTTTAGGAGCGAACCCCATCCAAGCCCAAATTTTAACCCAAGTTTTTAATGTATTTGTTCTCCCCTTGGTCATACTCGGCATACTCATTCTCATCAACCGAAAGTCGCTGATGGGAGAACACCGCGCCCATTTCGTCCTCAATGTGGGGCTGGTGGCTGCCCTGGTTTTTGCTTGTGTCATCTCATATAACGGAGTAATCGCGATATGGGAAAAAATGTAGTCCCACATCATGAGGTCCCTAGGAGTCGGAGTTCAATGGGCCATTAATCCTTGAGGAGACAGATTTTCCTTTTTCACCGGACTTATACGTTTGAATTATTTAACCCAAAATACATATGGAGTTAGTCAATAAAACCGCCATCGTCACCGGTGGAGGCCGAGATATCGGGCGATACATTTCTATCAAACTGGCCAAAATGGGAGCCAACGTGGTGGTGAACTACTACAATACCCCCAGCGATGCCGAAGAGACGCTCAGACTGATTGTTGCCGCTGGCGGAAAAGCCATCGGAGTCAAAGCGGACTTGACCAAGTGGGATGAGTGCTTTCGTTTGGTAGAAGAAAGCCAACAAGCTTTTGGCCCAGCTATCCATATTCTGGTAAACAATGCAGGTGGATTGGTAGCCAGGAAAAAGCTGAAAGAAATGGATGAAAGCTTCTGGGATTTTGTGATCGATTTGAACCTCAAATCAGTATTCATGATGCACCGGGCCGTGATTGACCATATGCCTGAGGGGGGCTCGATCGTGAACATTGCGTCTCAGGCGGGACGTGATGGTGGTGGCAGTGGCTCATCGGCCTATGCCGCCTCGAAGGGAGCCCTCATGACCTATACCAGGTCGATGGCCAAAGAATTGGGGCCAGATGGAATTCGCGTCAACGCGGTTTGCCCAGGGCTCATTGGCACCACTTTTCACGATACCTTTACTCCAGATGCCGTACGGAAAACTGTGGCCGAAAAAACCCCCCTACGCCGTGAGGGAAGGCCTGAGGAAGTCGCTAATTTGGTGGCCTGCCTCATTTCGGAAGAAACCTCCTTTGTGACGGGAGCCAACTTCGACATCAATGGGGGATTGGCCTTTTCTTAGCCAGGATTTGTTCCACATGTTGATTGTGACTGAGAGGCTGTTTAGGTGTTGAGTTTACGGCCAAAACTTGTCTTGCCACGAGTACTTGGGAT
>CAZFPQ010000406.1:0-4978 GCA_964521065.1 uncultured Bacteroidia bacterium | reverse complement strand
CTCCAACTCTAGGAAAGAATTGGAGTAGGTGTTTTTGCGGAATATAATATATGTTAAATATATGATTATGAGAGATTTGTATCTTATTTTTTGTTGTGATTTTGCAGAATGTTTGCGATAATTCTGCTCCTGCTCATTCCAGGACTAAAGCCTAAGCCGATAACTTTACATCATACTCCTGTTAGGCAAGCTTCCCTATAGCTTCAACCATTCACGATCACCACGGCGATCTCTTAGCCACAAAATTTAGGGAAAGTGTTTTTAAGGTCCAGGGCTTCACATGGAGCCACTGGGCTTTTTGCATTTGGCGCCCCAAAAACTCACTCAGAGCGGGGTGGCCACTCCTCCGGCACAGGATCATATCCACTGCCTCCCCAAGGATGGCAGCTGCTGATTCGTTTGATCGCCAAACGTCCTCCTCGCCATGGCCCATGTTTGCGTATGGCCTCCAAGGCATAATTTGAGCAGGTAGGGGTGTAGCGGCAACTGGCGGGAGTAAGAGGAGATATCCCGTATTGGTAAATCCTAACCAGAAAAAAAAAAGGAGGAAAATATTTTGCTAAGCATAGTCCATAATATACGATTCGCAAGGGAAAGGGATTATCCTTAAAAAAATAGAATTTTTTTGAAAAAAATCTGCGTTTGGAAGACCTCCGTGGACTTTCCCCCACACTTGGGATTAGATCTTTACATGTTAAATGATTCATGTTTTATATTTGCAGATGTTAACAGATGATTCATATCTGACTAATCATTTCCTAACCTAATTCTTGTTGATGAAGCACTTTTACTTGATTGGTGCGCTGCTGCTAGGATTATTTTCTAGTGCGGTCGTGCTCGGACAAGGTGTGACCACTGGTTCTATCCGGGGCCAGGTGGTAGATGATCAGGGAGTGTCCGTTTCAGGAGCGTCGATCCTGGCTGTACACACTCCTTCGGGAAGCCGTTATGGCATCCTTACCAGCGATGATGGCTATTTCTTCTTGGCCAACCTTCGGGTTGGAGGGCCTTACACTGTCAAAGTGAGCTACGTGGGCAAGCAAACTCAAGAAGTCACTGGCCTGAATGTAGGACTAGGACAAACCCTTAGACTTGACTTTGAGCTGACGAACGAGGACTTGACCATGGATGAGGTCGAAATTCTTGCTGAGGCAGATCCGATCTTGAATGGGGACCGAACTGGGGCTGAAACCCAAATCAGCAATACCCAGATTCGCAGCCTGCCTACTATTTCCCGTTCGGCGAGTGATTATTATCGTCTGAACCCTCTGGCTAACGGAGGATCCTTTGGCGGTCGCAATGATCAGTACAACAACTTCACTTTGGATGGTTCCATCTTCAACAACCCCTTTGGACTTGATGCGGCTACCCCAGGTGGCCAAACCAGTGCCCAGCCGGTTTCTCTGGATGCCATCGATCAAATTCAGGTGGCCGTAGCTCCTTATGACGTTCGCCAGTCAGGGTTTACCGGTGCTTCCGTGAACGCCGTGACCAAGTCTGGTACCAATGAGTTTAAAGGAACAGTCTTTGGCTTCTTCAGAAACCAAAATTTGACTGGCTCCAAAGTGGCGGGGTCGGACATCGTCGTACCAGACCTAAGCCAGCTCCAGTCAGGTTTTAGCATTGGTGGACCATTGGTGAAAAACAAACTGTTCTTCTTTGCCAATTTCGAACTGGAAAGAAGAAGCGACTTGGGAAGCAATTTTGTCGCGAGTCAACCTGGTGCAGAAGGACAAAACGTCTCTCGCGTAACGGCGGCCGACTTGAATGCGGTATCCCAAGCTTTGTTTGACCACTACGGCTACGAAACCGGCGAATACGAAGGCTATCTTCATCAAACGAATAATGAGAAGGCCATTTTCAAGCTGGACTGGGTCATCAATGACCGCAACAGTTTGACCATGACCTACAATTACCTCAACGCATTTCAACAAAAGAATGCTCACCCATCTGCCTTGGGACGTCGTGGCCCAGATGCCATTACCTTGCAATTCTTCAACTCGGGGTATCGGATCAACAACATCATCCACTCAGGCATCGCGGAACTGAAGTCTACCTTTGGAAGCAAAGCTTCCAATAAGCTGCAGGTGGGATATTCTGCCTTCCGCGATTCGCGTAACCCATTTTCAGAGCCCTTTCCGGTAATCAATATCCAGCGAGACGGCATCCCTTACATCATTGCTGGCCACGAACCATTCTCTATCTTCAACCGCCTCAACCAGGACGTATTTCAGATCACCAATAATTTCAATCTTTACCTAGGTGCTCATACCTTTACCATAGGTGCCTCTTTGGAGCGATTCGAATTTGATAATTCCTTTAATCTCAATGCTTATGGAGGAACTTTTGGCGCATACCCAAGCGTAGATTCCTTCCTCAATGCTGTAGGAGATGGCAGTTTTGGTACCCAAGTTACCGCTGCAAGGGAATTGGCTGCTGCCAACAATGGAGAAGATGGCATTCCCGGTGAAGGCTGGGCCTTGGCAGAGACCAACGTAGGACAGTTTGCCTTCTATCTGCAAGACGACTGGGCGGTGACAGAGAACCTAAAGGTACTTTTTGGCGTCCGCATGGATATGCCTCTGTTCTTCAATACCGACTCCCTGATTGCAGAAAATCTCCGTCGCAACTGTTGTTACGATCCTAGTATCACCTATTACGATGAGGATGCAGAGCCTGTACAGTTTACTCACACAGATTTGCCTCTGCAAGCGCCACTTTTCTCTCCACGAGTAGGATTTAACTACAACGCTGGCAATACCCAGATCCGGGGCGGATCAGGTCTGTTTGCCGGTCGCTTTCCATTTGTTTGGATTGGAAACCAAGTGGCAAACCCCAATTTCTTTTTCTACAACATGACCGCCCAAAACTTCCGCTTCCCTCAGGTTTGGCGGACCAATTTGGGGATTGACCAGAAGTTTGGCGATGGTTGGGTGCTTTCTGTAGATGGGATTTATACCAAAGACATCAATGCCATGATGGTGCGGAACTTTGGTCTGATCAGCCCCGAAGGAACCTTGCCCGGAGTTGATGGTCGTCCTATTTATAGAAACGAAGACCGTGCCCAAGTCTTTGGTTCCCCGACCAATGCTTACGTCTTTACCAATACCAATGTAGGTCGTAGCATCAATCTTTCAGTGCAATTGCAGCGCTACTGGAGTGAGAACTTCTACACCAGCTTGTCTTACAACTTCTTGGATGCACGCGACGCCAGCTCTATTGAGGCAGAGATCAGTTCAGATGCCTATGAGCGTAACCCGGCGGTGGGCAACATCAACGAAGCCATCTTGACTCCTTCTCTTTATGGGGCACGCCACCGAATCGTAGGAGCAGGCTACAAGAAGTTTACCTACGCAGAGGGGCGCATGGCTACGACCATATCTACCTTCTTCGAGGTCGCTCAAGCAGGCCGATTCTCTTACACCTATTCTGGAGATATCAACAATGATGGATCAGGCCTTAACGACCTGATTTACATTCCGACTGCTTCAGAGATGGAGCAATTGTTGTTTAACGGATCTGAGGAGGAAGTTGAGGCCCAGCGTGCTGCGTTTAACGCTTTTATTGATCAAGATGCCTACCTAAGCGCTCGTCGGGGCGAGTATGTGGAAAAGTATGGGATCCTTAGCCCGTGGTACTCCCAGATAGATCTACGGGTTTTGCAGGACTTCAACCTGAATCCGGGTGGTAAGCCTCAGGTGATTCAGTTGAGCCTTGACGTAGTTAATTTAGGCAACTTACTGAACTCAAATTGGGGTGTTCGCCAGCTCCCAACCAACACCCAACCAATAGGCGTGGGCATAAATGGTCAAGGAGATCCTGTTTACAGCTTTGACCCAGAGCTAGTCAATACGTTTGTAAATGACTTTAGCTTGCTGTCTCGCTGGCAGATGCAGTTTGGTTTGAGATATATCTTCAACTAAACGAAAGATTCATCGGCGACATTCAGCCCAAGAGCTAGGTTTAGCGGCTTGAATCAATGGGCATGAGCGTTCCAGAATTTTGATACTCCTTCACCCAAAGGGTGGGGGAGTTTTTTTAGAATCTAGAGCAAAAAAGCTCCCATTCGATGGGTTTCGGAGTCCATTTCTACACTTACGTGTTGATGGAGAGTAGTCGCCAACGGCAAACCTACAATGTCTGCCGCTACGGGGAATTGGCGGTGCCCCCGGTCAATTAATACAGCAGTTTGGATGGAGGCGGGAGCAGCGTGTAAAAGGATGGATACGACATGCATCAGGGTACGGCCCGTGTACAGCACATCGTCTACGACTACCAAGGCTTGGCCACGCAGTTCTTGTAAATCCTCAATTTCGAGATCAATTCCTACCGGCTCCCCAGAGCGATCCAATTGGGATTTTACCAAATGAATATCTAAGTCGCTCACGTCCCTGAGGTGCTTACTCAGCTCTGTTGCCAGGTAGCCTCCGCGTTCGTCAATACCAATGACGATCAGTCGCTTCAGTCCATAGTGGTTCTCAAATACTTCATAGGCCATTCGACTCAGACGAGTGCGGATGGAGGCATCATCAAGGATGGGAATTTTATTCATTTGATTATGAATTGACCCTCGCTAAAATACATGCTAAGGATGCGCTGGGCAAATGAGGCTCAAATCTGCTGGACTGAATTCTCCTCCCCATCGGGGTGTTGAAACTGAAATCCACAGTTTTTTTCAAACCATGCCTCCATGCCATCTAAACCTGGGCCAAATTCTTCGATGCAACGCTGCATGCATTCTTCACTCAGTTGCATGTCCCAGCTGCCATCAGCATTGGTATGAATGCAGTCGCACAAGGCTTGATTACTTTCGGAGCGCCCGCAGGCGATCCAGCATACGCTGCCTAATAGAATGACGCAGATCCACAAAGTTTTCATGATTTTTAACCCTTTATCATGCTAGAAAACAGGCTTTAACTCCCTCAACTCCCTTAACTCCCTTAACTCCCTTAACTCCCTTAACTCCCTTAACTCCCTT
>CAZFPQ010000405.1:0-4986 GCA_964521065.1 uncultured Bacteroidia bacterium | reverse complement strand
TCAATAACTCCATAGGTAAGACTCAAACTCGATCATCTCTTGGAAGCGACGGTCAGCTTCTTCCAATGAGGTGATTGGATGTCCTCCTATGCTAATGGGATAGGAGTGGAATAAACGGAGCGTAATGGCATCCGCAATGGAATGGCTGGTAGCATCGTTAAAGCGGGCATGCCACATGGTTTGGTCCAGTACCGGTTGCACATCTTCCCACAGAAATCGAGCGAGTATTTTTTCGGGCAGTACCCCCATAGGATCAACCCAGATCACTTCGAAAAAGTCTAGTTGCTGCACCATCATGGACCGATTCTTATCAAAGACCCAGTCCTCAACAATGTGGATCACCTCTTCGAAGGGCATCAAATCAATGTTTTCGCTACTAGAAGTCACTTGGTTGGGATTCATGCCCGTCTCCCAAAATGCTTCATCTACTTTTTCATCTTCGAAATAGGTAGAGCCAAAATCGTCGGTCTGATCGGCTTCTTCAAACAAGTTTTCTTCCCCACTAGGTGGGTCTTCAAAGAGGCTGAAGTCTGGCTCGGAATCATCCGGAAAAGCAGCCATGGAATTTTTATTCCAGTCCTGAGCACGGGTAACCACCTCTTGATAATTCATGGTTCGCTTCCAATCTTCAGGGTGATAAGCCTGATACCGCCCTTCCTTCAAGCCAGCCATCAAAGCTGAAACAACTCCGTTGGTGTGAGAAAACTCCCCACTCCCATCCTGGTAATAGGTAGAAGCATGTTCAACCAAAGGGCGGTTGATCTTTTCGCCTAGGTCCAAGCGATTGACCACCTTGCGACGCCAAAAGTGATCGTCATTTCTAATAGAAAGCTGTGCGGAAAGGCTGCCCAACATGCCCAAACCCAGAACACATACCAAGAGCTTTTTCATAGCAATTTCAATTGGGTATGAATAAAAAATAGGGTAGCCTTATATCATGCGCAGGGAATGATTGGATATGGATGAAAATCACCAATAGATGTCAATGCCAAAGGAATACCCTACTTCTTATGCAACACTTTGCTGTGAGCCTCTTTGCTGGTTTAGGTTTTCCACCCTCACAGAGATGGATTATCATCTGCCTCGCAAAAAACGCGAACTTGTGGATAAACCTGTGGATAAACTGGGGATACTTGGTGAATAAGTGAATTTGCAATCACCCAACCCATCCAGAATCAGAGAGTTATATACAAAAAATCGCATGCGCAAATAATCATTAGTTCGAGAGCGAAAATATCTTCGTTTTAAATTAACATTGAACTAACATCCGCCCGCGATCGTGGATAAGCATGTGGATAACATGGGGATTAGCTGGGGAAAAACCCATTTGCAATTCTGCATATGCCTGAACGTCAAAGCACGGGCTTGAGGACAACTTTTTTTGCTTCAAAAAGCACTTATTGAGCATATTAAGTTGACGAATGAATGCCGTGGCAAAAGCCATTTTCCACATAAGCATGAGGCTAAAAGAAAAGCGGTCTACAGAGGTAGGGGTAAGTAGCTTTGCTTCAAGTTAATAGCACTCTCAAGGTCTGTACCGCCGCACTTCGAATGCTTATGTCCGTCTGTTAATTGTAGGGCAGAAGGCAAACGTTAATCGGGGTACCGAGTTTGGGTCTAGGCCAATCCCTATTCCATCAGTCTAGATCTCTATTTCCCATATTTTCTCACCCCGTATTCTTCTACCTACCTGCTTCTTCATTTGCCAGCTTTTTTGTCTTTTTTTCGTATCCGCCATTTTCTTCATAAGCAACAACACCATGCATCCTTCTATCGGTGCACGTTTTGATTCCGCAGGCAAATGCTGCTTCACCCTTTGGGCTCCACAAGCTCAACAAGTCAGCCTCCTGCTAGAAGATCAAGCGCCCCTAGACCTAAAAGCCCTTTCCCACGGATATTGGCAAATCACCCTTGACCAGATAGAACCAGGCAGTCGCTATCGCTACCAGATAGACCAGGGACCTGCCTTACCCGACCCTGCTTCCCGTTACCAGCCCGAAGGAGTTCACGGCCCATCAGCAGTGGTGAAACCGGAGGCTTTTGATTGGCAAGATGATCATTGGATTGGTTTGCCCCAGGAGCAGTGGATCATTTACGAGCTTCACGTAGGCACCTTTACCCCTGCAGGCACATTTGAAGCCGCCATCGAACGGCTGGATGAGCTGGTGGATCTAGGTATCACGGTAGTCGAGTTGATGCCTATTGCTCAGTTTCCCGGCGGCAGAAATTGGGGCTACGATGGGGTTTATCCTTTTGCTGCTCAAGCCTCTTATGGAGGTCCAGTAGGCTTGATGGCCCTCGTAGATGCTTGCCACGAGCGAGGGCTAGCCATCATCTTAGACGTAGTCTATAACCACCAAGGCCCAGAAGGGAATTATCTTTCGCAGTTTGGCCCCTACTTCACCGATCGCTACCGCACCCCTTGGGGCCAAGCAATCAACTTTGATGGCCCCTATAGCGATGGAGTGAGACATTATTACCTAGAAAACGCCTTGATGTGGCTCAAAGAATTCCATCTAGACGGCTTCCGACTAGATGCTGTTCATGCCATTCGTGACGCCGGTGCCAAACACTTTCTGGCCGAACTAACTGAACGAGTACAGCATCTTAGAGAAGAAACGGGGCGCTTTTATACCCTCATCGCAGAGTGTGACCTCAATGACCGCCGCTACCTAGAAGTTCCAGCCTTGAACGGGTTTGGCCTGCATGGGCAATGGATAGACGAATTTCATCACTGCATCCACGCCCTCCTTACCGGCGAGCAAGTAGGATATTACGAGGACTTTGGTACCCTTTCTTTGCTGGCCAAGGCCTACAACGATGCCTACGTCTATGACGGCATCTATTCCCATCATCGTAAGCGCGTATTTGGCAGCAAGGCAAAGGATTTGAAGGGACAGCGCTTCGTCGCCTTCATTCAAAACCACGACCAAATTGGGAATCGAATGAGAGGGGAACGCTGGAGTCATCTGGTCGACTTCGAAACCCAAAAGCTGGCGGTAGCCATGCTCTTTGTCAGCCCTTATTTGCCCTTGCTCTTCATGGGCGAGGAATATGGAGAAACCAATGCTTTCACCTATTTTGTTAGCCACGGAGACGAGGGCCTGATTGAAGCTGTTCGCCAGGGGCGAAAGGAAGAGTTTCAGGCGTTCTTTCCTGGTGAAACCGTGCCAGATCCCCAAGAGCTCAAGTGGTTTGAACAAAGTAAGCTCAACTGGGATTGGTCTGATTCTCAAGCCCGCACCTTACGCGCCTATTACAAACAATGGATCAGTTGGAAAAAGGCCCACCCCGTGCTTTCTGATCATGACCGATCCCTATCCAGGGCCTGGGCAGATGAAGCAAAGCAAGTCCTTTACCTGCTTAGGGGAGATGCAGAGCATCAATTGCTATGCTGGATGAACGTCAGTCAACAGCCACAAACCGTCACCTGGTCGGAAAACCGCGGTGGAGAACTGGTCCTAAATTCCGCCGCAAAGGTTTGGGGAGGACCCGGCCCAGAACTTCCCCCCAACATCAATCCCGCCGAACCGCTGACCTTAGCCCCTCGCTCTGTAGCCGTATTTGAACTCATGTCAGGCTAAGAGGCTGTTTAGGTTTTTCCTTTACGGCCAAAACTTGTCTTTATTGAACCTGACTGCGCTGATTTTTCTCGAAATAGCCCGCTATTCCTCAAAAAATCTGCTTGTCAGAACCCATAAATCCAGCGTTTGGGCTCGAAATACCAAAACCTAAGCAGGTACTGTGTTGCGAACCAAATAAAATTGGAATTAAATCACGTTATTGTCATTGGAAGCTCTTTTTGATGAGGAGTTATCCCGTGTAGCTCAGAGTCGTGCTCTGGGCTATTTTGCTGTATAGGTCTAGGGCTGATTTTGGGTCTAAGTTGTTTAAGATTTTGGTAGTCGGGATCATAGGTTTTTTTAGATTTCCAGAGGGCGTAAATCAAGCAAAGCAGCTTTCGCTGTACCGCTACCATGGCCTTTTTCTTTAGTCCTCCATTCCTCTGGATGAGTCGCAGATAGAGTTGATATAGTGGCGTTTTCTTGCTTCGAATCAATGCAAGTGCTGGCATGTACATCGCTGTACGCAGTCGGGCATTTCCATGCTTTGAGATCCGAGTTTTTCCTCTTAGGGTGCCACTCTGATTCTCAACGATATCGAGCCCTGCATACTTGGTTAACTGCTTGGCCGAACCAAAGAACGAAAAGCCGTCTGTCTCAGCCAGAATAATGGCCATAGTCATCATCCCTACCCCAGGTAAAGAATCGACGATACGTTTGGTAGGTTCCCAGAGTGTTTCATCTGCTTTGAGTCGGGCTTGAATCTGATCCTCTAACTCCTTAATATCCTCTTTGAGGAGGGCAATATGCCGCTCAAGGCCCTTGCTTACCTCGGGTACTGCGTGTTCAGAACGCTCATGGGCATGGAGCTGATTTTCATATCGTACCTTGTTGGTGATTAACTGAGCTCGGTAGCGGACCAGTTGACGAATATAAATTAACTGCTCGCTCAGCGGCTTCCAAGCAGGCAGCTTTCGGTATAAGGCCATTGAGGCTAACCCTGAAGCATCTTCTTTGTCTGTCTTGGTCTGATGACCCAAACTCTTCAGGTAGCTCTTCACTCGCTTACCTAGTTCCAGGCTCACGTAGTAACCCCCCCGATGTAAAAAGTAGATTAACTCTTCATGATACACTCCGGTTACCTCTAGGAGAATACGGCAAGGAATTGAACGATTTTTTCGCCGCTTTTCAATCCAGGAAACTATCTGCTTGAAACCCGATGGAGTATTGGGAAACTTACGGCTACCAACCTGCGCTTCTGACTCATCGGAATTCAAAACTTTGAAACATACCACTAGATCGTCCTTGCTTACATCAATACCTATTCCGTAACGAATTAGTTGCTTACTCATTAACCATAGATTTAGAGTAACTACTTACGTCCCCTGCTGTGGTACGAGGAACGAATTTCCTTTCAGAGCAG
>CAZFPQ010000404.1:0-5002 GCA_964521065.1 uncultured Bacteroidia bacterium | reverse complement strand
CCAAAGAATCCCAGTCAATCAGCGGCCTCAAAACCGATTGGTTAGAGCGATTCAATCAGTTCAAAAGTTTGCTAGAGGCGGATTACGTAAGCACCCGGAGCTCACGGGATTATGCGGCTAAGATGTTTATCTCCTACAAGTTTCTGAATGAAATCGTCAAGAAGCTCTCGGGTAAAACGGTGAAGGCCTTCATCGATGATTTTGTGGCGGTCGAAATAAAGCGCTATCTGATATCAACCTCCCTCTCGGTGAAAGAAATAAGCTATCAGACCGGATTCGAGGAGCCCGCCAATATGATCAAGTTTTTCAAAAAGAACACCGGCATCACGCCACGTAGATTTCGAGAGCAAAAATAGATCTGGTTACACTTTTACCATTATTGGCCTCACTTTGATAACGATCCAATGGGGTGAGGTAGGGTAACTTTGGGACAGTTTAAAACCACTAAACATTGCCCAAATGAATTGCCTAAGATCATCAAGCATCCTTTCGCTGGTGTTTTTCCTAGCTGTCATCTTCAGCTCTTGTAAGCGAGAAAACCTAAAGATGCCCATCGCTCCTGGTTCAAGTGTTACCGTTACCAACACCTTCCAGAGCGATGCTTTCACCGGTGGAAACGAAACAGCGATTGAGGATTTGTTCCAAGTGCCTGCCGGCTCTTTAGCGGCTACGGCCAACACAGGTGATGCCGTTGAATTTCCTGCCTATTTACTCGGCCTGTATGACATCGACATCGATGAAAACAGCATCTCTTTTGAAGTGGTAGCTCAAGCTGGAGACTCTACTTATGGAGATTTGTTCCGGGTGTTGGAGCCAGGCACCACCGATCGCTATTACCTGACCTTTGAAGAAGGTCAAAACGTAGGAGACTTTTCCACTGACAACGCTGCCGTTAACCTCCGAATTGATTCTGAGAATGTTCTCGTAGTAGAAATTGGAGAAGGCTACGATTTCAATCCTGACGCCGCCTTTACCATTCAATTAGAGAAGTAAGCAGCTAGTGCCAACAACTAGTATGGTAGAACTTGAAATGAGTAGGCGCATTCCGCTGCCTACTCATCTACCCCACCTCTATTTATCTCAACATAACCCTCCCATGCAATTCAAATTAATCTTACTGGCTCTAGTCGGACTCGTGCTGGCCAGTTGTAGCAGCAGCAAAACCATGAGTAAATCCGTGCTAGAAGTTACCCGATTTAAGTTGAAGTCTACGGCCAATGCCTCAGCCTTCAATGAGCTAGACGCCCAAGTAGAGGCCAATTTCACCGGCAAGCAAGCAGGCTTTGTCCGGCGTCAAAGTGGGGTGAATGAACAAGGCGAATACGCAGTCTTGGTCTATTGGAATACCCTAGAGGACGCAGAAGCCTCCATGCAGAAGTTCATGGCGGATGAATCCGTAGCGGATTACGCCTCCATGATCGATGGATCTACCATGAAAATGGATCGCTATGCCAGCAGCGATGAGTTCAAGGCCTCCAACAGTGAATTCATCGAAGTAATGTCCTTCCAAACCCAGGAAGGCACCGACCCAAAGGCTTTCAACCAAGTAAACCAGAAGGTCGAAACGGGTTTTACGGCCAATCAAGATGGCTTCCTAGAGCGGATCACGGGTGCCAATGAGGCGGGAAAACAAGTAGTAGCCGTGTATTGGGACAGCAAGAGCAAGTCTGATGCGGCACTGGAACCTTTCATGGCCCATCCCATTTCCCAAGAATTCATGGGCATGATGGACCAACCCACTATCCAGATGGGGCGCTATCAAGTCCTCACTTCCCTGGGCAAGCAGATGGAGTTATCCAACAAGGACAAGGTCGTGGCTTTGCTCAATAGCTTCAATACCGGTGACCAGACGCCCATTTCTTATATCAATCCCGAGAAGTACATCCAGCATAACTTGGCGGTGGCCGATGGCTTGGCCGGATTCGGGGAAGTGATGCAGCACGCTCCTCCTCAAGGTTTCAAGGCCAATGTGATCCGTGCCTTTGAAGATGGAGATTACGTGTTTACCCATACCGAGTATGATTTTTTTGGCCCCAAGGCAGGATTCGATGTATTCCGCTTTGAAGAAGGGAAAATCGTGGAGCACTGGGACAATTTGTTGGAAGTTCAACAGCCCAATCCCAGCGGCCGCACCCAGTTTGATGGAGCAACGGAGATCACGGACTTAGACAAAACCGAAGCCAACAAAAGCACCATCGAGGAATTCATCCAGACAATCCTGCTCAAGGGCGAGATGGACAAAGTAACCCAATACATCAATCCCGAAACCTACCTGCAACACAACCCCGCCGTGGCCGATGGCCTCGAAGGCTTTGGGGCGGCCATGCAGTATTTCGCTGAAAATGGCTTGGTGATGGAGTACACCAAGTTGCACAAGGTATTGGGGCAGGGGAATTTCGTTCTCGCCATGAGCGAAGGAAAATTCGGCAAGGGTGAACCCACCGCATTTTATGATTTGTTTCGCCTAGAAGATGGGCTGATCGTAGAGCATTGGGATGTGATAGCCCCCATTCCTCCCCAGTCTGAGTGGAAAAATGACAATGGGAAGTTCTAGGACTGTCCATCACGACTTCGCCGCCTAAGGTGAAGGGTTGAAGTGAGCCATCCCAATCTTTTCCCTCAGGCGAGTCTGACTTCGGGGGAAAAGGTTGGGAAACGGCTGTCGAAAACCAACAATCCTCATCTCAACCTGAAAACTTTTGACTAAAAAACTTTATGCTGAATCAATCACCGCAAAGACAAATAGAAACAACCATTGCCAACCTGTATCGCGATTCTCAAAACGACTATCTGAAAATGCTTGGAGGCATGGCCAAAGGCCTTTTTCGGCCTTTACAACCTGCCGACTTTAAAGATGCCTACCTATCCATCTCTCAGGAGCAAGGTGAATTCTTGACTGAGCTGATCAAGGCACAGCAACTGCGCAACATCGTCGAGTTTGGTACCTCCTTTGGCATTTCTACGCTTTTCTTGGCGCTGGGCGCCATGGAAGTCGGTGGACACATCATCACCACGGAGTTGGTGGAATCCAAAGCCCAGCAGGCACTGCAAAACTTTGAGGAGGCAGGCGTAGAGAGTTGGATTGAACTGCGCGTCGGGGACGCCATGCAGACCCTGCAACATCACCAGGAACCCATCGACTTGCTGCTCTTAGACGGCTGGAAGGACTTGTATCAACCTCTATTCCAACTCTTGGAGCCTCAGTTCCACGCCAAGACTTGGATCTACGTCGATAACGCTGACATGGAAGAGGTGCAAGCCTTTTTGAAACCCATTGCAAGAAACCCAAGATATAAGCTGACATTTCGCTATCATGGGAAAGTCGGCCTGATCACCCTTAACGCTTAATCACCCAATGAAAACTGCCGTAACCCTAGCCAGCGGACAATTAGGTGCCGCGATTGCCCAGCAGTTGATTCAACAGCTCGGGAAAGACCAAGTCGTTGGTATTGCCCGTACGCCTGAGAAAGCCGCTCAGCTCGGAATCGAAATCCGAGAGGGAGATTATAACCACCGAGAGCATTTTGACCAGGCCCTGCAAGGCGTGGATGTCGTGGTCATCGTTTCAGGCAATGCCCATCCCCAAGCGCGAATCCAGCAGCATCGGAATGTCATCGAAGCCGCAACGCTCAACGGGGTACAGAAAATCGTGTACACCAGCATTGTCGGGGACGAACAGCGCTCGGCTTTTAGTCCCATCGTTCAGAGCAATCGACAAACCGAGCAGGACGTCCAGCAATCTGGCCTCACCTGGGCGATAGGCCGTAATGGCATCTACATCGAGCCAGACTTGGAATACGTGGATACCTACGTAAAGGAGGGCGGCATCATCAATTGTGCCGGAGAAGGGAAATGTGCGTACACCAGCCGCGCGGAGTTGGCCTATGCTTATGCCCAGATGGCTCTTGGAGACAGCCATAACGGACAGGTCTATGACCTCGTCGGTGAACCCATTACCCAAGGCCAGCTAGCCGACCTGATCAACCAAGTCTATGGCACCCAACTGAGCTATCAGGCGGTTTCGGCAGAGGCCTACGAGCAGGACAGGAAAGCTGCCCTGGGGGAGTTTTTGGGGACGGTGATCGCCGGAATTTACAAAGGCATCCAGATCGGGGCTTATGATCTTCCGTCGGATTTTGCCCGCGCAGCGGGGAGGGCGCACATGGGGCCCTTGGAGATGATGAAGGCTTTTAAGAGAGGGTGAATGAGGCTGGCCCGGACTGGACACATCGCCACCAGCCGAGCCAGCTTTGGACCAATTTTGACTAAAGAGAGAACTGATAGCCAATCATCAGCCAAATATTGTTATCGAGGCGGTTGCCTAAGATGCGAGTATCGCCCAGCGTGAATTCTTCATGGGGGCTAAAGTGAATTCGTATGGGGATGGAAACGGTGCAGTACAGTCCCTTGACCCGAAAAAGATTGGTTTCCCGGTAGCTAATCTCTAGTCCGGCTGTCCAGGAGCTTTTTTCAAATCGCTCTTCGAGGATGGTATGCCAATATTCATTTCTGTAATGGCCTATTGAAGGCGATAGGTAAAGCATTTCTTTGTTGTGGTTCCACTTTACCACCGGCAAACCATAAAAGGCCTCAAAGCCAAATAGGCTGCCTTCTACATCATCCCCTTTAACGACGACGGCAAAGTCGGAACTGAGGTGCCCTTCCGTTAAGCTAAGGTTTTGATGGACCAGCCTGACCATGTGGTCATTGGGGAGAACCACACCGACCTCTCCGGATAAGGATTGGAAGCGATTGAAAATGGCTTCGCCAAATTCATAAGCGATAAATGGGTGGATGGACTTTTTCGATGAATCTTGGAGCTGCTGGGCGATAGACCAACTTGAACCAAAGATGGTGAGGAAAAGGAATGGGATAACTCTTAGCAACATATGAAATAAGGTTAATAGATGAGGATCGGAAAATTATCGCTCATCTGATGGCCAGGAGTTATCCCATGGTAACTAAGCTGGACTTTCGTCAAAATGTTGATCTTTTCAAGTAG
>CAZFPQ010000403.1:0-5003 GCA_964521065.1 uncultured Bacteroidia bacterium | reverse complement strand
AGAAAAGAAACGGTCGAGAAGCTCCAGCAGGTCCCTGAGGCTCCTTGGTTCTTGACAGGAGTAGCAGAAAGATCTACTTCAGTGGTAAAAGCATAATCCGTTCCTGTTAAGGAGCGAATTTCTTCTTGAGCTTGGCTGAACAGCACAAAGCCTAAAGCAATCAGTAGGAGCAAAAGTGAACGATACATATCAGGAAAAATGAGATTTTGAGATATCTAGAGCGAAGGAACACGTAAAAAGGCATAACTTATTTTTTTTCGTATTCCTTATGATAGCGAGATTCTAAGCGGCTCAGACAAAATTATTCAAGAGAAGCCTCTTCTTATCGCTGGGTCTCTTTAGATTCAGCCGTACATTGTGACCGTAAACTTAGCCAATAGCTTCTATTTTCACCACATCATGATTGAACTCCGCAACAAAGTCATCTGGCTGACCGGCGCATCCTCCGGTATCGGAGAAGCCTTGGCCTATCAGCTTTCAGAAGCTGGAGCCACCTTGATTCTTTCGGCTAGACGCGAAGGTGAGCTGAAACGCGTGCGTGGAGCTTGCTCCCATCCAGAACAAGTCTACGTGGTACCCTTGGATTTGATGAACATGGAAGGGATAGAGGCCCTTGTATCTGATTGGGTAAAGAAGCTGGGAACCGTGGATATCTTGGTGAACAATGGAGGTATTTCCATGCGAGCTACTGTGGCTGAGGCAAGCATGGAGGTACACCGCCGCTTGATGGAGGTGAATTTCTTTGGTCAGATTGCCCTTGCCAGGGCGGTGCTTCCCCACATGTTGGCCTCCGGTTTTGGGCAAATGGTGGTGGTGAGCAGCTTGACCGGGAAGTTTGGCTTCCCTCTACGCTCTTCTTACGCGGCCAGCAAACATGCCTTGCACGGCTTTTTTGAGACCTTACATTTGGAGTGTATGGATCGGGGGGTTCAGGTAAGTATGATCAATCCTGGCCGCATCGCAACCGAAATTTCCCTACACGCACTCAACCCAGATGGGAGTGCTCAAGGCAGCATGGATCCAAGTTTAGCCAAGGGAATGAGTGCCGAGGAGTGCGCCCGCCAGATCGTCAAATCCTTGTGCAGTCGCCGCTATGAGACCACCATTGGCAGCTTTGGGCAACGGTTTTTGGTCAGGCTAAAGGGGATCTCGGCAGGATTATTTCACCGGATTGCGAAGCAAGTCCCAGCCAAGTAAACCCGTGTGCATCAATGGCAGTTAACTACCTCACTGCCCGTGGCAACATCCTTCAGAACCTCTGGGCTTAGGTAGGGAATACCCAATCCTAAGCCCCTAATAATCAACAAACTCCCTAGAACCAGGGTCATACCCAGCATCAAAGGCCTTGCCCATTTTCGAAAGTTGTTGGGCAAGAAGAGTTTCCCTAGAGACATGGATAGCATAGCGGGCCACGTTCCTAAACCAAAAAGTGCCATGTAGGCCATGCTACTGGTAAACTCACCTGTAGAGACAGCCCCAGCCAAGGCCAGATATACAAACCCGCATGGCAGAAATCCATTGAGGATGCCCAAGTTGAACATGGCATAGCTTTCCCCACGTCCTAACCAATGGGACATGTGTTTGCGCAATACCAATAGGCCACGGTTGATCCAGGGTATCTTCACCGCTCCTGACTCGACAGAGAAGCTGCCGATCGCCATGATAATGAGTCCCACCCCCAATAACAGGGAAAATGATTGTTGATAGCCCGCAATAGATATTCCTTCGCCAAACAGGCCGAGTAAGGCACCCAATAGCACGTAGGTAACCACCCGCCCAATCTGATAAGCCAATCGCCCAGGTACCAACTGCCATACCCTAGTTTTGCCCGTGGGTAGAGCCAAGGCCAAAGGACCACACATTCCTACACAATGTAAGCTGCTACTGAGTCCAAGGATGAAGGCGGTGTATAGCATGGAGAAGATATTGTGATATCGAGAGATGAGACTTGAGGCAGGTATAAGCTTATCCCAAGTTTGGGAGTTTCCCCTTTCTACGGTTTACCAATACAAGACTTTTTCTTGGTAAAACGCCTTGCCTCCAGAGGTCCAGCTTACCTGGGCCTTCCAAAGGCCTGCGGCCAAGTCTGCCGTAGAAATAGCAAGGGCCTGAGTCGCATTTGCCCGAAGTTCATAGCTAAGATCTTGCTCAGAATTTGAGGGACGGTAAAGCAAAAGGGTTCCTTCCAGGTCTTCATGATCTCTGGGAAACGTGATGAGCAGCTCCCTTGATGCAAGATTCAAGTTCATCTCAAGCGGATCACGCAGGGATTGAGCAGCAGCCGTCTGGTCGATACGGGTTTGGTAGGCAATCTCTTCAGCATAGTAATCCTCACTGACCAAGTGAAAATCCTGCTGGGTAGAGGCGATCACAAAGGTGAGAATCATGCCCACAAAACCCAGATACAGTATGGTAATTTTCCAGCCCCAACTCATGGCACAAGATCTTTAGTGGTGGAGATGTACCTGATCGATTTAACTGACCATTACATCTATTGGCTTCAAAGATCGGACATCGCCTAAAGGAGAGGAATGATATTCATCACCTCAAGAGATGATGCAAAGCAGGGGTTAAACGAAAAAAATCTATATTTGACTTAATGACTCAACTCGTCCTAGGTATTCCTTTGCTTCAGAGCAATGCATTAAGTGAGTTTGGCGGCATCCTGCTGTTCATTCTGGGGGGAATCATGTTCGTTTTGTTAGGACTTACTGTCAATCGCTTTTTAGCTCCTCGCAAACCAAATGAGGAAAAAAACAGCACCTACGAAAGTGGAGAAGTTCCCGTAGGCGATGCCATGATTCAACTCAATACCCGCTTTTATTTGGTCGGACTCATCTTCTTGATATTCGACGTCGAGGTCTTGTTTTTATATCCTTGGGCCACAGTCTACGCCGACCGAAGCATTATCCAAGCCCTTCCTGAGTGGGGCATATGGGTAATGGTTGAAATGGGACTTTTTGCAGGAATATTACTGTTAGGCCTCATTTATGCCTGGATAAAGGGAGACCTTGAATGGATCAAGCCGCAGCCAATCATGGATGCTGATGCCTCTAGCTCCACCTTACACCGCTATCAGGTAGTCAATCAAAAATACCAAGGTAAACGCGCTCCTAAGCCACAATCATCCGCCAAGCTCTAAGCCAACTCTAGTTAATCAGGAAGCCATGAAATAATTAGTGGCTTCCTACGTCGATGCACGTACAACCGTCTCATAATCTCGGAAAACTATGAATTCTCACCTTCTGATATTATCTGCTTCGGGCATTTTGGTGCTGTCTTTCCTGGCCAACATATTGGCAAAACGGACCAATATCCCTTCTGTCCTGATGCTGATGCTAATCGGTTTTGGCATCCAGCAATTTGCCCAAGTGGATCAGGCTTCTTTGCGGCCATATCTTGAAATATTGGGCACGGTTGGAGTCATTCTCATTGTGTTAGAAGCGGCACTGGATCTTCATATTGAGAAAGAAAAATGGCCCCTGATCATTCGATCTACCTTGGTGGCTGCTTTGTGCCTGTTTGTGACATCTGGCCTCATTGCCCTCGTCCTCAAACTGGCCTATGGGATGGGGACCTTGCAGGGTTTAATCTATGCCGTTCCCCTGGCTGTCTTAAGTAGTGCCATTGTGATCCCCAGTGTAGGCCGCTTAAAATCTACTCCCAAAGAGTTCCTCATTTTTGAATCGGCCATTTCAGATATTCTGGGAATCATTATTTTTTATGGCCTCTTGGATCTGTTTAGGGCTGGAGGGACACCAGATGTGGTGGTACAGGTTGGCGGCAAGATCTTGTTAACCATGATCATGTCTGTCGTGATAAGCTACCTACTCATATGGGCCTTCCAATCCATCAGTGGAGGAAGTGTACGCTTATTCTTGCTTATTTCTATCCTCATGGGCTTGTACTCCGCGGGGAAACTGCTTCACCTTTCCCCCCTGATCCTGATCCTGGTTTTTGGCTTAGCCCTGAACAACAAGCATCTGTTTTTCCCTGGAAAAATGAACGAACTGGTCAACGAGGCGCAGTTCGATAATATTCTCAAGGATTTGCGGTTCATCACCCTAGAGTCTGCTTTTGTGGTGAGGACCTTTTTCTTCGTTGCCTTCGGGATGTCCATCGTGTTGGGCAGCTTGCTACATTGGACGGTTCCCTTGGTTACCCTGTTGGCAATTGCCATCATCTATGGCGTACGGTTTGCCGGCTTGAGGGCTTTTACCCCAGATATCATTGAACCAGCTATTTACGTGGCCCCTCGAGGATTGATCACGGTACTCTTGTTCTACGCTATTCCTGAAGCAGCAGCTTCAGAAAGCTTTCAACCTGGAATCGTGCTACTGACCATCCTAATCAGCAGTTTGGTGATGACCTATGGCCTCATCCGGGAGCAAAAAATTACTCAAGCTGAAAAAGCAGCAAAGAAGGCTGCAGCTGCGCGCCGCCGAGAAAATGGAAACGCTGAAGCTGCCGCATCTACAGAAGGGGCAGAAACTGTGGGTAGCTAGCTGCTTGGACAGAATGCGTTGGAAGCGAGTTTCTGCAAGTGGACAGAAGAAAAACGGCAATCGGGGTACGGGAATACGGGGTAGGCTTCGACGACCACCCATCCATACAGCCATAGCTCCTTGGTCCATACCCCGATACCCTCTACTCAAGTGCTCCATGAATGGGAAGCTCGCAACTGTGTATCCCATAGTGCCCTGTTCAGCTAAGCTGGACTTTATCCAAAATGCTGGTCATAACCCCATAGCGGTGTCGCCTTTCCGATTCCCGGAATCTTCGATCCGCGGGACCTACCTTTTTCAAAAAAAGGAAGGCCAAAAACTTCTGCATGTTAGGCCCACCCGCTAAACCGCCCCCACAAGCTTACCTTAGGCTAAACAAACCATAGCCTTGAATTTATCAACATCAGCTTAAACTTATGAAGTTGAATAATTAATAATAAGCCTTTCCAGGTCTTCAAGAGAGGTTTTTATCCGTTTCAAAATGGCTAAAGTCCAGCT
>CAZFPQ010000402.1:0-5029 GCA_964521065.1 uncultured Bacteroidia bacterium | reverse complement strand
ATGCGGCTACCGAAGCCGGTAACTTAGTCGTAAGCGAAGAGGTAGAGATCATCGGCAACATCCAGCTGGTGTTACAAAAGTAATGCTACTTCTCTTCTCAATTAGAACAATACCCGCGAGACATAGTCTCGCGGGTATTGTTCTGTAGGGTTAAACAGTGACCGGAATAGGGAGCTCTCAATCTAATCCCTTCCTTACATCCCAGCTTGCTACTGTCCCAAGCCTTCAAAACATCCCCTCAATGATGGCTGCTCCATAGAGATTGGCCACGTTGTTGGCAAATTCGAGAAAGTTCACATCGGCGTGTTCATCGGCTCCGTCGGAGATGGTCCGAATCACCGTAAAGGGAATCCCAAATTCATAGCAAGCCTGGGCAACGGCTGCTCCTTCCATTTCAACACAAGATACTGTGGGTAGGGCCTCTCCTAAGGCTAGCACCTCGGACTCATTTGAGAAGAATTTATCTCCACTGGCGATGTCCCCATAAACTACTCTGGGTTTGCGGATGTGAAAACGCTCCATCAGGGCTGGAGGTAGGCGATTTTCGACGAAATCAGTAGCAGAGTCAAAAGCCACTTTGCTTCTTTCTTCGTCGCTTTCAAAATAGGTAACCCCAAGTAAGGGAATCTCATATTGAGGCATAACCGGACGAGGATCCACATCATGCTGAATCAGCCGCTTGGCAATCACCACGTCTCCAATGTGTAGAGAGCGGTCCACTCCGCCCGCTACACCGATGAAGATGATTTCATCCACTCCGTAGTCCAAAATGAGACTGCATACGGTAATGGTCGCGGCTACTTTGCCACTTCTTGAAAAAACGGCAACCACGGACTGACCATGTAAAGTGCCTTCATAATACGTGCGGTTACTTTTTTGACTTTGCTTGGGCTGATCTATAAGATCTACCACAGCTTGCAGCTCTTGGGGCATGGCGCCAATCAGGCCAATTTTTTTTGACATAAGGGTTGAATTGGGGTTTGACACAGTTGAGATCATTTCTCAACCGTGTCAAACTTACATAAATGAAAGAACCTATGTTAGAGGCTGTTTGGATTTTGGGGCTTCGAGCCCAAACGCTGGATTTTTGGGTTCTGGCAAGCAGGTTCAAAAAAATAGGTTTAGGCCGTAAACTCAACACCCAAACAGTCTCTCCATGCGGAGGGGTAAAACTTACCTTCTTAAGCGACCGTACCGCCGCAGCTGCTTCCTGCCCCGGCAGTACAGCCAAAGCAATGTTGGCTCAAAATGATCTCGCGCTGGCTTAGCTCTTCATTGTCCCAATCTCTTACGTGCTGGGCCTTGCCTTTCAGCTTGAGTTCCAGCATCTGGTTGAAATCGCAGTCAAATAGGTATCCATCCCAGCTTACAGAAACCGTATTTCTACACATCACATTCGCGGCGGCCACTGGATTAAAGGCATTGGCTAGTTCGTTCATGTAATCTTCATACTTCTCTGAGCGAACCAGATACTCCAAAAACCGACTAACGGGAAGGTTGGTGATGGCATACAGCTCATTGAATACGACGTCGTATCCATCTAGGAGCTTCTTTTTGAACTGGGCTTCTAGGGCCATTTGGTCATCAGGGAGAAAGGCCCCGGAAGGGTTGTATACGAGGTTGAGCTTCAAATCACTGCCTGCTTGTCCATAGCCTGCCTCATTGAGCATACGCAGGGCTCGAATGGACTTTTCAAATACACCTTCGCCGCGTTGAGAGTCGGTCCGTTTGGCGGAGAAGTAGGGTAGGGAAGAGACGACTTCTATTTTGTGCTGCTTGAAAAACTCAGGTAGGTCGTAATACTTTTTGTTGGCTACGATGATGGTCAAGTTGCAGCGTACAATGATGTGCTTGCCTAAGGCTGAAAGCTGTTCTACAAACCAACGGAAGTCCGGATTCATCTCAGGAGCTCCTCCGGTAAGGTCTACTGTATGGGCCGAAGACTTAGCAATGGCGTCCAGACATTCTTGCATGGTCTCACGGGTCATGATCTCTTTCCGGTCCGGCCCAGCGTCTACGTGACAGTGCTTGCATACTTGGTTGCACATTTTGCCCACGTTGATCTGGAATATCTCTACCCCGGTTGCCTTGAGGGGGAGGAGACCAATGGTTTGGACTCTTTCTTTAAAAGGAGTGATTCCCACCGCCGTAGCGTCTTCGAGTATTTCCCATTGGCGAGCTGGATCAGCTAAGCTGTCCTTGCGCTTGAGTAGGGAGGTGGTTGCTAAAGCCATTGTATTCTATTTTTAATTCTGGTCAATAAGTAAAAAGTTGGGAGGAGACTACATCAGTAGGTCTTCGGCCTTGTTCATCATCTGAACCCCGTGAACAAGTAAGGCCCCACTTTTGATCGCTGCTGCGACATGAACAGCTTCCATCATTTGGCCTTCTTCTACGCCTTTTTTGATGCAAGTCTTGGTATAGGCATCGATGCAGTAAGGGCATTGTACCGCATGAGAAACGGCCAAAGCAATCAGTGCTTTTTCTCTGGCCGTTAGCTCGCCTTCTTGAAATACCGAATTGTAGTAATCAAAGAATTTCTTACCTAGCTCAGGTTGCCATTCTGTGATGTTACCGAATTTGGCTAGGTCTGCGGGATTGTAATAAGTATCTGCCATGATTTTTTTGATTTGTCTGGTTGAATTAGGGTTGTTTAGGTGGGTGATGAATGAGGCTGCTCACCCCTGCTCCAGCGGGAGATATCGACTGGATAAGTTGTTGGGCCTGGAGTGGGATGCCTTGAGCCGCGGTTTCTAGGGGAGGTAGGATTTCGCAATTGTCCCAAATGCCGGTTTCTAAGGTTTGAGCATAGCTGATGGGTAAGGGCTGCTGTCTCATGCGGTTTTGGGCCTTTGCATGGCCATAGTCAAGAGACTTGTACTGGTAGGACAAGGTTCCTGAGGAGTCATCCAGCAGGACGTACCAAACCCGTGGAGTGCCGTCATTTGCAGGCATACCGATCACCCCGGCATTGATCCAATGCAGATCACCCATGTGCTGAGCGAAGGGCAAACCACTATGGCCAGCCAAGATTAGCTCAGCTTTTCCCAAAGCAAATTGACGAGCTTTTTGGACCCAAGGAGTCGAGGCAAAGACAAAACGAGAGATCTCTTCAAAGGCCCCATGAAGGACCAGGGCCTCTTTTCCTGCGTATTGAAACCTAAGATAAAGAGGCAAGGCGTGGAGGTAATCCCATGAAGCGGGGCTCAGTTGACCTTGAGCGTAAGGATACCACTGACGTGAGAACAGGTCACAGCGACTGCCTTCATCGAAATTACATCCACATGCTTCGGCATCTTCCCGTAGGTTAACTTCTACGTTGCCCGCGATGGCCTCGATCCCCCAATTTTTGGCAAGTTGCACACTGAGGTCAGGATCTGCGCAATAGCCCACCAGGTCTCCAGTACAAATCACTCGATGGGGAGGGATGCCAAGGGAGTCTGCCACGTCCTTCAGGCCAAGCAGTGCTTGATAATTACTATAGGCACCGCCAAATACCAGCAGTTTGCCAGACAGAATGCCCAGATGTTTTTCTTTTTGCATAAATCAAGGTTCAAGTAGTTCAAGGCTCTCCCTAGACTGAGTGGCAGGAGGACGCAGTAAATAGTGGGGGAGCCAAAAGGCCAGCAAACATAGAAGCAAGCTGACCAGGTTGGCCGATAGCAAATCCCCATACTTGCCAGGAAACCAAGTCCAGCTGCTCGGCCAATAGCCTGAGGCAAGGAGGGTTCCGATGATCAGTCCTATACCTACACTTAGGTAAAAGGAGAGAGGAGAAAAAGAACGACGCCAAAACAAGAAGACGGGGGTCAGGCCCATGACCATGGTACCACTGATGGTGGTAGCTGAAAGGATTTCAGCTCCCAGTAGAATAGGCAGGGTTCCAATGAATGCGAGCCCGACAATGATCCATCTTCCTAGGGAAATGCTGGGTTTAGTCCATAGCTTGAGATCAAGTACCAGCAGTTTTGAAAAAGAGTTAAAGGTGCTGTCTAAGGTGGAGGCAGCTGAAGTGACCATGATGAAATTGACCATCAGTAGCATGCCAGTGCCTAGGCTTCGACTTACCACTACCGGCGCTTGACCGTTAAGCCCTTCCATTCGACCGTATATTCCTACTAGGCTGAAAAAAAGGATGCTCAAGGATCCGAGTAGGGTGGCCCAAGCAAAGCTGCGAAGGGTAAGTTTTGGATCTGATATAAAGGCCCGGTCAGTGAGCACAGGGTCATGAAAGGGGTAGCTAAATACTTGCAGCAGGGCAACGAAAAGAAGGTTGAGCCCTCCTGTAAATGTCCATTCACCACTGCTCAAATAAGCATCAATCTCCCAATTACTTTTTGGCAAGATGACTCCTAGAATGGCAAAAAGGAGTACCCCAAAAAGAACCATTTGGATGAGATCCGTTAACAAAGAGCTACGCAAGCCTCCCTTGATGGTGTAGGCGATGGTAAGAGCTGTGAACACGCCAATGGCTAGGTAGTATGAGCCTGTACCTATTTCCCCGAAATAGGATCCGATGACCATGCTGTTGGACCAAACTTCATTCATCAGTCGGAAGGCAATCAGCAGTGAGAAAACCAACACGGCTCCTCTACCGAACCGCTGCGAAAGAAAGTGATGGAGAGAATGGAATCCCCCTTTCGTCCTCATTCGATAAATAATCACTCCTGCAACCAAAAATGATAGGTAATAGCTTGCGTAGGCCACTCCCCCGACGATACCGAAGCTCATTCCCAAGTTTGCTGCATTGGTGATCGATTTGGCAAACAACCAGCTGATTACCAGGCTGCTGGTCAGCAGCCAGAACCCTGGAGCTTGTTCATTTTTGCTGCCTCGGAAAAAATCATTGACCGTCTTCGCCCAAGGTGAAGCCAGAAACAAGGCTACGCTTGAGATAATGAGAATCAGCCAGGATAGGTGGGTTATGGTCAACTTTCAGTTCGGTTATTGATTTTCCTTCGCATATATTCTTCTCGCTTCCCGCCTCCCGCCTCTCAATCCACCTAGCGGTCCCACCATACAGGGGCGT
>CAZFPQ010000401.1:0-5058 GCA_964521065.1 uncultured Bacteroidia bacterium | reverse complement strand
AGCCTGCGCAATGATGGCTTCCCCTACACTGGTCGGCACGACGGGTTGCCGGCTGCGGTCAAAAATCAGGGTATCCAGCTCTTCTTCGAGACGACGAATCATCATGCTCAGGGTGGGTTGGGATACGTGGCAAGCCTCGGCGGCTTGGGCAAAGTGCCGATAGCGGTCTACCGCAACGATGTAACTGAGCTGTTGGAAATTCATCCTCGGGTGATAGTTTTGTTCTATAACAAATAAAGTAAATATTGATAAGGGTTATAACCCGTCATGCACTGGCATCCAGAACTTGGTGCAGGCTTCTCAATCTATTTTGGCTAAATTGCTTTAGCGCATAGAAAGGCATGGCTGGATTGATTCATCTATGAGGATAGCGCTAAGGATAACCATTAGAAAGGCCAAAACCACGAATCAAAACCCATGGAGAGGATTGTTTTCTGGCTTACACGTGACTTTGGTGCACTATTAGGAGTTTTCCCCCCCAACTTGCCCCACCGGCATTTCACCATACAAATAACCGTCTCTGACGAAGTCTTTCAGGCTCATCTGGGTGGCCAAATTTTGGAAAGTCGCTCCCTTCTCATCGCTTCCAATGTCGATCACGCCATCCATTGTGCCTCGGGCCAACGCATGTTGGTGATGAATGTAAATCCCTTATCGCCTCTGGGCCTTTGGAGTAAACAACAGCTAAAAGGGCAAGCATTTATCGAACAGCCCAACGAGCTTCTCCTAGACATATGGAAGTCGGCCAAGCAACTCATAGGAGAAGAGGAGGCTGCATACAAGTTTGAGCAGTTGGTCCAGCAAAGTTTGTCAAACGCGACGAAGTCTGAAGAACCGTTTGGTCTAGACCTACGCATTCAGGCTTGCCTCAAACTGCTTTATGCTGCGCCTAATCCACCTAGCGCTACGGAAATGGCCGCAAAGCTCTTTCTTTCAGAGAGCCGATTCCTCCATTTATTCAAAAGTGAAACAGGCTTGACCTATCGCCGCATGATTCTTTGGTTCCGATTAGAAAAATCCCTTCGCTGTTACCAGCAGTTCAATAGCCTGACCGAGCTTGCCCATCATTGTGGCTTTGCTGATAGTGCCCATTACGCCCGCACGTTTAAGGAGACCTTTGGCGTAAAGCCCAGCGCGCTGCTTCAGAAAAATAGCAGGTTTATTCAAGCTTAGCCCTCTCTTGGATGGGATATTTGGGGCGCTATGAAAGGGATCTACCCGCAGATGTGACCATACAAAAATGGGAAGCAACCATGGAATTCCTTTCACGCTGTAATCACCAAATATTACCCCAATGAAATTTGAAGATCAAACATACATCGATGCTCCCTGTGAAAAAGTCTATTCATTTTTTGAAGAGATGGATTCGAATTACCTACGATGGCATCCTGAGCATAAAAAGTTTGAATGGAGAAAAGGAACTGGCTTGCAAACAGGCAACGTATTCTATTTCGAAGAAGAAATCGCAGGAGAATACCTAAAGAAAGAGACTCGGTTTACCCAAATCATTCCCAACCGATACATCGAGTTTACCACGGTCAATTGGTTTTTTCGATGGTTCATCCCCAAAATGACCTTCATTTTTGAGCCCCAAGGGAAGGGATGTATGTTCACAGGACAGGTCTTTCTAAGGGGATTTGGGCCCATAGGAAAGTGGGCTCATCGCAAGGAGTTCATTGCGGTCAAGCAACACATGAAGGAAGAGGGGGAAAACCTCAAGAAGCTCATCGAGCAACGCGAGTAGTTTAATCAGGTAATGCGTCTTTTTTCGTTGAAAACTCCCTTTTGCCCGGTGAACGACAAAACTTTGCTGGCATAAAATCTTTTCTTTATGGAAGGGAGGGCATCCAGTTTCATGCTTTACTTTTCCCTCGAAAGCCATGCTCACCACGCATTTACCTGCTTAAACTTTTAATTCCATGCGAAAATTACTCATCCTATTAACTCTGCTAATGGGCTGGAACTTGATCCAGGCCGAGCAAGATTGGAAAAAGAACTTCACTTGGGGCAATCCTGAAATTGCTTCGATCAACGCCATGAGCTTTGGTCCAGAAGGCATTCTTTTCATTGGAGATTCCCGCAATGCCATGGTCTACGCCATTGACACCAAGGACAACAAGGAGCGCAAGAAAGCGGATGAAATCAGCCTAGAGCGCATCGATCAGCAAATGGCGGAGGTACTCGGCTGTGAAGCAGATCAAATCGTGGTACAAGACATGGTGGTCAACCCTTTGTCCAAGGTTTTGTACCTCGCCGTGGAACACGCTGGCGGCACCCCCATACTGATGCGACTGATTGACGGAGAGTGGGACTGGTTTGCCCTGGACGAAGTAAGTTACAGCCAAAAAGCCATCGAGGGTGCCTACAGCGCAGAGGATAAAGACCGCCGAGGTCGGCCTTTGCGGGTTTGGACCGTATCAGATCTGGCTTATGCAGATGGAAAAGTCTTGGTATCCGGACTTTCTAATCAGGAGTTCAGCTCCACCTTCAAGCAAATGCCCTTTCCCTTCGAGGAGGCCGCTAAAGATGCATCCTTGGAAATTTACCACGCCGCCCACGGCCGCTACGAGACCTATGCACCGATCAAAGCTTTTACCGTCGCCCATATCGAAGGTCAGGATCAATTGGTAGCAGGCTACACTTGTACGCCCTTGGTGTTGTTTCCGATGGACCAATTGGAGGAAGGCAGCCACCAAAAAGGTCGCACCGTAGCTGAGCTAGGAAATTGGAATACGCCCGTCGACATGATTGTGATGGAAAAAGGCGGAGAGTCCTATTTGCTCTTAGCCAATACCAACCGTGCTGTGATGAAAATCAAATTCTCCGACCTGGAAGGCTTTTCAGGAGACTTAACCGAACCCATCGCCCAACGGGGAGGAACAGAGGGAGTGCCCTTCATTGCCATGCCTTGGGTCAACGTGTTACAACTTGACAAATTGGACCACGATAAGTTCGTGATGCTCAAGCGGGAGGCCAACGGGGACCTAAATCTCGTAACCAAAGGTGACCGCTGGTTATAGTACTTGGACAGGAGAAATCGGGGTATGGCAGTACGGGCTATGGATATAAGGAGGAATCAATCCAGCAACATACCTCGTACTCCGATTGCCGTTTTTCTAATGTCCACCCACTTAAGCTTGGGTTTTTGAGAACAATTGAGTGATGAAGGATAATCCATGTCGCCGGGGTATGACCATATCCCGGCGACAAGTTTTCGGGGGCTACTTATCTAGGATTCTATTCCTGGTAGGAATAGCCATATGGCCAACTTTGGTCCAATCGCAGAAGCTATGGGTGTCTGAAGGAGAGAATTGGGTACGCCTTCAGCTGCCTCAGACACATCAAGTTGAGGAACTCAAGGTATTCAAGGAAGGAAGCAGCAAAGCACTTTGGGGAAAAATAATTCAACAGGGAGACCAACACTATTTCCAGCCTTTGATTCCCTTCCAAGCAGAGCTAAAGTATGTGGTCCTAGCGAAATCAGATACGCTTTTTCGCGGAGAAGTCCCTTATGCCCTAGGTACTTCTCCCCAAGTAGTAAAGATTTTTCCGCAAGGGGATACCCTTCCTGCCAACTTGCTCAAATTTTACATCCAATTTTCTCAGCCCATGAGTGGGCATACCCCCTATTCAGGAATACACCTACTTGATCAAGCAGGAGATACCCTAAATAGAGTTTTTCTTGCTCAGAACCCCGCCTTGTGGAACCACGACCGGACACGGCTGACCATCTGGCTGGATCCCGGACGAATCAAGCGGGAACTATTGCTGCATCAGAAATACGGTCCTCCCCTCATGGCTGACCAGGCTTACACCTTGGTTATTTCGTCTCCACTCCAGGGCAGCAACGGCAAACAATTGTCTCAAGCCTATCAAAAAGACTTTTTCACCAAGAGGGACGACAGGGTCCGCCCCTCTCTAGAAAAGGTAAGGCTAGACCTACCTGCCCCACAGAGTCAAGATCCTTTGACTTTACTTTTTGGAGAAGCAATGGACTGGGGAGCCTTGGAAGACAAGGTCTGGATAGAATATCAAGAGCAAGGGTTTTCAGCCACCCTTCAACCTACCACCAAAGATACGGAATTCACTTTGACGCCCCATCAAGCCTGGCCCGAGGGAGACTACCAGCTTCATTTCAAAGAAAGTATTGAAGATTTGGCAGGAAACAACCTTTCCCGGCTCTTTGACCAAGATTTGACGAACAATCCTTCAGAAACTCCTCTTAGGCTGGACGTCTCCTTCACTTTAAGCGAGGCTAAAAAACGTGCGAATAAGGATTAGTGAGCGATTTTTCGCAAAACATAGAATCTTCCATATTTCATCTGAGCCCAAAATCAACAACTAAAACATACCCATCACAAACAAATGACTTTCAGCATTTTACAGGAATAAAATTATGCCTACACTGGGTAATATTCCATTTTGGCACAAATTTCAAACCTGATCGAAAACGTTTTCGAAAGTTGACATTGTGAACAATAGCTCGTTTCTTTGTCTTATCCCTCCCTTGAGAACCAGTGTCAAGCAAAGTTTAGGCCTATGACCCGGAAAGTTTTTGCCTACCTCACTCGCATATATGATGGAAAGCTTCAGCTACTGGTTTTTAGAAAGCTGAAAGACCCCACAGCTGGAATTCAGGTTCCAGGTGGAACAGTGGAACATGATGAAAGAGAGGAGGAAGCTCTCTACCGTCAAATCGAGGAAGAATCCGGCTTGATTCACCTCCGGTTTATCGGCAAGCTAGATCAACACGTTCTATACCGGGGATGCCTCAAAAATTCTGAAGAACGCCATTTCTATCATGTTCAATCTCTAGAAGAGCCACCTGCTAGGTGGAAGCACACGGTAGAGTCTTTCAGTCAGGATGACGGTGAGCAGCTGGAATATTTTTGGATTGGGCTAGATGAGGCCAAGCGCTGCTTGGCTCGTGAGCAAGATCGTTCCCTGCCTGCTTTAGAAAATCACCTCCGCCACCGCCGCGCAAGCTAGGAATGGGCTATGGTAAAAATCCATATCCTTTGATTCCTTTTGCTTTTTCACTCCTTAGGAACATTCCAC
>CAZFPQ010000400.1:1782-5059 GCA_964521065.1 uncultured Bacteroidia bacterium | reverse complement strand
TTGAATTAATCAACATCAGCCTAAACTTATGAAGTTGAATAATTAAATATAAGCGTTTCCAGGTCTTCAAGGGAGGTTTTCATCTGTTTCAAAATGGCCAAAGTCCAGCTAAATAGGTTTGTCCCTTAAATCTGCACTTCCTCTCCCATCTTTAACTGCCAACGATTCCTTAGCAAGTATACCACCCCGTATATCAGCACCGTATCCAACAAGGCCACGCAAGCCTTGAACATCCATCCATCCATGATCATGCTGCCCATTTGTGAATAGGGTACCTGAGCCCAGAAGACCACTGCAATTACCAAGGTTGTATCCACCAATTGGGAAAGAATAGTCGACGCATTGTTCCTTAGCCAGAGATGCTTACCCTTGGTTAGGTTTTTCCAAAAATGAAAGAGTCTTACGTCTACCAACTGTGCTGTCAGATAAGCGAGCATGGAAGCAGCGATGATGCGTCCCGTATTAGAAAAAACTTGGTTGTAAACGGCATCGCTTACTGGAGAATCTGCGATGGCGGGGAAAACGCTGCCAAGCCAGAGAATGAAGAGCACAAACACACTGACCAAAAACCCAGCTATGACTACCTGGTTGGTTCTCTTCCTTCCGTAAATCTCTGACAATAAATCCGTCACCAAAAAGGTGATGGGATAAGGCAAGATGCCAGCTGAAATCACGAAGGTTTTAAAACCCAGGTCAACTGTCACAAACTTATTGGCTATCAGATTAGTGGTAACCAAGGCTGCCACAAAAATAGAGGCTAAGATGAGAAATATGAATTTAGCTTCATCATCTTTGGCGTTGAGCTGGCTTGGGTTAGGAGGGTTCGCCGTTTTGTGGGCAGAATCGGATTTGGGAGGATAGGTATGGGAAACCATTCAGTCAAGATATAGTCATAGAAACGCGAATGTAACCCAAAAGTTCAAGCGAGGGATACCTATAGAAAAAACCCTATCCTTGGGCCAATTCCTGCAAGTGCATGCCCCTTCCTTTATGATTCCCAAAACATTCTGTCATCAACCAACTCATGGAACAAATTGGGAGCCAATCAGAAGTCAATTTTGTAGTAAAAGAGCGGCAAGAAGCCTAACTGGGGCACTGGTGAAATCGCTCCATCGGGGTTTTCGGGGGTAAAACGCAGGGTCAATACATTGAACTGGTTGGTGACGTTGATGAGGTCAAAGGCCAATTCATGGGTGACCTTAGGGCGATTCCAGCGCAGCGCTAACCTCACATCCATCCTGAAATAAGGATCGAACTGGCGGGTGTTGGCCGTGGAATCAATGAATATAATCTCACCCGCCCGAATAGACGCCGTGGTATCCGCGTCTCCAAACCATCGTCCTCCTGCTGTGGTGAATTTTAGTCCTGTTTGGATCGCAAGTCCATTGCGAAGGGACAGTTCATATGCCGTAAGGGCGTTGGCCGCATAGCGCCCGTTGAAGGTGACGTTTCGCCAAACATCATCGCTACCTTGATATTTAGCATCAAAGAGGGAACCTGTCAGCAAGAAATAAAAACCTCCGGCAAAGAAGCGTTCCAAGGTCACCTCCACCCCATAGTTCCGGCCAATTCCTTCGTTGACCAGGGTATCAGGAAAGAAGCGAACAAAGCCACTACCGGCATTCAGTAATGAAAAGGCCGTAGGTCGCTTCTCGACAGGGATATCATATAAATACTGATAGTAGGCTTCTGCCTTAAAGCGCATGGCTTTACCAAAAACATAGTCATAGCCTATCACCACGTGGGCCGACTTACTGAGACCGACATCTAAGTTGTGCTCTAAGGGATCTCGGCCTTCGGTTTCAAATCCGTAGAAGTAAATATAGGGTGACTGAATTTGAGAATGTAACCCAGAACCAAAGCTCAGGGTATGTCCTTTGGCTAATGTGTAACGTAGGCCAACCCTGGGTTCAATGGGGGAAAAGCTTTGGTTGTTGATCCCCCAATACAAGCTGGTTAGACCAGCCGTAAGAATCAGTCGGTCTTGATAATTGAGCCGATATTGAAAATAAGGTTGAAACAAAGGAGCGCCTTGATCGCCATCCCAACGTACCAGCCAAGGGGCCAAGGAGTCGTTGGCGCGGATGACTTGTCGAGCACTGTCCACATAGCGCATGTCGTACCAGTCAAAATTGGCCCCTACCTCAAAGGTATGCCGGCGACCTACCTTCTTCTTAAAATTGATGAAGCTGCTGTATTTGTTTTCAGTAAAGCGATAATCCAAAATGGGACGTAGCGAATCAAGGGCAAAAGCGTCATTGCCCTCCGCGTCTTGGACGATGCGTCGATAGATTTGCTCGTGGTACGCATCAATTGATTGAGTTGAGGCCGATAACCCCACCTTTAAATAGGTAGATACATTGATGGGATAACTATAAGTAGCCGCCACCACCCCCATATTGGAGCCAAAATATTGATCGCGATCCGTATCCGCGGCAAATAGATCTGGATCCTCTGGAGGAGCCGTCTGCTCGCTGAGCAAGATGTCAATGTCGCTGAGTCCACCTAGTCCCCATATGGCTAAGTTAGCTCCGTTTTTCTGAGGGAAGTTTAGGCGAAAGGCCCCATCTTGATATTGTGGGATCGCATCAGATCCCACGTCGATGTTCAGAAATTGAAAGAGCTGTAAGGTGGAATAGCGGTACATGGCTAAGTAAGAGGAGCCGGATTCCTTACTCAGTGGGCCTTCAGCGGTCAATTCCGTTCCCAAGAATCCCAATTGTCCCGTGAACTCATGCTGCTGATTGTTTCCATTTCGCATACGTAGGTCGAATACCCCTGCGAGTCCATTGCCAAACTGAGCGGGAAAAGCGCCGGTGAAAAAGTCGGAATTGCTTAGGAACTTGTTGTTCAAAATTGTCACCGGTCCGCCTCCTGTTCCAGGGATGGCAAAGTGATTGGGGTTGGGGATGTTGATTCCATCTAGACGATAGAGTACCCCGGCGGGAGAATTTCCTCTAATCACGATGTCGTTGCGGGAGTCGTCCGCTCCTTGCACCCCCGCATAGTTAGACGCCATTCGTGCCGGTTCTCCCCGGCTCCCTGCATAGAGATTGGTCTCTACCACCGAAAACTCACGTGCACTCACGGTAGCCATTTCATTGCTTACCTCCCCATTGCGACTGGCACTGATCACCACCTCTTCTACATCTAGGGCTGAGAGTTGGAGTTCTACATTCAGGATGACCTCCTTGGCAGAAGTGACTTCGATGTTGTCACGCACAGCATCTTGATAACCCGTAAAGAAGAAATCTACCGACTGCCGGCCAACGGGGAC
>CAZFPQ010000400.1:0-1682 GCA_964521065.1 uncultured Bacteroidia bacterium | reverse complement strand
TTCAACTCTTTAACTTATCCCCTCTGCCTACTTAAATTGAGCGCTTAACCCTAGACTTTTTCCTATGAAATGGCTTTTCTCCATTAGTTTAATCGTGCTTATGTCCCCGGCTCTTACGCAAGATTTACCCTTTCGCAGCATCCCAGACTATCCTGAAGAATTTACGGAACACAGCGTAGCCGCCAGGATGATAGACGCCCTGGGTTTTCGCTATTATTGGGCTACCGAAAGCCTTAGGCCCGAGGACTTAGACTACCGGCCTAGCGAGGATGCGCGCAGTTCTTATGAGACCATTGAGCATATTTACTCCCTGAGTCAGATGCTTCTTTTCGCCGTCAAACAACAAGCCCAGAGCAGAAGTAGTACAGAAAAAATGGGCTTCGAGGAACTGAGGGCGGCCACGCTACACAGCCTAGAGGAAGCCAGTATATTACTCAAGCAAAGCGATGCAGAGGACATGGGAAGGATGAACATTGTGTTTGAGCGGGGCGAAAACAGCAGCAGCTTTCCTTTTTGGAATGCAGTGAACGGCCCCTTGGCCGATGCCCTGACCCACGTAGGTCAGCTTGTCTCCTTTCGCCGGGCCTCAGGAAACCCTATTGACCCCAAGGTGAGTGTGTTTTTGGGTCGAAGGCGCGAATAATACAGCATACGACTTTCTCTGCTTCTTCGGACAAATAATCAGGGAGCCTCGACTGATAATCAAGGCTCGAAGGGGAGGGTGTACCATTGCGCTAACTTGGCCTCGCCATTTATTTCAACTAAATCGACTTCCCAATGAAACCCAATTTTCTTCTGATGTTGTCCCTGATTTGGCTGGGATCAGGTGCATGCCTAAGGCATTCCGCCGAAGCTCAGCAAGTTGTAAAAGAAGAACCTACGCCGACAGTTGAGGACAGGAGTGAAGCACAAATGAAGTATTACACCCAGTTGCAGCAGATCCTTGACTCTGCAAAGCTCAAAGGCGCATTCTTAATTTTTGACCCTCAGCGCCAAG
Organism: uncultured Bacteroidia bacterium; assembly: GCA_964521065.1. GTDB lineage: Bacteria > Bacteroidota > Bacteroidia > J057 > J057 > CAYVAP01. The sequence continues at coordinate 685 of CAZFPQ010000400.1, read as the reverse complement.
TGTATCACAGCAATGATTTCCGCTGGGCTAAGACCCCACATTTGCCCGCCTCTACCTTCAAAATCCCCAACTCTATCGTGGCGCTAGAAAACGACATCCTTCAAGATCCTAGTAGCATGATCCATTGGGATGGCAAACCCCGTCGCATGAAGGCTTGGGAAGAGGACATGACCCTCGCTCAAGCTTTCATGCGCTCTTGCTTGCCCTGCTACCAAAAACTAGCCAGAGAGACTGGAATGGATCGAATGAGGGCTACCTTAGACCGCATCGATTATCCTGGTATGATCTTCGATGCAGAAACAGTAGATGATTTTTGGGTGATTGGTCCCTCTGCCATTGACCAATTCCAACAAGTCGACTTCCTTCAGCGGCTACACGATCAACAACTAGACATCAAGCCTTCCACCTACCAAGCCATGCTGAAAATCATGAAAATTGAGGTCAAAGGCGGCTATGAATTATACGCCAAGACAGGATGGTCCATTGTGGGGGAAAAGCACAATGGTTGGTTTGTAGGATGGATTGAAACGAAGGGAAACAGCTATTTTTTTGCGACCAACGTGAGTCCTGGGATGGGGTATGACATGGATAACTTTAGTCAAGACAGAAAGAAGCTTACCATGGCAGCGTTCAATGAGCTTGGTATCTTAGCTGCCCAATAATTAGGCTCAAATCCAATACGCAT
>CAZFPQ010000399.1:0-5063 GCA_964521065.1 uncultured Bacteroidia bacterium | reverse complement strand
ATTTATCGGAAAGTAAGAGATTATAAGAAGCCTAAAAAGAGTAGTGGATAGGCTTTCACTCCCCGAAACCCATGCTTTGCTCTTCCATGTTTCCATAATTCAGAAAATTTTGTGATAATGTGTAGGAGGAAATCGTCCTTATAAACACATGGCACAAGCAACCCCAGCCTTCCTATTTACCTTCGCCAATGACTCGGTGGGGTCTCTCGACCTCCGAGGCGAATGGCGCAGCATCAGAGACAAAGTCAAGTATCCCCATGACAAAGGTGCCATCCAATACGAAATGGTACCTGGTGCGAACCTTGATGACTTATGGGATAGCTTCGATCGCTTCAATGATCGCTTGACCCTCTTTCACTTTGGGGGCCATTCTGGGGAAGATTCGCTCCACCTAACCGATCTCAAACTCCAAGGAAAAAACCTAGCCACTGTATTGGGCCTTTCGCCCAATCTTAAATTGGTTTTTCTGAATGGCTGCTCCAACTATCCCCAGGTCCAGGCTCTTCATGATGCGGGGGTGCCTGCCGTGATTGCGACTGAGGCACCCATCAATGATGGACGAGCTATTGAGCTAGCAGAAAAATTCTACCAAGCCTTGGTGGCAGGACGGAGTCTCGGGGAGGCATTCAAGGTGGCGGCGGCAGTCATTAACAATCAAGAAGCGGGGCTGGTTCAAAATCGGTCAAAGAGCTTCAGAGATTTGTTAGGCTTAGAAGAAGGCCCTTCCTCCCAATTATCCTGGGGGCTCTACCTAAAGCCTGGTCAAGAGGAGGTCATGGATTGGAAAATTCCTAAAGAGCCTGTAGGCCCCGAAGTCGTTCCTCCCATTCCTAAACGCCTGACCAATATCCCCGGTCCAGTGAACGACTTTACGGGCCGAGCCCATGATCTCCAGCAGATTCATGAGACCCTAAAGGACAACCGTTCCTTGCTCCTACTCAATGGCATAGGTGGCATGGGCAAGACCACCCTTGCTCGGGAGTATGTACATCAGTTTCAAGATCAGTATGAGCACCTACTCTGGATCAGCGTTCAGCAAGACGCAGAGCAACCTGAGCTCCAATCCGCCAGCTCGGCTCTAGCCAATAATGTACAACTCTTTCAAAACCTGGGCTTAGAATTCAATACCGATCTCTCAGAAGCAGATCGACTGGCCCTGGTGCTGAATCAGCTTAAATCCCTGGAAGGGAGACGGAAACTCTTAGTAGTAGACAATGCAGGTAAGTCTCTTGAGGAGATCCGGTCTCAACTCCCTCAGCCTCCGGACTGGCATGTGTTGGTTACCTCGCGGATTCAACTGAATGGCCTGGCCATTCAAAAACTCAATGAACTTCCTACCACTGAAGCGGAAGCTCTATTCCTCAAACTTTACCCCAAAGGCCAGCCGGGAGATCCTGATATATTAGACCTGCTCAAAGAGATAGGTTATCACACCCTTACCCTGGAATTGTTAGCTCGTACCTGTAAGGGCTTCATGACCCCAGCTAAACTCCTTCAGCAAATTCGAGAGCAACGCTTCCACGCTCTCTCTCGCAGAGCTTGGAGTGAGCATAGTGACAGTGAGCAGAACATTTATGCCTATTTGCTCGCCATCTTTGATGTGATTGGATTAAGTGAGCCTGCTCAAAATATTCTTCGACAGTGGTCGATTATTCCCTCGGAAGAAATTGTTCCTGAGCAGCTACTCCAAGTTTTCTCAGTTGACGAGGATGAGGTGGATTCATTTGAGAGGGCTTTGCTGGAGTTGGTTGACTTTGGTTGGATCAGTCATAATGAGGAAGGTGATACCTACCGCTGTCATCAACTTATCCAGGAGGTAGCCCGGACACACCTTAAGCCCAACAAGAGCAATTGTGAACCTATCATCAAGGGAGTAAGGAGATTACTTTCCCTAGATCAAAGTAAGGATAATCCAATAGACAAATTCCCTTGGGTGCCTTGGGGGGAGTCCCTCCTTTTATGGCTCAAATTGGATACTTCGGAGTTAAACATCTTAAAAAACAATCTGGCTACCGTATATCAAGATTTGGGAAGGTATACCGAGGCGTGTTCCCTATTCGAAGAGGTGCTCAGATCTATTGAACGGAACTTTGGAGTAGAACATCCTAACACCGCCACAAGTCGCTCCAACCTAGCCTTAGTCTATAAGGATTTGGGAAGATACACGGAGGCGGCCGAGCTACTCGAAGAGACGCTCAAATCTGATGAAAAGAACTTGGGATCAGAACATCCCTCTACCGCCAGAAGTCGCTCCAACCTAGCCGTAGCCTATCAGGCTTTGGGAAGATACTCCGAGGCAACTTCCCTACTAGAAGAGGCGATCAGATCAGCAGAAAAGAACTTTGGACCAGAACATTCCTCGACCGCCAGAAGTCGTTCCATCCTAGCTGCCGTCTATCAAGATTTGGGAAGATACAAAGAGGCGGCTTCTCTACTCGAAGAGGCGCTCAGATCGGCAGAAAAGAACTTTGGACCAGAACATCCCTCGACAGCCACAAGGCGCTCCAACCTTGCTACCGCCTATCAGGCTTTGGGAAAATACTCCGAGGCGGCTTCCCTACTCGAAGAGGCGCTAAGATCTGATGAAAAGAACTTTGGACCAGAACATCCCTCGACAGCCAGAAGTAGAAACAACCTGGCTTCCATCTATCAAGATTTGGGAAGATACACCGAGGCAGCTTCCCTATTCGAAGAGGCACTCAGATCTGATGAAAACAACCTTGGACCAGAACATCCCTCGATCGCCAGAAGTCGAAATAACCTAGCTACTGTTTATCAGGCTTTGGGAAGATACACCGAGGCGGCTTCCCTAATAGAAAAGGCGCTAAGATCTGATGAAAATAACTTGGGGTCAGAACATCCCTCGACCGCCAGAAGGCGCTCCAACCTAGCTACTGTCTATCAAGATTTAGGAAAATACTCCGAGGCGGCTTCTCTACTCGAAGAGGCGCTCAGATCGGCAGAAAAGAACTTTGGACCAGAACATCCCTCGACAGCCATAAGGCGCTCCAACCTTGCTACCGTCTATCAGGATTTAGGAAAATACTCCGAGGCGGCTTCCCTACTTGAAGAGGCGCTCCAATCTGATGAAAAGAACTTTGGATCAGAACATCCCTCGACAGCCAGAAGTCGCAATAACCTGGCTATGATCTATAAAGATTTGGGAAGATACACCGAGGCGACTAGTCTATTGGAACAATCATTAGATACCTTTATTAAGGTTATGGGTGAAGAACATCCAAATGTGAAAATTGTTAGAGGTAACATCCAAGCGTTGGAAAAACGATGATGGAGGAAGATGTGCAGATCTTACCAATCCGTATTCTTCAACTCGCTACTAATCCTCAACCCCAGCGAACGCAGGTATATCTCCGTCTCATTCAAAGAAAAATGCCGGCACTGAGTCTGGATAGCCTGGATATCCACCCCTGCTCGATAGGCATTACATACCCCGGTATGTTTCCAGCCATACAGGTCATGGATCGCGGTATCCATTTCACAAGCCTCTAAGGCAGCCCGGTGTCGCTCGCTCACCCGATTGCGGTGCCAGGAATTCTCACCAGGCCGTAGTCCCTTTCCGAATAGATACCAGGCATCCGGTAGCGAGGGGATTTTCATCTCCGTCAGTAAGCTGGCCAAGGAGCCTGGTATGACTACCGGCATCTGCTTACGGTTTTTTGCGTTGCCAGCCCAGACTAAGATGATGCGGTTTGGAAGATCTATCTGGGAAATCCGAATTCGCAAAATCTCGACAGGGCGCAGGAAGCAATAGTAGACCAATCTAGTAAATTGGTAGAGTTCGGGATCGTGGATCTTCATCCAATTTTCCAAGATGGCCCGCTGGCTAGGGGTGAAGGGTACATGCCTTCGCCCCTGGGTTTTAAGTTTGGTAATCCCTTGGGCAGGGTTTTCCTTGAGTAGACCCCGCTCCACCAAGACATTGCAAATGTTGGAGAAGTATTCATGGTAATTGTTGCGGGTCTTAGGACCGACCTTCCGGGTTTCGGTGAGGTAATCTAAGAAAGCATAGACATCCTTGCGTGAGAATTGGTCTACCTTCTTTCGGCCCAGTTTGGAGGTGTCAAACCAGTAAGTAATGATGTTAGAGTAGTAGCGGTAGTTTTGGCGACTACGCTCACTGCTGGTTTCTCCATCCTTGATGTTGACTCCTTTGCGGAAAACTTCTCCGAAGCTAGGTGGCGGCTTATGCGGGAGGGTAGGAGCTTTGCCCACCGAGGCTCCCTTGGCCAAGCTGGTGTTGATCTTCTGGCAGTGGGCCCTGCCATTTTTACGCTTTTCCTTTAGGGAGGTACCCGCTATGTGGTAATAGCGCTTCCTCACCAGTTTCTCAATCTCTACATGCCATACCCAGTACTCAATGTACCAGCCATGTTTCCCTTTTGATTCCACCAGTTTGGCGGGAACATAAGGGACGTTTTTAGCGCTGTAGAGTACGCCTTTGTTGCGGCTACTCATGGCTAAATTTGTTGAAATATTTGGCGAGATTCTGGCGAGAATTTGCAAAATCGCCCCGTACTGCACGTATGGGGCGATAAGTGCCCAGGACTGGATTGCCTGTTCCCAGCCCTCTACTCTATCTGAGAACCAGGAAGTTACCTTTTTCAACAGCTTGGCACGCATTGACACACTTTTTTTGGCGCACTTTTGGCACGGTTTGAGATAAATTTAATTCCATTAAGTTGGAAAACATATTCCAACTAGTTGTGAAAATTGGTTAGTTTGTGAGACGCTTACCCGTCTCGCTTTTCGTATAGCTTGATGATGCGCTCCTTGTCCTCAAGTTGAGAACGCAGCATCTTGTTTTCGCGGTACAAATCCTCAACTTCTCGCTGTAATTCGCGCTCTCGCGCCTTTTTCGCCCCCATTAGACTGGCACCTGGATCATTAGGGTGGAGGAACCTCTCTGCCTCTGGAAGCCACATCTCACCTTGCCCTGTGATCAACCAGTGGCCATTTAGGCCCGGATACATCTCTAGCAAAGAGAGGATAAAATCAATCTTAGGAACGGTCTTGCCACCCAGATAGCCATATATCGATGAGGT
>CAZFPQ010000398.1:0-5073 GCA_964521065.1 uncultured Bacteroidia bacterium | reverse complement strand
TGCCGCCACAAGTTAAGCATATTGATAATCAGGTACTTATATTGGGACAAGTCTATTCTTTTGTTTTTTCCAGCCTGGAAATTGCAAGGGCAAAGTATTAGTCCAATATGGGCCATATTCCCAGGATACATTCATTTTGAAACTCATTCTCATAGTTTGAACCCTGATTCAAAAGAAGATCTCAAAAACCTAGCATTGATCCTTTCGGAGGATTCAATACTCTTTGAACCTTTTCGAATAAAAGTTTCTACGTATTATTGCACTAAGGAAGCCGATTTGGATCTTTATATCGGTTTGAAACGGGCAAAGCTTATTATCGATTTTTTAGAAGAGCACACAGGTTACGCTCGGAGAAGGTTTCTAATCTATGATCCGGGCCCAGATATAGATTCCACCAATTCGGTGGAATGTCCAATTAGTGCTGTACATGTTAGTCTCATTGATTAGTATAATATCCAAGGTCAGCCTTTACCCCAGCACCCAACATGTATCCTATTACTTGGCCGCCCGGTCCAATCCCCATCTTATCATCGGCCAGACTGCCGAGCGCCCGTTTTACGTAGGCACCCTGAACCTGGGGCTGCTTTTTTGAGCTCTCGGCTTGGTTGGTGGGGCGAAACCACCTACATAGATTGAGGAGAACCCCCTTTATTCCTCCCGGGCAGCAGCAAAATGCCGTCGAACCCTTGCCGGCCAGGCCTCAAACATCACGATCTCCCGGTCAGGTCCGATAAGCAGGTAAAAGGGGAAGGCGCCGTTGTGGACCTGGTCCTTGAAAGCCTTAGTGGCCCATACCCCTTGCCAGGTTGCCTCATGCTCGGCCAGACAAGCGAGGGCCGCTTCAGGATTGTCATGCGTTACCGCCAGGATCTGCAGCGAATCGCCGAAGTCGTTTTCTAGGACCTTTAGCGAAGGGATCGCCATCCGACAGGGCGCACACCAACTGCCCCACAGGTCGATCAGCGTATAAGGCTTTTTGGCGAGCAGGGCGTAGAGGGTCGTGCTGTCCCCCTCGTGGGTTTTGAAGGAAAAATCGGGAATGGGATCGCCCTCGGTAATCCGGGGAAAGGGTTGTTCGGTGGAGCGAAGGGTCAAGCTCCGGCCGTGGGGGTCTACCGAGAGAACCTCGTAAACCTGCTGGTTGGGTTTGATCAAAGCCCTGGGTTCCCAGATGGAAGCGCCGTCGAAGAAGTTGGTGCTTACGCTGGGCTTTCCCCATTTTTCCACGCAAATCCAGTCCTCTCCCTGGTCGTCGAAGCGGCCGTTGTTGTCGTAGTCATGGAGCCCCAAACGTAGGCTGTCTCCCGCCAGAACGGTGTCGAGACAAATGGCGGTCATACGTTGGCTAGCTAGGATGTGCTCCACTGATATCTGTTCAAAGCCTTTATGGTTGGGATGATTCCCCCAAAAGTCGTTCACTCGATGCCAAGTGCTGCTATCGGTTTTAATGTTGGTTTTCCAACTGATAGGCATCACCCGCAGCCATTTTTGCGCCAGGGAATCCCTGGGGTGGGTAAGGCGAATCACCGCCACGCTATCTGCCGGATGATACTGGAGCGGGGGGCCATCGTCGCGGAAGTCATAGTTGATGTTCCTGTCCACCCAAATGCGGGCCTGAGGGCTGTATAAATCGGTGATGAGAAAGAAAACTGTGCTGGGAAACAGGGTGTCGTGCTCGTGGACGAAATAAATGTTCCCAAAGGCCGTATCGGGGGCCTGGCGTAAATCTGGGAATTGGGCGCGAATCATGCGACCTCGAAAACCGATGGTGTCACCGCGGGGCTTGGTGAGCATTTTGTAACTGTGGCTGTAGGGAGTTTGCTGGCTGCGTGACTGCTGGGAGAGAGAAATGAAAAAGGTGTCAGGTGCTTGGCTCCAGGCATTGAGCGGGAGTAAGACGCACATCAGCAAAACCAGCCCGGAGAGTTTAATGGTCACAAGGTTAGGGTTCATGGCTGAAGAATTATTGGTAAGAAGACGAGTGGAAAGGGGCTTTTCGGGGAAAAGCGAAAGGATGATACAGATCTGCGATTCAATATATGAAAATTGTGGTATGCTAAATGGTTTTGTAGGAAGAATGGTCAGTAGTTTCAGAGCTAGGTAAAAAAATCCAAATTTTGGAAATAAAGGTTTTCTTACTATCCCAAATTCGGTTATTGGTAATATCTAGCTAAAGAGCTAGCGATGAGCATGTCTTGGAACCAGTCTTGGTGGGAGGTCTCCTCAGCTAGTGCTGGACTGGCACCACACCAAACGAAGCTGCAGCGAGACTCTGTCTCGTGTCTCTGACCGCTATAGCTACGCTAAGATCCCACTGATGGTCGGTTGTCAATAGTTGATCGACTCTAGAATAATAAATGACTAGTATAGTAGCTGAAAAGTATAAGATTTGGCTAGTATGAAAGCCTTTTGTTATATTTTGCCATGATCGATCGGACAATTATCCCTACCATTGAGAGCAAGGTAGGCAGCGGGAAAGCCATCATGGTCATTGGTCCACGCCAAGTAGGCAAGACTACCTTGATCTTGAATCAGCTTAGCAATAAGGATTATGCATTTTTTGATGGGGATGACCCTACTACCAGGGCGGAGTTAGATACACCTAATACTGAGCAAATAAGGCGTTTGATCAATGGGAAAAAGATCGTTTTCATTGATGAAGCTCAACGAATAAGTGGGATTGGTTTAACCTTGAAGATTATTACGGACCAGTTCAAGGACGTCCAGCTTTGGATTAGTGGATCCTCATCTTTTAACTTGTTCAGTGAACTCAGCGAGCCTCTGACTGGGCGGAAATGGGAGTATGGGTTGTATCCTATCAGTTGGGAAGAGTATGAGAACCACGTAGGGTATCTCAAAGCTCAACAAGATTTAGAAAATCGCCTGATATTTGGCATGTACCCAGATGTTATCAATAAGCAAAAGGGGCAAGAAAGAGAGATTCTGCGGAACCTAGTCCATAGCTACTTATATCGTGACATCCTCTCATTGGGGGAAATCCGAAAGCCTGAAGTTTTGGAAAAGCTGGTTCAGGAATTGGCCTTGCAGGTAGGAAGTGAGGTCAATTATAACGAGCTAAGTCAATTGGTTTCTATTTCAAAAGATACAGTTCAGAGATACATAGACATTCTCGAAAAAGGATACGTCATTTTCCGATTGAGATCATTCAACCGAAATGTGAGAAATGAAATCAAGAAGGGGCGTAAAATCTACTTTTATGACAATGGCATTAGGAATGCTGTAATCGGTGAGTTTAGGGGCTTAAGCCTGCGTCAAGATGTCGGAATGCTGTGGGAAAACTTTCTGATTTCGGAGAGAATCAAACAAAATAGCTATAAACTGACTTTCGCCAAGCCTCATTTCTGGAGAACCATGCAGCAACAAGAAATCGACTACATAGAGCAAACAGGCTTAAGCCTAAAAGCCTATGAGTTTAAGTGGAATCCCAAAGCCAAAGCTAAATTCTCAAAAACCTTTTTAAATGCATATGATGCGGAGGGGAAGGTCATCCATCGAGAGAACTTTCGGGAGTTCGTTATTCTTTGAGGCATGGGAGGAGTTCAGGGAGGATATCCGTTTGAGCAATCAAGCTAAATCCCTCCGATTTCCCCCTCAATCCACCCAAAAAGGAATGTTGGCATGCCCGGCATGCCGATGGCCATCTTCTACATAGATGAACAAGCGGTACGCACCGGACCGTTCTGGGGCTTTAAATGAGGTTTCTTTACCCGCAGCTTCCTCAAATCCTTCATTGATGACGGCGGGAATATACTCGGGATCTCCTCCGGTTTTTTGGGACTGGCTTTCTCGCATGATTTCCCAGCGGTAATTCAAGGCATCTCCATCCGGATCGGAGGCATCCACCTGGGCGTCGTACATTTGACCTGCGCTGAGCTTGATGTTATCGATGGCTCGTTGCCCGTTTAGGGTGAAATCATTCACTCGGGGCGTTCGGTTGTCGGGCCAGGTCCCATTCCAGGCGTAGTGCATCACGTCTACGGATTCGGTCTCTTGCCCATCGGGCAAAAACATCCCAAACCAGGTCGGGGTGCGCTCTTGCTTTTGGCCCCAGAGAAAGACAAAAGAACCGATCAACTGCTCAGATTGAGAGGCGATGGATTTCTGATAGCGGCTCAGGTAGAGGTCTGCTTTGACCGAACTGTTGTTTTCAATGGGCGCTCCCCAACTGGTTTTGGGCACTTCCCACCAACCGGTGGCTCCCCATTCGGTGACCAACAAGGGCCCTTCATAGCCCGATTCCTCCACCAGCCTGGGCAGTACATCAATAGGGGCGTATACCTGCACACTCAGGAAGTCCAAGTCAGGAGCCTGCTTCTTTACTAGGCCTACGTTTCTTTCGTCGATACCGGCCAAGGGCGTGGTAGTCAGGTGGTTGGGGTCCACCTTGTGGATCATTTTGGATATGTCGTTCACGGCGTCCCAGACTTTGGGGTTGCTAGACTGGTGGTTCATTTCGTTGCCGATGCCCCAAATCATCAAGGCGGGATGATCCTTCAAGGCCATCACTTTTTTACGGATGCGTTGCAGCTGTTGCTTCACGGCCTTTTCGTCATCATAATCGAAGCCATGACGCTCTAACCCGACCCAAATGCCCATCATGACTTTCAAACCTAGTTCATGCGCCTGATCTAATACCGCTTTTCCATTGTCGGTACTCCACGTTCGGAGGGCGTTGGCGCCATGCATGGCCAATGCTTCAGGACTGCCTTTATCTACCCCGGCACCTTTGATGTAAAAAGGCTCTCCATTCAGAAAGAGTTGATAGCCTTCTTCAGTCAGGCGAATCTCCGACTTTGTGATGCTGGGAGTTGATTCTGCCATATGTTGGGCCTGAGATCGGTGGGAAAAAGTGAAAAGACAAATTAGTATCAGGTATCTTAAGGGGGCAAAAGAGGGCTTCATTTTTTTGAAGGGTTAACATTCACGCAAAACATCGGTGTTGGCTAGCAAGATAAGCCATTGGGTTTCGGGGGAGCTCCTATGGCTTCTCAGACTTTACACCGATCACAAAATAGCATCAAGATCAGAGACTCTCCAAGCATTGCATTTTTG
>CAZFPQ010000397.1:0-5092 GCA_964521065.1 uncultured Bacteroidia bacterium | reverse complement strand
AGTTATGCCTTTTTGCTTGGCCTTTTGCCCCATCTCTTCGTCAGAAAATCCTCCCTTAGCTCCGACGGGTCGGAATCTTCGACTCGCTAAGGTCGATTTTCCTTCCTTGATCTGGAACAAAATTCCTACGCAAAAGCGACATGTTATTTTTTTCGTGTTCCTTACGGGGTAAGAAAGCTACTCCATTGCATCCATTCGGACAAACAAAAACCCCAACTCATATATATGAGTTGGGGCATATTTCGGTAAACCGCACCGTTGGAGCTAACGACTAGGCTAGGCTATTGACGTACTTAGTCAGCTTGCCCTTCAAGTTAGCGGCTTGGTTCTTGTGAATGATGTTGGCTTTGGCCACACGATCAATGAGGCTAACCACTTTGGGAAGCATCTCCTGAGCTTCTTGGTGATCGGTGGTAGCGCGCAGACGCTTAATGTAAGTGCGCATGGTGGTGCGCTTGTATCGATTTCTTAGGCGGCGCTTCGCGGCCTGACGTACTCTCTTCTTGGCGGATTTGGTATTTGCCATAAATTCTTCTTGTCTTCTTTTGCTCAGTGCGGATTTAGAGGATGCAAATATACGACTTTGACTTGAAATGGCAAGGAGATGTGCAGGGATTTATGGCCCTTCCCTTTTTCTACTTGGTAAATAGGGACTGAGGCCTTCTGAAAACAATTTCCCTCTTCCCGGTTTGAAAGATAAATACTCTTATGACATCATGGGACGGCCTCTTTGCTTGTTTTTGTTGTCTGATTGGGATAGGGCTAGCTTTTACTCAGGAAACTCACGCTCAAACGCCTGCCAATCCCCTAGGTGGGTTTCTTTGGAAAAACCGGCTTGTCATTATCGTGAGCGAGGAAGCGACAGATGAACTCATCCAGGCACAACTCGAGGTTCAAGCTCAGTATATGCTTGAATGGAAAGACCGAGACTTGATCTGGTTGTGGGTCTCGAACTCAGGAGGTTTGGATCAATTGGGACAGGAGTATTCTCCCGAGGCCTGCCAAGTAATACAGAAAAAGTATGACTTAGGCCATCACCCTAGCCAAGTGATATTGGTAGGGAAGGATGGAGGGCGCAAAATGCAGAAATTTTCCTCACCATTTACGTCACAGGAGCTTTTCAGGGTGATCGATCGCATGCCCATGCGCAGGCAAGAAATGCAGACAGGGAAGCCCTAGGTGAGCCTGAGGCGGCGCTGGGCGACATTTGGTGTACTGGGGCGGTTTAGCGGACTGGCCTGAAATGCCGAAGTTTTTTAACACAGTACTTTTTTTCAAAAAAAGTAAGGCCGGCTGAGCTTGCGAAATCCCGCTTGTCGAAGATGCCGCAAAGCGGCGCGGGACAGGCGATACTGCTAATGGCATAAGGGTAAGATTTTGGCCAAAGTCCAGCTAACGGTATCCCCTCCCTTCAATCACAGGTAGCGACGGACCAATTGCCTGACTGGTGCAAACTGAATCATACGGAGACTGAGATCCACTAAGCCAGGGTAAGTTGCAGCCATTTGGTGGACCCAGCTTTTTTGGCGAATTCCAGACCCAAGGCCCTTCCAAAGAGTGGTGTCGTATGCTTTTAAATAGTCTCCATCAAAGCGCTCGTCTTCAAAACATCGAATCACTTGCAGGGCCGCCAAGTGACCACTTAGGGTAGCGTGGCTGATCCCTTCGGGTGAAAAAGGATCAAATAAAGAAGCTGCATCCCCTGCTAGCAGCACTTGGTTTCCTGATACCGGAACCTGTTGAGAGGAGAAGGGCAATTCATACTCCATCTGACTGACCAAAGAGGCTTCTGTAAATCGTTCCTTTAGCTCTGGAGATGCCTCGATAAAGGCATGCATGGTTTCCTTTAGGTCTAATTTACGCCTAGAGGCAATACGAGTGCGAATGCCGAAGCCTGCATTGACCTGGCCATCTGGCAGGGGGAAAAGCCAAAAATAACCTGGTAGGTGTTTTTTTTGAATAAATATTTCGGTTCGATCCATGGCCATGCCTCCTACCCCTTGATAATAGGCCCGGATGGCGGCCCCAAAATATTTCCGATCGGTTTCTTCCCCCCTTAAGTACTTACTAGTTAAGGATCGGCTGCCATCACATCCAATGACCATCTTGGCGTGATACTTTCCAACTGCCGTTTGAACCAAGACGTGATCAGACTCCTGCACGAGCGATAAGACTTTTTCGCCTTCGTGAACCTCTACATCCGTATGGTCTTTGACCAAATTTAGGAGCATTTCATCATAGCATTCCCGGCGACAGGTATAGGCGGGAATCTCAGACTCCAATTCGAAAGGGTCACCATGATCGGTAGCCAAGCGAGTTCTATAGGTACGGAGGTGTACCGGTAAGCGATCAAATGGCTCAGATAAATCGGGATTGATGCGCTTCAATACCTCAACTGCCCTACGGGGGATGTGGTCCCCGCACATTTTTTCCCTGGGAAATTCATATTGATCTAACAGGAGGACACGCAGCTGAGCTGTTTGAAAGCTCAATGCAGCGGAAGTGCCAGCGGGTCCTGCCCCTATGATGATTACGTCAAATGGCAAGGCAGAGGATGACATACAGAAACTGAATCATTAATGTGAGAAAAGATCAATAGGGGCAAAATTTTAGGACTTGTCATTTTCGTGATTGACGCAATTTCAATATACAAAAAGCGTGCAAGTTTTGCACCCATGGTCAACCTTGGATGGTCATCTTTTCTACCTATTTGGTCATTTTTTGTACTAGGCTATGAACCAGGAGCTTCCGAATACTAATGGCAAGACTTATTACCCATGTTATTTGTTTTTTCATATATGATTCACAAAAGGATTTTTTCTGATTTTTAGAATAAAAATACCAGAGAGAAAGAGGTGACTTTCTCCCTGGTACACAAAATATCAGATCTGTTCTGCAAGCTATACCTCTAGCAGCATGCGAGAGGGGTCTTCCAGTCTTTCCTTGATTTTATATAAGAAAGAAACGGCTTCCTTGCCATCAATGATGCGGTGGTCATAAGACAAAGCGACATACATGATCGGACGGATCACCACTTCGCCATTGATGGCTACGGGGCGCTGTACGATGTTGTGCATGCCTAATATCGCAGATTGAGGAGGGTTGATGATGGGGGTTGACAACATAGACCCAAATACCCCACCATTGGTGATGGTGAAGGTTCCTCCTGTCATGTCGTCGATGGTAATTTGACCAGCTCTCGCTTTGAGGGCATAGTGCAATACAGATTGCTCCAACTGAGCAAGGTTCATTTGGTGAGCGTCACGGATGACTGGCACCACCAGACCCCGGTCGCTAGATACTGCAATACCAATGTCGCAGTAATCATGGAAAACCATCTCCTTGCCATCGATCTGTGCGTTGACCCCGGGAAACTCTTGTAAAGCCATGCAAACGGCCTTGGTAAAGAAAGACATGAATCCCAGGTTGACTCCATGAATCTCCTTGAACTTTTCTTTGTACTGCTTGCGCATGTCCATCACCGCCTTGAGATCCACTTCGTTGAAGGTGGTGAGCATGGCAGTCTCATTTTTTACGGAAACGAGACGATCTGCGATCTTCCTCCGCAGGGTACTCATCTTTTCTCGGCGCTGGCTGCGCTCCCCGCTGGATCCCAATACGGGCAAGCCAGGTAAGGGCCGTTCTTCTTTCTTTTCCTGTTTGGCAGGTGCTTCTTTTTTAGCTGGGGGAGGTGTAGCCTTGCCTTCCTTGGCGTAGTTCACCACGTCGGTTTTTGTGACCCTGCCTCCGCGGCCAGAGCCTTCGACTGCACCTTCCTTGATGCCTTGCTCAGTCATCATTTTCTGAGCAGATACGGAAGGATGTCCACTAGCAGAGCTGCCATTGCTAGATGGCGTAGAAGCAGGCGTGTCTGCGGCTTGATCCTCCTTTGCCGGAGTGGCATCTCCTCCTCCATTGGCGGCTCCTGCTGCTTCAGTATCAATTTTGGCAATCACCTGACCGACCTCTACGGTATCACCTTCTGCCGCGAGGATCTGAACTACACCACCTGATTCCGCATTCACGGTAAGGGTAGCTTTGTCTGAGTTGATTTCTGCCAGTTCATCATCCATCTCTACCACCGCGCCATCTTCCACCAGCCAGGCTTCAATTTCTACTTCAGTGATTGATTCGCCGGGACTCGGAACTTTTATTTCGACAATCATGGGTTATGTATTTTTTGTGCGTTCCCTTAGAGACTGTTTGGATTTTGATCACTTGAAGCCAAACAAGTGATCTTGGGAAAGTTGAAAGGAAATTCTTCGATAAATAGCGAACTATTTTAAGGAAAAGTGACACATCCAGGTTCCCAAGAGACAAGTTTGGACTAGAGAGGAAAATTTCAAACAACCTCTAAGCAAAGGTAAGAGAATTTTGAAAGAATGCAGGGGCTTACTTTGGGACCTATTTAGATATATATCTTTTTTCATATTGAATCCAAAGCCATGCTCCAAACAAAGCCCCCAGCAGATCGATGCCAACGTCAATGGGTTGAGGTCCTCGCCCTGGAACGAAGGCCTGGTGAACTTCATCAGAAATGGCATACAACAAACACCAGAGAATAGCCCACCAAGGGAATTTCTTGCCTGGAAGATAGTAGCGCTGAAGCCTGACTGTCCACAAGGCCAGAATGAGATAGATGGTAAAGTGAGCCAGTTTTCGGATGAGGAGAACAACCTGCATGGCCTCCAGTTCGGCATAGGTATAGCCCAGCCATTCGAAAAAAATCAAAAACCAACCGCTCATCTGGAGAGATTCCTGCTTAGGGCGATCAGATAAAAAAAATATCAAGGCCATCCACAAGATCCAGGGTAGCCAGTAGGTGAGGAAAGGGTGAAAACGAGGAACAGAATCTTGAAGGTCCTCAGACATAGCCTCTAGTATAAATGTGAAGACTAATGAGTTCCATAATTACATGACTCCTAAGCAAAATGCGAGCAAAAATATTGTCTGAGCCAACATCTTCAGGACTTAGTTGTCGACTAAGCTGGACTTTAGCCAAAAAGTTGCCCTTAATCATTAGCAGTGTCGCCTGCCGCGGGCCTTACTTTTTTTGAAAAAAGTAAGCAAAAAACTTCTGCATTTCAGGCCA